>NZ_JAFBID010000040.1 GCF_016811235.1 Microvirga arabica
TTCCGATCCGGAAAAGGGCAGGGGTGGGGGTGCCGGCGCAAACCGATCTAAGGTCGCGCATACACCCCCCTCTCCAACTCTCCCCCACAAGGGGGGAGAGGGCCTGTCGGCGCCACCCCGTGACGACCTCGTCCTCGTGGGCGAGTTCGGTCGCGCCCATGGCCTGAAAGGTGAAGTGCGGCTGAAATCCCATACGGGCGATCCGCAGGCGATCGCCGGTTACCAGCCGCTGATTGCCGGCAACGGCAAAACCTATTCCCTCAAGAACGTGCGGACGGCGCCAGGCGGCGCACCCGATCTGCTCATCGCCGTCGTCGACGGCGTGACCACGCGCGAGGCCGCGGAAGCACTCAACCGCGTTCAGCTCCATGTGGAGCGCGACAAGCTTCCTCCGCCTGAGGAAGACGACGAATTCCTGCTCGCCGACCTGATTGGCCTGTCCGTTCAGACGGAAGCCGGCGACATCATCGGCACTGTTGTGGCCGTGCCCAATTACGGCGGCGGCGACCTTCTCGAAATCGCACCCGCGCAAAAAGGCCCGACGGCGTTCCTGCCCTTCACCAAGGCCTTCGTGCCGATGGTGGACATCGCGGCTAAGCGCATCGTGGCGGCACCGCCGGACGACCTGTTCGAGCCGGCTAAGCCTCAGCCCGAGGACGAGGCGTGAGCTTTTCCGCCACCATCCTCACGCTCTATCCCGACATGTTCCCGGGACCTCTCGGGATGTCGCTCTCCGGCGATGCGCTGACGCGCGGCGTGTGGTCGCTCGAGGCCAAGAACATCCGCGACCACGGCCTTGGCCGTCACCGCACCGTCGACGACACGCCGGCGGGCGGCGGCCCCGGCATGGTGATCCGCTGCGACGTGCTGGCCTCTGCCATCGACGCGAACGTTCCAGAAAACGATCCGCGCCCGAAGCTCCTCATGAGCCCCCGGGGGAAACCGCTCACGCAATCTTACGTGCGCGAGCTTGCTGCCGGTCCGGGCGTCGTCATCGTGTGCGGCCGGTTCGAGGGGGTGGACGAGCGCGTGATCGAGGCGCGCGGGCTTCAAGAGGTGTCGATCGGCGACTACGTGCTCTCCGGCGGCGAAATGGCCGCGATGATCGTGCTCGATGCCTGCGTGCGCCTTCTGCCCGGCGTCATGGGCAAGGAGGCGTCGGGCACGGAAGAGAGCTTCGAGTCAAACCGCCTCGAATATCCGCATTACACCCGCCCCCGCGAGTGGGAGGGCCGGCCGATTCCCGACGTGCTGCTCTCCGGCAATCACGCCATGATCGAGCGCTGGCGCCGCGAGGAATCCGAGCGCATCACCCGCGAGCGGCGGCCGGACCTGCTGCGGGGTCAGTAGTCCGACCAGACAGGGTGTCCATTCTCGCCCCAGTAGCGACACCAGCGCGCCAACGAGAGTAAGATCAGGAGCTGCTCTTCTTCATGGGAGCAGTCATCTCCAGCCTCGAGAGCCATGACGTCTCTGGAGATGTCGTGCTCCTGAGCATGCCTGAGAGCGGCCTCCTCAAGCTCATCGCTGTACTCGACCAGTTCCTGGGGTGAGAGATGCATCCAGGCTTTATTGTAGAGTTCGAGGCCGAGAATGTCCTCGATGCCTTCCAAGGTAAGTGCTTTGCCGCGGAACGCATATCCCTCCACATATTGCCCAGGGCCGCTGGCATAATGCGGAAGGCCTGGGCTGGGAGGAGCGAGCGCAAGCACGTACTCGCCATGGATGTCCTGCCTGAACTGCTCGAACGACTTGCCTTCGCGTTTGGCGTTGCTTTCGTCATAAGCGCTTCTGAGCCAGGGATCCGCCACGGGATCGATACCTGCGCGCGGGCAGCACAATGTGTCGTACGGTGAAACGGAAATGTCTTCCAGCTGACGAAGAAGAATCGGCCCATCGGCCAACCGGCCGGTGCTGACATCAGACCTCACCCTTCGCCCTAGAAGCACTTCAACCCGCTGCTTCAAACGGACGAAAAAAGGTGGGGATGGAATGTCGAAGAAGGCAGCTTCTTTGAGAGCTTCGAACAGCCGCGCATGCTCTTCCTCATAGCCCAGCTTAGGCTTACCAAGCGGTATCAAATCTAGACCCATGAGAACCTCCAAATTTAATATAACATATCAACTAGATCTGGGAAGAAGCCCTGGCACTATGGTTCAGCAAGCTTTGGTCATCCTCCCATAACGTCTCTCACCAGGTCATTGCCGTATCGAGAATTACTGTGATGAAGTTTGCCTCCGGCCGCTCTTGTCCGTGAGATTCAAGGGTGATCAGTTTGCGTCGTGAGGAATCGGAGCGCATCACCCGCGAGCGGCGGCCGGATTTGCTCACGTCCGAGTGGGGCTGATCCTCAGACGACTGACCCCGAGCCGCCACTTCGAGTTCACCCCGGCGCTGCCGAGCAGGATGAGCCCGATACCGCTCCACTGGCCGAGCGACAGGTCGCGGCCATAGGCCAGGTAATCCACGAGAATGGCAACAGCCGGATAGGTGAATGAGAGCACGGCGATCACCGGCGTCGGCAGCTTCTGGAGCGCCGCATACAGAAGGATGTACATGATGCCCGTGTGCACGATCCCGAGCACCGCGAGATACCCCCATTGCAGGGACTCCGCCGGCAGGCTTGAGAAGTCGGCCAGCGGCAGGAGAATCGCGGTGCCGAGCAGGGCTTGCACCAGCGCGATCACGTGCGGCGGGATGCCTTTAAGCTGCTTCACAATGACGGACGCCACAGCATAGAGGAAGGCAGCCCCCAGTGCCTGCAGCAGACCGATTCCATAGCCGCTGCTCCAGGGGAGACCGCCAGCCTCGATCTGGGTGACCATCAGAAGACCAAGGAACGCGAGGGCAATGAAACCGAGCGCGTCTCCCGTCGGCCGCTCGCCGAACAGCATCATCCCGAGCAGGATCAGGAAGAAGGGCTGGGTGTTGTAGACGGCGGTGGCGATCGAAATCGACGCATGCCCGTAGGACGAGAACAGCAGCACCCAGTTGAGCACGATGGCCGCACCGCTTAAAATGGCGAGCATCAGCGTGCGCGTCGAGAACGGCCATGGCGCCAGAGGCCCTTTCGTCCAGCAATAGGCGAACAGGCTCAAGGCCCCGAACAGACAGCGGAATAACACCACGTTCCAGACGCTCTGGCCGGACTCGACCACGAAGTACCCGATGGTGCCCGAGAGCGCCATCGCGCCGATCATCTCCAGCCGTCCCGACACCTTAACTTGCGATCCCATGGCTGCGCCTCCTGTGACGAGGGCAGAACTTTATCTTTCGCCGGGACGGGCGTACTTTCATGATCGAAAGCAGCTTGAACAATCGGCCTTCGAAGCAATGGCAATCTCAGCAAGAAACCTTAAAAGCAGAAACTCGGTTCCGGACGAGATCGACCAAGCGCTGATCGGCCTCCTGAGCGACAACGCCAGGCTCTCCCATGCGGAGCTTGCCCGGAGCGTGGGCCTCTCGCCTCCGAGCATCGCCGAGCGGCTGCGACGGCTGGAGGAGGACGGCGTGGTCGGTGCCTATACGCTCGAACTCGACCCAAAGGCCCTGGGCTACACCCTCACGGCCATCGTGCGCATCCGGCCGCTGCCGGGACAGCTGCACCATGTGGAGAAGCTCCTGATCGAAAGCCCCGAGGTCATCGAGTGCGATAAGGTGACGGGCGACGATTGCTTCGTGGCGCGCTATCTCCTGCGCTCCATCGACGAGCTCGATCCGATCTTGGAGCGCATTGCACAACGCGCCCAGACCAGCACCTCCATCGTCAAGGCCTCACCGGTCAAGCGCCGGCTGCCGCCCATTCGCTGAAAGGGGCTTCGGCATCAGGCACGTGCGTTCGCTCCGAGCCTTGTCCCGAAGGTCTTCAGGTACTTCATTCCCGTATCGCACATGACCGTCACGATTGTGACATCCGGCCCCAGCCGTTCGGCGAGCCGCAGAGCCGCGAGCACGTTGGCGCCCGTGGAGGTACCGGCGAACAAGCCTTCCTCGCGCGCGAGGCGGAACGCCATCGCCATGGCTTCCTCGGTCGAGATGCGCTCGATCAAATCGGCAAGCGTTGGCTGCCAGAGCGGCACCACATAGCCCGCACCTATCCCGTCGATCTTGTGCGCGCCGGATGGGCCGCCGGAGAGCACGGCGGACCCGGCGGGCTCGACGGCAACGATCCGGATGTCGTCGTGATGACGGCGCAGCCCCTCGGCAATGCCGCGCAATGAAGCCGCTGTTCCGACACTCTGAACGAAGCCATCGATGCGGCCGCCCGTCTGCTGCCAGATCTCGTCTGCCATGCGGTGATAGGCGGCGAGCTGATCCCGGTTCCTCATCTGGTCGGTCCAGAAGGAGCCTTTCGCTTCCGCGATGATGCGGGCCTGCTCGATCATGTCCTTGGTGAGCTTTTCCGTCATGCGGCCGCCCTCGCTTTCCACGATGTGGAGCGTCGCCCCAAGCAGCCGCATGTGGTCGAGCTTTTCCTGTGCGAAGGCATCGGACGTGACGACGTCGAGCGGGTAACCCTTCACGGCGCAGACGAGCGCCAGCGACACGCCCGTGCTGCCGCCGGTATATTCGACAACCGAGCCGCCGGGTTTGAGCCGTCCATCGGCCTCCGCCACCTCGATCATGGCGAGCGCCATGCGGTCCTTCATGCTTCCGGTGGGGTTCTCGTTCTCCAGTTTCAGCAGAATGCGCGCGCCGTTGCTCGGCACGATGTGGCGCAAGGGGATCAGCGAGGTGTTGCCGATGCGGTCGAGAATGGTGCGGGGCTGTACGGTCATGGATGCTGTCCAAAAGTGCGGCTTTCGATAAACCGCCATAGGCATTCCGTCAGGTCCGGAATTCGGACTTCTCGGCCCTTGGCCGCCATGGTAGCGCTGTGCTCATGGCAGATTACGGTCAGTTCTGTTCCGTGGCCCGCGCCCATGAGGCAATCGGCGGGCGCTGGACCCTTCTCGTGGTGCGCGAGCTTCTGTGCGGCAGCCGCCGCTTCAACGACATCCGCCGCGGCATCCCGCGCATCTCCCGCACCATGCTGTCCGAGCGCCTGCAGGCCTTGGCCCAGGCAGGTGCCGTGCTGCGGATCGAAGGCGATCACGGCCCCGAATATGCGCTCACGGGAGCTGGCCGGGAGCTGATGGGCATCGTGAGCGCGCTTGGCACCTGGGGGCAGCGCTGGCTGCCGCGGCACGCTGCCGATGAGGATCTCGATCTCGAACCCGTCCTCGTCGACATGCAGCGGCGGGTGCGCGTGGAGGCTCTGCCGAAGGAGCCCGTCGTCGTTCGCTTCGAGATCGAGGGGCAGCGCCAGCCGCGCTTCCTGCTGCTGAAGGAGGCCGAAGTCTCGCTCTGCACCCAGAACCCCGGCTTCCCTGAGCCCCTCCGTGTCCGCGCCCGCCTGCCGGCGCTGGTCGCCTGGTGGCGGGGTGACGTGAGCTTTGCCGAGGGGCAACGGATGGGGCTGACGGTGGAAGGGCCCCGAGAACTCGCCAAGGCGTTCCCGCACTGGTTCGAGCGCTACCTGTTCGCCGAGGTCCAGCCTGCCGCACGGCCATAGGCTCGACAACCCCCCCGAACTCCTGTATAGGCGCGGCCTCAACTTAAAACAGGACGCCGAAATCCAGCGGGTCCGGGGCTTGCCCTGAGGCCACGCAACGGCAGGAGTTAAGACCATGAACCTCATTCAGCAGCTCGAGCAGGAGCAGATCGCCAAGCTCGCCAAGACCATTCCCGATTTCCAGCCCGGCGACACCGTCATCGTCAACGTGAAGGTGAAGGAAGGCGAGCGCACCCGCGTTCAGGCCTACGAGGGCGTCTGCATCGCCCGTTCGGGCGGCGGCCTCCAGGAGAGCTTCACGGTTCGCAAGATTTCCTACGGCGAAGGCGTCGAGCGCGTTTTCCCGATCTATTCGCCGAACGTCGACTCGATCAAGGTCGTGCGCCGCGGCGCCGTCCGTCGCGCCAAGCTGTACTACCTGCGCGACCGTCGCGGTAAGTCGGCCCGTATCACCGAGCGCGCCGAGAAGAAGACCCAGGCTGCAGCCGAGTAAGGCTCCCACTTCTCAGGCAAAGTTTTTCAAAGCGCGGTGCAAACCGCGCTTTTTTGCTGATGGAACAAGCTTTGCGGAAAGGGTGGCGCGACAAAAATATAATTGCGCGTTGCATCATCTCTGCTATGCGATCGTTTCAAGGCGGCCTGCGCTCAGGGCATCTTCACCCGGGGGTGGCAAACCGCTAAACACGTTGAAATCACCGTTGTCGAGACTGTTGGAAGAGAACCATGGCCAAAGCCCGCACCCTCTATGACAAGATCTGGGACGATCACGTCGTCGATCAGCAGGATGACGGGACGTGCCTTCTCTACATCGACCGCCACCTCGTTCATGAGGTGACTTCGCCTCAGGCCTTCGAAGGCCTGCGCATGACCGGGCGCACGGTGCGCCAGCCGCACAAGACCCTGGCCGTGGTCGACCACAACGTGCCGACCTCCGACCGCTCGCACGGGATCGAGGATCCCGAGGCAGCGACCCAGGTGGCGGCTCTGGCCCAGAACGCCAAGGATTTCGGCGTCGAGTATTATAACGAGCTCGACACCCGTCAGGGCATCGTTCACGTGGTCGGGCCGGAGCAGGGCTTCACCCTGCCGGGCATGACCATCGTGTGCGGCGACAGTCACACCTCGACTCACGGCGCCTTCGGCTCGCTGGCCCACGGCATCGGCACGTCGGAGGTGGAGCACGTGCTCGCCACGCAGACGCTGATCCAGAAGAAGGCCAAGAACATGCGCGTGACCGTGGACGGGCAACTGCCCGCCGGCGTCACCGCCAAGGACATCATCCTGGCCATCATCGGCGAGATCGGCACCGCCGGCGGCACCGGCCATGTGATCGAGTATGCGGGCGAGGCCATCCGGTCGCTCTCGATGGAAGGCCGCATGACGATCTGCAACATGTCGATCGAGGGCGGTGCCCGCGCCGGCATGGTGGCGCCCGACGAGAAGACCTATGCCTACTTGAAGGGCAAGCCCAAGGCGCCGCAGGGCGAGGCCTGGGACGCGGCCGTGCGCTACTGGGACAGCTTGCGCACCGACGAGGGCGCGTTCTTCGACACCGAGATCCGCCTCGATGCCGCGAACCTTCCCCCCATCGTCACCTGGGGCACGTCTCCTGAGGACGTGATCTCGGTCACCGGCGTGGTGCCGAACCCGGACGACATCCAGGACGAGAACAAGCGCCGCTCCAAGTGGCGTGCCCTGGAATATATGGGCCTGACCCCCGGCACGAAGATCACTGACATCGCGCTCGACCGCGTGTTCATCGGCTCCTGCACCAACGGGCGCATCGAGGACCTGCGGGAGGTGGCCAAGGTGGTCGAGGGCAAGCGCGTGGCGGGGAGCGTCAGCGCCATGATCGTGCCGGGCTCCGGTATCGTGAAGATGCAGGCCGAGGCCGAGGGTCTCGACAAGATCTTCAAGGCGGCCGGCTTCGACTGGCGCGAGCCCGGCTGCTCCATGTGCCTGGCCATGAACGCGGATCGGCTGGCGCCGGGCGAGCGCTGCGCCTCCACGTCGAACCGCAACTTCGAAGGCCGTCAGGGCTTCAAGGGCCGCACCCACCTCGTCTCGCCCGCCATGGCGGCAGCAGCGGCGATCGCCGGCCGCTTCGTGGACATCCGCACCTTCGGCTGATCCACAGCCACACACGAAAAGAAAAGGCCGTGACCCTTAGCGAGTCACGGCCTCTTTCATTCGAAAAGCCTTTCGAGCTTAGTCCACGTAGACCCGGCGGCCGGCCACCACCTGGCGGCAGCGCTCGACCGGGCGACGGACGATCACGCCGTTCCGGCGGACGCGCTCTTCCATCACCGTGCGGCACACGGTGCGGGTGCGGGCGGGACGGACCACGCGGCGCTCGATGATACGCTCGCGATAGGCCGGGCGGTTCTGCTCCAGGCGAACGCCGTTCGGGCCGATCCGCACATCCACGCCCTGAGCCGACGCCGTGCCGGCGCCGAGGACAGTCAGCCCGGCCACAGCCAGGACACCGAGAATCATACGCATTGTTGCCTCTTCAAGAATTGGTTATCCGGGACTGTTAACGGCTGAGCCTCGGAGGCGTTCCGTTGCGAAGAGGTCGTTGAGGCGCCATGGTGAACCCAATGTTAAGCCGGGAGGGACCGATGAACGACCGGGAGCGCGAGGCCTCTGAGGCCCGCGAGGCGTTGGAGCGCGTGCAGCGGGACACGGAAACCCTGGGCTCCTCGGCCCTTGCCCGTATGGGCCGGCGGGCCGGCGACCATTTCGGTGCTAGGGACGCCATGGACCCGGACGGCGGCACCGACCCGATCGAACTCTGGGGCCGGCGCATTGGGCGCGTCCTGTCCCTGATCGGCGTCGTGGTCCTCGGCTTCTGGCTCCTCGTTCAGCTCGATATCCTTTGAAATTATGACCGATCTCGCTACCCTTCAGGCCCCCTCCCTCGACGATATGGAAGCCCTGGCGCAAGACGCCTATGCCCGCCTGCCGGAGGCGTTTCGCGCCCTGTGCGAGGGCGTGGTGATCCGGGTCGAAGATTTTCCCGATGACGAGACCCTGCGCGAGATGGGCTGCGAGACGCCTTTCGATCTCTTGGGTCTCTTCCGCGGGATCGGGCTCGCCCAAGGCGGCGCCATGATGCAGACGGGCCAGTTTCCGAACATGGTCTGGCTCTATCGCCGCCCGATCCTCGATTACTGGGCCGAGCACGAGGAAAGCCTAGGGTCCATCGTCACCCACGTGCTGGTGCACGAGATCGGCCACCATTTCGGCCTCTCCGACGAGGACATGGAAGCCATCGAGGCTGCCGCCGGCTAATCCCCGCAGCAACCTCTTATCTGTGAAGCTCACGCATGGATCAGAACGCCTTTCTGTTCACTTCACAGGATGTAGCGGCCCTCAACGAAGTGGCTGCTTTCCTGGCTTTGGACAATTTCGGCCCTAAGAGGTCTGACGGCCTGCCGGAGCATATGGCAGCTGGGTCTGTCGATTGCATCATCCTGGCAGGGAATTGCGTTCTTGAGACGGCCGAGGGTGCCTTTCGTGCCATGAAGGGCGATGTTGGCCCAAAACTCCTGATCACGGGCGGCGTCGGGCACGCAACGGAGGTTCTGCGCCGGAAGGTTGCAATGCATGCGGTCTATCGAGCTGTAGTCACGGATGCACGAACTGAGGCTCACATCCTCGCGGACATCGCCGAGCGGTTCTGGAGCATTGACCGTTCAAGCATTCTCATCGAGCCGGAGTCCACCAACAGCGGCGAGAATGCCCTGCTCTCGCGCAGGGTTCTCGAGAATGCCGATTTGCCTGTGAGAACGATCCTGCTCATCCAGGACCCGACGATGCAAAGGCGGGCCGATGCCACATTCCGTCACGTCTGGAGCGATCGTCCTGACCTGAAGGTCCTCAACTGGCCGACATTCACCCCTCGCGTTCGCCTCGCCGGGGAGGAGCTTCAGTTCGACCTGAATGGGATTGCGGGATTGTGGTCGATGGATCGCTTCCTGGCCCTCGTCATGGGAGAGATCCCCCGGTTGCGCAACGACCTCCATGGCTATGGCCCGAGGGGCAAGGGCTTCATAACGCATGTAGACATTCCTGAACACATCGAAGCAGTCTTTGCGCAATTAAAGAACAGCTTCGCCAGCCATTTTGTAAGACACTAAGTCATCATGCGGCTATCGTTGCCCTAGCCGATCCTAAAACCCTTTGGTATGAGGCTCCCGAGAGCGGCCCTTTGCCGCCCGAAGGAATGAGGATCATGGACAAGTTTACCGTGCTGGAGAGCGTCGCGGCGCCGCTGCGGATCATCAATATCGACACCGATATGATCATCCCCAAGCAGTACCTGAAGACGATCAAGCGCACGGGGCTCGGCACCGGCCTGTTCTCGGAGATGCGCTACCGCGAGGACGGCTCGGAGAACCCGGATTTCGTCCTCAACCAGCCGGCCTACCGCAATGCCAAGATCCTGGTGGCGGGCGACAATTTCGGCTGCGGCTCCTCCCGCGAGCATGCCCCCTGGGCGCTGCTCGATTTCGGCATCCGCTGCGTGATCTCCACGAGCTTCGCCGACATTTTTTACAACAATTGCTTCCAGAACGGCATCCTGCCGATCAAGGTCTCGCCGGAAGACCTGGAGAAGCTCTTCGACGATGCCAGCCGCGGCGCCAACGCCACGCTGACGGTCGATCTCGAAAACCAGGAGATCCGCGGTCCCGACGGCGGTTCGATCAAGTTCGACATCGACCCGTTCAAGAAGCACTGCATGCTCAACGGCCTCGACGGCATCGGCCTGACCATGGAGAAGGCCTCCGCCATCGACAGCTTCGAGAAGAAGCTCTCGGAACGCGCCTGGGCTTAAGATATCATCCTTGATGCATGAGGATGAGCCATGATTCAGGGCAAGCCGCGGGTTCTCGATCGCGCCGATTGGGCAACCCATCCGAGCCTTTTCTGGAAGGGCCATGTGGAGGGGCACACCCTCGGCACCGGCGTGACCGTGCTTTTCTATTCCACGGAAGAGGTCGGCGGCGGGCCGAAATGGCACGTCCATCCCTATGATGAGATCTTCATCATCCGCGAGGGGCGGGCGCTCTTCACCGTGGGCGACGAGCGCTTCGAATGCGAAAAGGGTCAGGTTGTTTTCGGACCGGCCCATGTGCCGCACAAGTTCGTCAATCTCGGTCCGGGTCGGCTGGAAACCACCGACGTTCATGTGAGCGACCGCTGGATTCAGACCAATCTGCCCGATCCGGAGATCGAGGCCGGCTGAAGAGGCCTTCTCATGACGAAAGCGT
The DNA here is from genome assembly GCF_016811235.1 of Microvirga arabica. Lineage (GTDB taxonomy): Bacteria > Pseudomonadota > Alphaproteobacteria > Rhizobiales > Beijerinckiaceae > Microvirga > Microvirga arabica. The sequence goes on from NZ_JAFBID010000040.1 coordinate 10,831, forward strand.
GAGGTGCGGCTCCGTTTTCACAAGATTAACCAAATTTACTGCAATCTGCCCGGCATGAAAAATCTTCTTGCCCCCGCTCTCCTCGTTCTCTCAAGCCTTGCCGCCGCCAATCCGGCTGCCGCCCAGGCTGATTTTGGCTCGTGCCTCGCCGGCCTGAGATCCCAGGCCGCCGCCAAGGGCATTTCCGGCCAGGCTTTCGATGCTGCGACCCGCGGCATTACGCCGGATCTGACGATCCTCGACCTCATGAGCAACCAGCCGGAGTTCAAGACGCCGATCTGGGACTACCTCGCGGCCCTCGTGGACGACGAGCGGGTGCAGGACGGGCGCACCGCCATGCGCCAATGGGGACAGGCTCTTGCTGCGGCCGAAGCGCGCTTCGGCGTCGACCGGCATGCGATTGCGGGCGTCTGGGGCGTCGAGTCGAATTTCGGCAAGGATATCGGCGGGCGGCCCCTCGTGCAGTCGCTCACGACGCTGGTCTGCTACGCGCCCCGCCGCAACGAGTATTTCAAGGGCGAGCTGATGGCGACGCTCAAGATCGTGCAGGACGGGGACATCAACCCGGCCAATCTGCGGGGCTCGTGGGCCGGCGCCTTCGGCCATACCCAGTTCATGCCCTCGACCTTCCAGCGCCTCGCCGTTGACGGCGACGGCGACGGGCGGCGCGACATCATGAACTCCGTGCCGGATGCGGTGCATTCCACGGCCAACTTCCTGAAGAAGGCCGGCTGGGTGAACGGCCTGCCCTGGGGCTACGAGGTGCGCCTGCCGGCGAACTTCAACTCCAGCCTTGCCGGGCGCAAGAACAAGAAGCCGCTGAGCACCTGGGCCTCGATGGGCGTGCGCCGCATCGACGGACGTCCCCTCGAAGGCAGCTACGCGGCCGGCATCCTGATTCCGGCGGGCGTGAACGGCCCGGCCTTCATCGTCACCAAGAACTTCGACGCGGTCTATTCCTACAACGCCGCCGAGTCCTATGGGCTTGCCATCGCGCTCCTCGGCGACCGGCTGAAAGGCCTGTCCGGCATCCAGACCGCCTGGCCCACCGACGACCCGCCCCTGTCCCGCGCCCAGCGCCGCGAGCTGCAGACCCTGCTCACCGCCCGCGGCTACGATGTCGGCGAGCCGGACGGCAAGATCGGCTCCAAGACCCGCGAGGCGATCAAGGACGTGGAGCGCCGCATCGGCCTCGAGCCGCGCGGCCGGCCCGGCGGCAAGGTGCTGCAGGCGCTGCGGGGGTAAGGCCCATGAGCGGGAGCACGCTTCTGCTGTTCGTGCCGGCGTGCTTCGCTCTGAACCTGGCCTTCGGCCCCAACAACCTGCTGTCGCTCACTTATGGCCTGCAGCAGGGCGTGCGCACGGCCGTCCTCGCCTCGGGAGGACGGCTCATCGCCTTCGCGCTGATGATCGGGCTGACGGCGCTGGGCGTCGGCGCCGTGCTTGCCGCCTCAGAGGCGGCCTTCACGATCCTCAAATGGGCCGGCGCCGCTTATCTGGTCTGGCTCGGCTTCAAGATCCTGCGGGCCTCCGGCTCGGTGACGGCCCCGCGCGAGGCAGCGCCCCGGCGCTCCCTGCGGTCCTTGAGCCAGCAGGAATTCTGGACTGCCATCGGCAACCCCAAGGCGATCCTGATCTTTACGGCCTTCCTGCCGCAGTTCATCGAACCCCACTCGTACTGGACGAGCTTCGCACTGACCGGCCTGATCTTTCTCGTGCTGGAAGTCTTTGCCGTGCTGTTCTACGCCGTGCTCGGCCAGCGCTTGAGCGCCCTGAGCCGCAACAGGCACGTTGTCGGATGGCTCAACCGCATTTCCGGCGCAACGATGATCGGGTTCGGCGTTGCGCTGCTGTTCGCGCGACGTCCCGCCTAAGCGTTTCCAAGCCGTTGAGCCTTCCATCGGCCGGCTTGCGGTGGCGATGGGTTTGGAGTTGAACTGCTCCCATGCTCATCGCCATCCTCACCGACATCCACGGCAACCGCGAGGCGCTCTCCGCCTGCCTTGCGCATGCGCGCCTGCTGAAGGTCGATCGTTTTGTTTTCCTCGGCGACTATGTCGGCTACGGGGCCGATCCGGCCTGGGTGGTCGACATGGTCAGGACAATGGTGGACCAGGGCGCCGTCGCGCTGCTGGGCAACCACGATGCGGCTATCGACGGCTCGGACGAGGACATGAACGGGACGGCCCGCGAGGCGCTGCGCTGGACCCGCGGCCAGCTCGGGCCCGAGCAGCGCCGGTTCCTGGCCGATCTTCCCCTCGCCCACGAGGAGGGAAACGTCCTCTACGTCCATGCCAACGGCTATGCCCCGCGCAACTGGGACTACATGGACGAGCCCATGGCGGCGATCCGGCATTTTTCCCGCGTCGAGGCGCACATTACCTTCTGCGGCCATGTGCATGTGCCCATGCTCTACCACATGAGCACCACCGCGAAGGTGGGCAGCTTCTCGCCGGTGGCCGACAACGACATCCCGCTTCTGCCGACCCGCACGTGGCTTGCCGTCATCGGGGCCGTCGGGCAGCCCCGGGACGGCGTGGCGGCTGCGAATTACGCGATCTTCGACACGGCCCGCCAGACCCTGCGCTACCTGCGCGTGCCCTATGACACGGCCACGGCCGCCCGGAAGGTGCGGGAGGCGGGCTTGCCCGAAAAGCTGGCGCTTCGCCTCGAACAGGGCCGCTGACGCATGCGCTGGCGTCTTGAACCGGGCCTAGTGATCGACGGCTTCACGCTGCAGGAGCACATCAGCACCGGCGGCATGGCGCTGCTCTGGACCGTGACCCGCGAAGACGATCCGACGCCCCTCGTCATGAAGATCCCGCTTCTCCTCGACAGCGACGATCCGCTGCCCATCGTCTGTTTCGAGACCGAGCAGATGATCATGCCGCGCCTTACCGGGCCGCATGTGCCGCGCTTCGTGGCGGCCGGACCCCTCGATCCCATGCCCTACATCGTCATGGAGCGGATTCCGGGCGATTCGCTCAAAAGCCGCCTTGAGGAAGTGCCGCTGCCCTGGCCCGAGGTGGTCGCCATCGGGGTGAAGGTGGCCAATGCCCTGCACGACCTGCATCTGCAGAAGGTCATCCATCTCGACATCAAGCCGAGCAACGTCATGATCCGCGAGACGGGCGAGATCGTGCTCATCGATTACGGCTTCGCCCGGCACGAGCAATTGCCCGATCTTTTGGCCGAGGAGTTCCGCGAGCCCTTCGGCACCACGCCCTACATGGCGCCCGAGCAGGTGCTGCAGGATCGCGCCGACCCGCGCAGCGACCTCTTCGCGCTCGGCGTGATGCTGTATTTCTTCGTCACCGGCGAGCGCCCCTTCGGCAACCCGAGGGGCGGCCAGATCCGCAAGCGCCTGTGGCGCGATCCGGTGCCGCCGCGGGCGCTCACCCCCGACTGTCCGACCTGGCTGCAGGAGATCGTCCTGCGCTGCCTTGAGGTCGACCCGCAGGACCGCTACGCGACGGCCGCCCAACTCGCCCTCGACCTCGATAATCCCGACCAGGTAAAGCTCACCGAGCGCGCCGAGCGGTTCGCCCGGGACAGCGGGATGAAGACGTTCCGGCGCTGGCTCAAGGCGCGTAAGGCCCAGCCGCTGGAGACGCCCAACATCGCCGGACAGCTCTCCCGCGCGCCCATCGTGCTCGCTGCTGTCGACCTGTCGCCCGGCAGCGAGGATCTGGCCGAAGCCTTACGCCTGATGGTGCAGCGCATCCTGTCGCTTGAGACCGAGGCGCGCATCGCCTGCGTCAACATCCTGAAGACCTCGCGCATCGCCGTCGACATCCTGGAGGATGCGGAGGGCAACAGCCTCCACGTGCAGCGCCTCGTCCAGCTCAAGCACTGGGGCTCGTCCCTAGAAATCCCGAAGGAGCGGATCTCCTACAGCGTGCTGGAGGCGCCCGATCCGGCGGCGGCGCTGGTCGATTATGCCCGCCACAACAATGTGGACCACATCGTGATCGGGGCGCGAGCCTCCTCGGCGCTCCGGCGCTACCTGGGGAGCGTCTCATCCCAGGTGGTGGCTGAGGCGCCGTGCTCGGTCACGGTGGTGAGGACGCCTAAGGACCGAAGAGTGGAGAACACCTGACCAGACTTGGTCTAACGGCCAACGCGATGAATGCTTGCAAGGCAAGGATCGCGCGCCTAAACCCTCCCGTCATGGCCGGACTTGTTCCGGCCATCCATGTCTTCGGAAATGCAGAGCCATCAAGACGTGGATCCCCGGGACAAGGCCGGGGATGACGAAACACAATCGAGCAGGGACACCGATCATGGCAACGCACAAGCTTCTCCTTCTCCCCGGCGACGGCATCGGCCCGGAGGTCATGCGCGAGGTCGAGAAGATTGTGGGCTGGTTCCGCAAGCGCGGCGTGGGCTTCGAGACCGAGACGGATCTCGTCGGCGGCTCGGCCTATGATGCCCATGGGGCGGCGATCTCGGAAGACGCCATGAAGCTGGCTCAGGCTGCCGATGCTGTGCTCTTCGGCGCGGTCGGCGGCGCGAAATGGGACAGCGTGCCTTATGCGGTGCGCCCCGAGGCGGGCCTGCTGCGCCTGCGCAAGGATCTCGGCCTCTTCGCGAATCTGCGTCCGGCAATCTGCTATCCGGCCCTGGCGGACGCCTCCTCGCTCAAGCGCGAGGTGGTGGAAGGCCTCGACATCATGATCGTGCGCGAGCTCACCGGCGGCGTCTATTTCGGCGAGCCGAAGGAGATCGTGACCCTGGAGGACGGCTCCCAGCGCGCGGTCGACACGCAGATCTATCACACGCACGAAGTGGAGCGCATCGCGCGCGTCGCCTTCGACCTTGCCAAAAAGCGCCGCAACAAGGTCTCCTCGGCGGAAAAATTCAACGTGATGAAGACCGGCGTGTTCTGGCGCCAGGTGGTCACGCGCATCCACAAGGCGGAGTTCTCCGACGTCGAACTGGAGCATGTGCTCGCCGACAACTGCGCCATGCAGCTCGTGCGCTATCCGAAGCAGTTCGACGTGATCGTCACCGACAACCTGTTCGGCGATATCCTGTCGGATATCGCGGCCATGCTCACCGGCTCCCTCGGCATGCTGCCATCCGCGTCGCTGGGCGCCGAGGATCCGGCCACCGGCCAGCGCAAGGCCCTCTACGAGCCGGTCCACGGCTCGGCGCCGGACATTGCCGGCAAGGGCTTGGCCAACCCAATTGCCATGATCGGCTCCTTCGGCATGGCGCTGCGCTATTCCTTCGGCCTGCTCGACGAGGCGGATCGTCTCGACAAGGCCATCGCCAACGTGCTCGCCTCCGGCACCCGCACGAAGGACATTGCCGGCCCCGGCATGAACGCGGTGGGCACGCAGGATGTGGGCGATGCCATCGTCAAGGAGCTGGATTCCCTGGCGTAAAACGACAAAAGCCCCGGAGCGCTCCGGGGCTTTTTTACTGAGAGGTCTTAGCGGATCGACCCGGTCGAATCGATATCCGAGAACGGGTTGCGCGCGCCTACGAACGGCCCGCCGATCGGATCGGGCAAGGAGCCCTCGCCGAAGCGGTCGCGCTGATGGCTCCAGGGCGGGTTCGCCACGGACGAGATCATCGGCGCTGTGACATAGCGGTTGAGTGTGCCCGGCTGGGCCACGGGGCCCGGATCGAGGAAGCTGCGGGGCTGCACGCGAAGAACGAGGGGACGGTCCTGAGCCTGCGCGTCCGCCACCATCGGGACGGTCGTGAGCGCAGCCAGCGAGGCCAGACCCAAAAGGGCGAAGCGGCGCATGGATAAACCTCCAAGGGTAGCGCGCCAGCTCGTTTTGCCGGGCGCCATTGGTACGTGTGAAGACTGTCAGAACAAGCCGACCTCGCTAAAATGGTTCCGTCAGGTCATGGTGTTCACTGAGAGGTGAGAGGGAAGCAACCGATGCAGCACAGGCGTGAGGTGCGGGAAGGCCTTGAAGACAAGGACGGCTTGAGCCTGCTGGGCGATATGCCCCTCGTGGCCGAGACGCCCGAGGAGCTTCTTGACGACGAGACGACGCCTATTGCGCGCTTCTTCGTGCGCAACAACGGCCTGCTGCCGGAGCCGGTGGTGGATGCGGAGGGCTGGACCTTCACGGTCGACGGCGAGGTGGAGCGCCCGCTGAGTCTGTCGCTCGCGGATCTCAAGAGCCGTTTCCCGCAAAAAACCTTTCGCATGGTGCTCGAATGCGGCGGCAACGGCCGCTCGTTCTTCGAGCCGAAGGCCGAGGGCAATCCCTGGACCAATGGCGGCGTCGGCTGCGCGGAATGGACGGGCGCATCCTTAAGCGACGTGCTGCGCGAGGCGGGCCTGAAGGAGAGAGCGCTGTCTTCACCGGCCATTTCGGCGCAGATCCCGACAAGCATGGAAGCCGCGAGCATCAGGCCATGTCCCGCGGGGTGCCGATCGCAAAGGCGATGGAAGAGCACACGCTTCTCGTCTGGGCCATGAACGGCGAGCCGCTGCCCTTCATCCATGGCGGTCCCTTGCGCCTCGTCGTGCCGGGCTGGCCCGGTTCTTTGAGCCAGAAATGGCTCAAGCGCATCTGGATCCGCGACCGGGAGCATGACGGGCCGGGCATGACGGGCCTGTCCTATCGCCTGCCGGTCCGCCCTCTGGCGCCGGGCCAGGATGGCCGGGACGTGGAGAACCGCATCATCGAATCGATGCCGGTGCGCAGCATCGTCACGGCGCCGGCCGATGGCAGCCGCTATCCGGCAGGCACACGCAGGATCGACGTTCGCGGCGCGGCCTGGGCGGGAGACGACGCGGTGGCGCGGGTCGCGGTGACCCTCGACGGCGGTGCGACCTGGACCGAGGCCGCGATGACGCCGCCGCGCAACCGCTACGACTGGACGCGCTGGCAGGTGTCCCTCACCCTGCCTGAGGACGGCTTCTATGAGATTTTCGCCCGCGCGACCGATTCACGGGGCCGGGCGCAGCCCTTCCGCGCCGCGAACTGGAATCCGAACGGCTACGGCTGCAATGTCATGCACCGGGTGGCGGTTACGGTCGGGCCGGAGGCTTGATGGAGACGGAAGCGGTGCGGGCAACAGGTCCGCAAGCTTCGGTCCGGCTGCGTTCAGCCTTGGCGAAGACCGCCTTGAGGGAGGGGCTGGAGCCGCCGGCTAGCGTCAGCCCGTCGATGAAGCAGGCCAGCTGCGCATCGTCGGGCGCGGAGGATCCGCAGAGCCAGCCCTGAAAGCTGAACTCCGTCTCCGCATCCGCGAAGCGGAAGGCCTGACAGGCCTGCTCGCCCTTGGCCGCTAGCGTCAAGGGAGCGGCCTCCAGGGTGCCGAACTTCGTCGCCACCGACCGGCCCTGGCCCTGATGCGCCACGGCCAGGCCCGCGCGGGCGGCCCGGCGCACGATGTCGATATAGAAGCTGCCCGCCGTCTCAGGCTGTCCCTGCACGAGGGACACCTGGGTATAGCGGAAGTCGCCGAAGCGGCCGAGGACCAGGGTATCCTCCCGCGCGCCATTCGTGTGCTGGCGCGCCTCCGTGGTGACGGGACCGGTAGCGCCTGCGAGAGCATAGGGAGCCGGGGAGGCAGGGACCGGCTTCCAGGCCGGTGCGGGGGCAACCAGGACGGAGGAGGGCACCGCCTTTGCGCGCTCGGCCGGGCGGCGTGCCGGCTCCAGCTGCAGGGCCAGATAGGCAAGGCCCGCGATGCTGCAGACGGACATCAGGATCACCCGCAGCCAGGATGGCCTCTTACGCCTCAGGCGACGGGCCGGGCGCTCGTCGACCCACTCGGCGAGATCCTCCTCGTCCCATTCGGCATAGCCTGCCCTCGGCATCGCGCCACCACCTACGTCCAATGATCACGTCATCCCCATGTTCTACCGTGACACTGGCCAGGGTTCGAAAGGTTTTGCTAAGCAAGGTAAACCAAAGCTTAAAGCGCTGAGCCCCGATGCCCGAGACCGCCGTCCGCCTTGCCAATCTCGATGATGCTGCCGATGTCGCGATGCTGGTCCGCGCGGTGGACCTGCACTATGTCGGCCCGGAGGTCGCGCAGCCTTTTGAGCCGACGATAGCCATGGTCGAGCGCTCGATGCGAGAGGCGGAAGGAACGCGTTACGCCTTGGCCTATCGAGAGGGGCACCCGGTCGGCCTCGCCTGCTTCGCCGTGCTGCGGCCAGGCTTCAAGCTGTCGGGGCTTCTCTTCGTCAAGGAACTTTTCGTCGAGACCGAAGCCCGAGGCCAAGCGGTGGGGGTGGTGCTGATGCGCTGGCTGGCGGATTTTGCCCGGTCGCATGGCCTTACCCGCATCGACCTCACCACCGATGGCACCAACACGGGCGCTCAGGCGTTCTACGAGCGCCTCGGGGCCGAGCGAATGAACAAGGTTTTCTACCGCTTCAATCTCTCGACCGATGTGCTGACGGGCGATTGAACGCACCGAGCCCAAGGAAACGCTTGACGAAAGCGTGTCTTTGGTGTGTTTCTGGCGCGATCAAAGCCGCAACCAGGCTTTGGATGGACGATGGCAATGGCGCTGCTCACCCACACGACGAGCAAAACGAAAACCGCCACGACGGCTGTGAAAACAGCCGAATAAGCCTCGTCGTCCCCGGTCCTCTCTCCCACGGGGCGAGAGGCAGCACCCGAGCAGGGTTCTTAAAAAATTTCCGGGGAGAGCCGCAACAGGAGAAGTCACATGGGTTTCAAGATCGCCGTCGTCGGTGCGACCGGCAATGTGGGCCGCGAGATGCTGAGCATCCTTGCCGAGCGGGCCTTCCCGGCCGATGAGGTGGTGGCGCTGGCCTCCCGCCGCAGCCAGGGGTCGGAAGTCTCCTTCGGCGACCGGACGCTCAAGACCAAGACCCTCGACACCTATGACTTCTCCGATGTCGATATCTGCCTCATGTCCGCCGGCGGCGAGGTCTCCAAGGAGTGGTCGCCGAAGATCGCAGCCCAAGGCGCCGTCGTGATCGACAACTCCTCGGCCTGGCGCTACGACGCCGACGTGCCGCTCGTGGTGCCAGAGGTGAACGCCGAGGCCCTGCGCGATATGAAAAAGGGCATCATCGCCAATCCGAACTGCTCCACGGCACAGCTCGTGGTGGCCCTCAAGCCGCTCCATGACCGCGCCACCATCAAGCGCGTGGTGGTGGCCACCTACCAGTCGGTCTCCGGCGCCGGCAAGGACGGCATGGACGAGCTCGACCGCCAGACCAAGGCGCTCTACTCCCTGCAGGACGTGCAGGAGAAGAAGTTCCCCAAGCGCATCGCCTTCAACCTGATCCCCCAGATCGACGTGTTCATGGAGGACGGGTACACGAAGGAAGAGTGGAAGATGGTGGCCGAGACCAAGAAGATGCTCGACCCGAAGATCAAGCTCACCGCCACCTGCGTGCGCGTGCCGGTCTTCATCGGCCACTCGGAAGCCGTGAACGTGGAATTCGAGAACCCGATCAGCGCCGACGAGGCCCGCGACATCCTGCGGTCGTCGCCGGGCATCATGGTGGTCGATAAGCGCGAGCCCGGCGGCTACATCACCCCGCACGAGGCCGCCGGCGAGGACGCCACCTACATCTCCCGCATCCGCGAGGACATCACGGTGGAGAACGGCCTGTCGTTCTGGTGCGTCTCCGACAACCTGCGCAAGGGCGCGGCGCTCAACGCCGTGCAGATCGCAGAAGCCATGGCCAATCGCGGCTTGCTGAAGCCGAAGAAGCAGGCGGCGTAATCAACCGCACATCGAAATGAAAAGGCCGCCTTCGGGCGGCCTTTTTTGCATCAAGCTTCCGACAGGTCCTCACGATAGCTGAAGAAGTCGAAATCCGCCGGCAGGGCGCGGCCCGTCATATCGTGAGCGGCCATGCCGACGAAGGCTCCCGTGAACGAGCCGTGGGCTCCGGGACCGGCCTCGTCGGACAGGATGCTTGCATCGAGTACCGGGCCAACTGGCCTCCAGGTTTCGCCATCGGTGGACCAGCGGAATTGCAGCTCCGCCAGACGCACGTCCACGCCGAGATGAATCGGGCCGCTCTCCGGCAGAGGCAGGTCGCTCTCAAGCGCATAGGTCATCAGTGCATCCGGGTGGTCGCCCAAGCACGAGATGACCTGCAGCACGTGCCGTCCGTCGTCATCGGCGGAGACCGCCAGATAATGGAAACGGGCGCGGTCGTAGTAGCAGATCAGGCCTGCCAGCTGCTGATAGGTCTCGGGTTGGAACTCAACCGATGTTTCGGCCGAGTAGACCCAGGAGGTCTGGCGGCGGGCCACCAGGGCCTGCTCGAACCAGCTGCCGATCGACTCGCGTCCATAAAGGCGCAGAAAGCCCGGTCGCGCCGAAAGCGAGAAGATCCGCTCCGGCTCCGGCGTGCGCAACCACTGGAACGGGGAGGGCAGTTCGGCTTCGTTAAAATCGTGGCGCTCGGGCTCGGGCGGGAAGGGATGGGGCGGAAGATCCGGACCGTCCACCTCGAGCGCGGGCACCTGTCCGCCCTGCGCCAGATAGAGCCAGCCGTCATCCGCCCAGACCACCCGCTGGATCGCCGTCTCGCGCCCCAAGGGCGAGCGCCGCGTTCCGGGGAGCGGTCGGCTGCACAGGTGGGTGTGGAACACCTCGCCCGTGGACGTCTCCACGTAGAAGCCGTGGCCCGCCCGCTGGAGGGGCGCATCCGGAGCGTCCTTGCTGGTGATGAGATGGGCGTTGGGGTGAAGCTCGTAAGGGCCGTCGATGGTTTTTGAACGCGCCATCGTGACCGCATGGTTGTAGGCGGTGCCGCCTTCGGCCACGGTCAGATAGTACCAGCCGTTGCGCTTCCACAGATGCGGGCCTTCGACCAGACCGAGCGGAGAGCCCTTGAAGATGTTCTTGATGGGGCCGACGAGGCGCTGCTCTTCCGTCGAGTATTCCTGCAGCAGGATGCCGTCGAAGGAGCTGCGACGGCGGCGGTGATCCCAGACCATGTTGACGAACCACTTGCGGCCGTCCTCATCGTGGAACAGGGACGGGTCGAACCCGGAGGAGTTCATGTAGACGGGATCGGACCAGGGGCCTTCGATGGACGGCGCGGTGACAAGGTAGTTGTGCGTGTCCTTGAAGTTGCCGAGGCGCCGCTTCACGTCGGTGTAGATCAGCCAGAACAGGCCATCCGCATAGGTGAGCGCCGGCGCCCAGACGCCGCAGCTGTCGGGGTTGCCGCGCATGTCGAGTTGGGATTGGCGGTTGAGCGGCCGGCCCACCAGCCGCCAGTTCACCAGATCGCGCGAGTGGTGGATCTGCACGCCCGGATACCACTCGAAGGTGGAGGTGGCGATGTAGTAATCGTCGCCGACCCGGCAGAAGGCCGGATCCGGGTTGAAGCCCGGCAGGATGGGATTGCGGATGGTGGCCATGGATCTTTCCGGTGAACCGACGGAAGGGCGAGAGACCGTGTGAGCGGCGGAGAGATCCTAGCTTTTGACCTCGCGGGCGGAAAACATCGATATGCGCTCCGGCATGTCTTCCACCGCCGGCTTGAACTCCCCGGTCTCGGGATCGCGCACCATCAGCACGCCGGTGGCCACGCCGAAATAGGCGCCGTGGAGCTGCAGCTTGCCGCGCTCCACCAGAATCCGCACGCACGGGAACGTCATCAGGTTCTTCAGGCTGTTCTCGATGGCGGCGAGTTCGAGTCGCGGCAGGTATTCTTCCAGGTTGCCGTCATGGGGCCCGAGCCGTTCGCCGGCGGGCTTGATCAGGTTCATCCAGCGACCGATGAAATCTCCCGGCGAGAGCGGTGCGGTCTCGTCGGCAAAGGCGCGCACGCCGCCGCAGCGGGCGTGTCCCAGCACTACGATGTGCTTCACGCGAAGCGCCTGCACGGCGAATTCAAGGGCCGCGGACGTGCCGTGATAATCGCCGCCGGTCTCGAAGGGCGGAACGAGATTGGCCACGTTGCGCACCACGAACAGCTCGCCGGGGCTGGCATCGAAGATGACCTCGGGCGAGACGCGGCTGTCGCAGCAGCCGATCACCATCACCTCCGGCGACTGGCCTTTTTCCGCAAGCGCCTCGAAGCGGTTCTTCTCGCGCGGGAAGCGGTCGTCGAGGAATGCGCGGTAGCCATCGGTCAGGCGGGTGGGGAACATGGGTCACTCCTATCGGTCGAGGGCTTATAGGGCGTAGGTCCGCAAGCCTCAACGGGGCCGGGGCTGTCAGAAATGGTCCGAGCGGATGACCTGCACGTCGGAGATGGTGACGATGCCGATGTGGCGGGCCACCACCGCATAGACCTCTTCCAGAACCGGATCGAGCCGGGCCGGATCGGTGATGCAGATCACCATCATCATGCGGCCTGCATCGCCCGCCAGCCCTTCGCTGCTCCAGAGGCCGTCATGTCCGCGGCCTGCAAGAGCGGGCACCACCGTGTAGCCCGTCACCTGGGCGCGGTCGAGGCGGTCCAGGAGCCGCCGCAAGGCCGGATATTCAACGACGATCTCGATGCGCTTCTTCGGATGGGTCTGCATGATCGTTTCCTCCGCGAGGGCGCTACTCTGCCACCAGTCCGGCCAGGGCCAGATAGAGGGGAATTCCAAGGGACAGATTGAACGGAAAGGTCACCCCGAGCGACAGGGTCAGATAGATGGCGGGCTTCGCCTCCGGCAAGGCAAGGCGCATGGCGGCGGGGACGGCGATGTAGGAGGCCGAAGCCGCAAGCGTGACGAACAGGGCAGCTCCCCCTAAGGAGAGCCCCAGCGGCCAGATGGCGAGAGTAGCGAACGCTGCGCTGATCAGCGGCATGACGATGCCGAAGCCCAGCACCGGCGCCGAGAGATGGCGCGCGCCCTCGCGCATGCCGCGCCCCGCCACGAGGCCCATGTCGAGCAGGAACAGGCACAGCACGCCGCGGAACGGATCGACGATGAAGGGGGCGATCATCTGCAGGCCCTTGGGACCGGTGGCCCAGCCGATGAGGAACGAGCCCACCAGCATCACCACCGAGCCGTTGAGGCCGACCTCGTGCAGAAGCGGCCCAAGCCCCTCGTTTCCGTTCCTGGTCGGCTGGCCGCTGCGGGCCAGCAGCAGCGCGGACAGAATGGCGGGCGTCTCCATGACGGCCGCCACGGCGACGATGTAGCCCTCAAAGGGCAGGTTCTGCCCGCGTACGATTTCGGTCGCGGCAATGAAGGTGACGATGGAGATCGAGCCGTAATGAGCCGCCACCGCCGCGGCATCCACCGTGGAGAGGCCGGAGACCGCACGCAGAATCAGGAAGCCGATCACCGGAAGGGCGAAGGACAGGACGATGCCAACGCCCATCACGCCGATCATGCGAAGGGTGATGCCGTTGGCCGCCACCTCCACCCCGCCTTTGAAGCCGATGGAGAGCATCAGGTAGAGCGCGAGGGTCTTGGCGACTGCCTCGGGCACCGTGAGGTCCGAGCGTGCGAGCGCTGCGGCCAGACCCAGGGCGAAGAACAGCACCATGGGCGACAGCAGATTCTGGGCGGCGAGATCGACAAGGCTCACGACAACAAACCTGCGGATGGGAGAAGATTGCGGCAGAGGCGCCCGGCTCTCACGAGGCGACCTCTGCGAGACGGGCGAGCTCCACATTGGCCCCACACAGCAGCACCCCGACCCGCTCGCCAGCCCGGGGCGTGTAGGCACCCGAGATCAGCGCGGCCAGGGCTGCCGCGCCGCCGGGCTCGGAGGCGATGCGGTAGTCGCGCCAGAGCGTCCGCTGGGCATCGCGGATGGCCGCATCGGTGACGAGCGCCACGTGGTCGACCGTTTGGCGGCAGATCTCGTAGACCAGATCGCCAGTGTTCTTGGCGCCGAGCGAATCGGCCGCCACCGAGTCGATCTCCACGTCGACTGGCCCCCTGGCTTCAAGCGCCGCATGGAGCGCCCGTGAGCCTTCGGGCTCGACGCCCACCACCTTGACCCGGCCCGCCCACCAGCTCGCGACACCGCTGATGAGGCCGCCGCCGCCGACGGCAATGAGCACTGTGTCGAGGGCAGGGCCGTCCTGCTCCCATTCCAGCGCCGCCGTGCCCTGGCCGATCATGGTGCTTTCCGCAGCAAAAGGATGGATGCGCAGCGCGCCACTCTCGGCAACATAGCGATCGCAGGCTTCCTGGGCGTCCGCATAGCGCGCACCGCCGATCACCACCTCGGCGCCGTGCGAGCGGATGACCGCGATCTTCGCGGGGCTCGAGATCTCCGGCACGAAGATGCGGGCCTTCACGCCAAGCTGGCTCGCTGCATAGGCCACCGCCGCCCCGTGATTGCCGCCCGAGGCCGCCGCCACGCCGGCGGATGGCACCTCCTGCGACAGGAGGGCGTTGAAGGCGCCGCGCGTCTTGAACGAGCCCGCATGCTGCAGGAATTCGAGCTTCAGGCTCACCGGCCCGTCATGGCCGAAGGCCTTGCTCTGGTGCAGGACCGGGGTGCGGCGCACGTGCGGGGCGATGCGGGCATGGGCGGCTTCGATCTCGGCGCGGGTGATGGTCATGAGCTGCGCAGCGTCCAGATGGCGACCGGCAGGCCGTGGGCGTCGCGGCCGGGCGGGTCGGGAAAGGGTTGTCCTCCACCTCTCGCGATATCCAGCGCCACGGTCAACCCCGCGAGCGCATCGAGGAGATCATCCTGCGCCGCGCCGCGCGGCGGCGATGCGTGGATCAAGCTGTCGGGCAGGAGGCCGGATCGGCTGAGAAGCCCGCGCCGTAAGGCCATGCCGGGTGCATAGGGGGTGCCTTTGACCTTCTTCGGCTGGTCGAGGGCCTTAGCATCGTTCAGGGCCCAGAAGGCAAGTTCCGGATGCACTTCGTAGACGCGCGATACCAGATCGGGCTGGGCGTGCAGCAGGGCGTCGATCTCGCGGATCTTGGGGAAGATGGCAAAGCCCTGGCGCGACACTTTCCGCGGCGGCTCGGAGGTGGCGGCCGCAATCGCGCAGGCTTCTCCATAACTCTCGGCCTCCACGGCGCGGCGCGAGGGAATGGCGAAGACAGAGGATTGCCGCTGGCCGAGCAGCGGACGGATCAGCTGCTTCGGCAGCCGCCCCGAGCCTTGCGTGCGTTCCGGCAGGCCGATGGGCATGTCGACGGCGATGACGGCAGGCTGCTCCGGTGCGTCGGCAATGGCGGCGAGCGTCGGCGCCGTCACGATGCGATGGGTGTGCGGATCGTCCACCCGCATGAGCACCGCGATCCACCCAGCCCGGCAGCCATCGACGCCTGCAACCCACATTCTTCAGCCTCCCCTCTCGTCTGCAGAACAAGCACTTTGCCCTGAATAACACCCTCTCCGTCATCCCCGGGTTCGTCCCGGGGATCCACGTCTTTCCAACGTTGTGCTTCCTAAGACGTGGATGGCCGGAACAAGTCCAGCCATGACGGGCGGATTGAAATGGACCTGTTCCTGAACTCGGACCACGATTACAACCAATCTACCTTTCAGGGGAAAAGCCATGACCGCCATCCGCCCGCGCTGCAGCGCGCTATACATGCCGGGCTCCAATGCCCGGGCTCTCGAGAAGGCGAAGACGTTGGCTGCGGACGTGGTGATCTTCGATCTCGAGGACGCGGTGGCGCCGGACGTGAAGGCTGAGGCGCGCGAGCAGGTCTGCGCGGCGGTGCAGGCCGGTGGCTACGGGAGGCGCGAATTGGTGATTCGCATCAACGCCCTCGAAACACCCTGGGGCGAGGCCGATCTCGTGGCCGCTGTTGCAGCAGCGCCCGATGCGATTCTCGTGCCGAAGGTCTCTTCTGCCGAAACGCTCGCGGCGGTAGGCCTTCGCCTGCGCAGATTAGGCGCCGCGGAGCGCACCCGCGTCTGGGCGATGATCGAGACGCCGCTTGCGATCTTGAATGCGGAAGCGATCGCCAGTGCAGGGCGTGACGTGGACACGCGGCTCGACTGTCTCGTCATGGGCACGAACGATCTCGCCAAGGACACCCGCGCGCGCCTGCTGCCGGGCCGCGCCGCGATGCTCCCCTGGCTCATGACGGCGCTCGCCGCCGCGCGGGCGCATGGCATCGACATTCTCGACGGGGTCTACAACAGCCTGTCCGATGCAGACGGCTTTCGCGCCGAGTGCGGGCAGGGCCGCGATTGCGGCTTCGACGGCAAGACGCTGATCCATCCGGATCAGATCGCAGCGGCGAACGAGCTCTTCGCGCCATCGACGGAGGAGGTGGAGAGCGCCCGCGCCATCGTGGCGGCCTTCGATCAGCCGGAGAATGCAGGCAGAGGCGCTATCAACCTGGGCGGCCGCATGATCGAGCGGCTGCATGCCGAGATGGCGAGGCGCGTTCTGGCGCTGGCGGAGGCGGTGTCGCATCGCTCAGGGCATCATGTTTAAGCCAGAAGCCTGCTCTACGATGCCTCCAAGACATTCTTGGAGTAGGTATCCCTCTCGATCTCTATAATCTCGACGCAAATCTGAACATGAAGTCCAGGGTGCTCGGGCACGAGGCCGCTCAACTCCTGCAACAGCATCGTCGACAAGGCCTGCCTGACCGCTGGAGGCCTGTTGCTCATGATAGCCAGCCTTGCATGAATGAACCCTCGGTTTTCGGGCGACGTTCCGATCACGAAGCAGTCGATGGGGATTGCGCGGCTTTTGATGTCGACTTCATCAAAGTGCCCTGAGCCGAAGATTGCCTTGTTCATGTGAAGCAAGGCCTCTTGGGCATCGAACCCGGACAGATTTCTCGTAAATTCCAGCGTCAGATGAGGCATTGCGGTTCCGCTATCCTGCTAGGATTGATTGCTCTCGCAGCCTTAGCGCCACCGTGTTCGATGAACAAGGCGTGGGCCTCAATCCCCCAGCGGCCGCGCCTCTTCCGGCAGCATGATCGGGATGCCGTCGCGGATCGGGTAGGCGAGCTTGGCGCGGCGGCTGATGAGTTCCTGGCGCGCTGCGTCGTATTCCAGCGTTTCCTTGGTGAGCGGACAGACGAGCAACTCCAGGAGCTTGGGGTCGATCCGCGTCGCCTCCACGGCCTGGGGCGTCTCGGGTGTGTCGGGAACCATCGTCGAAATTCCTATTGCAGGGTCGAGTCGGAGCCGGCGCTGCTGCGGGCGAGCTCGATCTCGGTGAGCGCGATGAGCACCTCCGCCCGCGACTTGAGATCGGGCGCTTCCAGCAGCGCCTGCTTCTCGCGGATTCCGAACGGGCTCATCATGCACAGCGCGTTCACGAGGGCCTCGTTTGGTGCCTCCTCGATGCCGCGCCAGTCGACCTTCACATGCACGGCGTCGACGAAATCGCGCAGGGCCTTCACCACGCCGGCGCGGTCGACCTCGGTCTCGCCGGCGCGGGCCGTGAAATCGGGTGCGAAAGGCTCGAAACTCACGCGGCAGCGGCGGAAGAGATCGATCGGCGGCAGCTCTTCCTCGATGCGGAACCGCGCGACGCCGATGAGCGTGATCAGGTAGCGCCCGTCGCCGGTCTCGGCGAATTGCGTGATGCGGCCGGCGCAGCCGACCTTATAGAGCTTCGGCACCGTCGCGTTGGGATCGTTGTCCGCGTCCGGTTGGACCATGCCGATGATGCGGTCGGTCTTGAGCGCCTCATCCACCATCGCGAGATAGCGCGGCTCGAAGATGTTGAGCGGCATCTGCCCGCGCGGCAGAAGAAGCGCGCCGGGAAGGGGAAAGACCGGGATGACCGACGGGCAATCCTCCGGCCCTCGGTATGCCGCGTTCATTCCCATTCCGATCTCCCCAAACTTGGGCGCGTCAGGAGAACAGGAGCGAGGAGAGCCTCCGCCGCCCTGCCAGCGTCATCTCGTCCATCGGGCCCCAGGCCTCGAAGAACTGAACGAGCTGCTTGCGCGCGCCGTCATCGTTCCAATTGCGGTCGCGCCGGACGATTTCAAGGAGGTGATCGACAGCTTCTCCGCGCCGCCCGCGGGCGTTCAACCCGATGGCGAGATCGAAGCGAGCCTGATGGTCGGTGGGATCCGTCTCGACCTGGCGCTGGAGATCCGCGAGATCGCCCAGCGAGCCTGCCTGCTCGGCGAGTTCGATGGCCGCGCGGGCGCCGGCAATGGCCGGATCGTTGGCCTTCGCCTGAGGCGCCATGGCGAGGAAGCGCTTGGCGCCTTCCAGATCACCCACCTCCACGTGGAGCTTTACGAGGGCGGCGAGCGCCGCGACGTTCTCCGGGTCCTGCGACAGAACGGCGGCGTAGAGTTCAGCCGCTCCCCCCATGTCGCCGGCCGCCGCCAGGCGGTCGGCCTCGGCCAGGATCTCTTCGGCGGCGCTGGGGCCGAGCGGGCCCACCAGGCGCTCGATGAAACTTTTGATTTGGCTTTCCGGCAGGGCGCCCATGAAGCCGTCCACGGGCTGGCCGCGCTGGAACGCGAACACGGCCGGGATCGACTGCACGCCGAGCTGGCCGGCGATCTGCGGGTGCTCGTCGATGTTCATCTTCACGAGCTTCACCTTGCCGCCGGCCGCGCGCACGGCCTTTTCCAGGATCGGGGTGAGCTGCTTGCAGGGACCGCACCAGGGTGCCCAGAAATCCACGAGCACCGGCTGCTGCATGGACTCGGCCAGCACGTCCTGGCGGAATGCCGCCGTGGTGGTGTCCTTCACCAGATCGTCGGAGGGGGCGGAGTTGTCGGAGAGCATGCGATCCTCGAATCGAGAGAAGAACTTCCCTTAGATGGCCTTAGATGGGAGCTTAAGCGTTGTCTGGCAATTCCGCCGGCGGCTCCGGCAGGCGGAGAATGAGAGGGTCATGTCCCGTGGCGCGCAGGAACGCGACCAGATCCTCCCGCGACACCCCGGTGGTCATGGAATTGACCAGCGGGTGAAAGTTCACCCGCTCATGCTCCATGAGGTTGGCATCGAGCACCATGGTGACCTTGCCGTCCGTGTCGTTCACCACCGCGAAGGCCGTAACGGATCCGGGCTCGACACCGAGCAGGGCGCGCAGCTGCTCGGCGGAGCCGAAGGACAGGCGGCCCGAGGCGCCGAGGACCTCGTGCGTGCGCTTGAGGTCGATGGCCGTATCGTGCTTGGCGGAGATCAGGAAGAAGCGGCCCTTCTTGTCCTTCACGAACAGGTTCTTGGAATGGGCTCCCGGAATGCGTTCCTTGACGGACGCCGACTCGGCCACTGTGAAGACAGGCTCGTGCTGCACGGTCTCGGCCTTGATGCCGAGGGCCGAGAGGCGCTCCAGAAGTTCTTGAGGGGAGAGATGGGCCAAGGCAATTCTCCAAAAACCTGCCAGGCTTCTAGCGACCGGATGAAGCAGGCTCAAGGGCTCGTCCGAAAAGTTCGCCAGGACCCTCTTGCAATGCGAGGCGTTTTGGGGCACATCAACGGCCTCGCAAGGATGCCACGGCATCGCGGAGCGCGGGTGTAGCTCAGGGGTAGAGCACAACCTTGCCAAGGTTGGGGTCGAGGGTTCGAATCCCTTCGCCCGCTCCAAATTTCCGGAAACCCACCGGAACCACAAAAACCGCCTTCGGGCGGTTTTTTGTTGTCCGATCGAGGCTTGCTCAATCCGTACGTTTGGATGAGGGCTGAGGAATCGGCAGGGCGTGGGATCGCTTCACCTGACCAAGGGCAAAGCTCGATTCGATGGAGGCCACGCCGTCGAGGCGGGTCAGCTTGTCCTTGATGAAGCGCTCGTAGGATTCGAGATCGCTCACCACGATCCGCAGCAGATAATCCCTCTGCCCGGTCATGAGATAACAATCGACCACCTCGGGCCAGCGGGCGACCGCCTGCGAGAAGCGGTCGAGATCGTCCTCCCGCTGCCGCTCCAGCTTCACCGAGGCGAAGACGCTGATCGGCAGCCCGACCTTGGCCTGGTCGATCACCGCCACATAGCCCTTCACGACCCCGGCTTCTTCCAGAAGGCGCACGCGCCGTGCACACGGGGAGGGGGACAGGCCGACGCGATCCGCCAGCTGCTGGGCGGTCATGCGGCCATCGGCCTGCAGCGCGGCGAGGATGCGGCGGTCGATATCGTCGAGCTTGCGGTCTGCCATGATTCACCAACAAAGGGCACAAGATTGGTGAATCGAGTTAAAACATTCGTCGCGGCGGTGCCAAATTGATCTCGCCAGCCAACCGAGCCGCATTAGACTTGTCCCAAGAATAAAGGGAGGGACCTATGGCTGACGCACGGCACCTGAGCATCTTGAAGGAACTCGAGCGCAAGGTGCTCTGGCTCTCCACCTGGACGATCCACAACGCCAATCACCTGCGTCCCAACGAGGACGGGATGAAGATCGGCGGGCACCAGGCCTCCTCCGCGTCCCTCTCCACCATCCTGACGGCGCTCTACTTCTCGGTGCTGCGCCCCGAGGACCGGGTGGCGGTGAAGCCCCATGCCAGCCCGATCTACCACGCCATCCAGTATCTCTTCGGCCGGCAGACCCGCGAGAAGCTCGAAAACTTCCGCGGCTACAAGGGCGCGCAGTCCTATCCCTCCCGTACCAAGGACATCGACGACGTGGATTTCTCCACCGGCTCGGTGGGCTTAGGCGTCGCCCAGACGCTGTTTGCCAGCCTCGTGCAGGATTACGTGAAGGCCCATGGCTGGGCCAAGGACGCCCCTGAAGGCCGCATGATCTCGCTGGTGGGCGATGCGGAGATGGACGAGGGCAACATCTTCGAGGCCCTGCTGGAGGGCTGGAAGCACGGCATCCGCAACACGTGGTGGATCATCGACTACAACCGCCAGAGCCTGGACGCGGTGATTCGCGAGGGCCTGTGGCAGCGCTTTGAAGCGCTGTTCCGCAATTTCGGCTGGGACGTGGTGGTGCTCAAGCACGGCTCCCTCATGCAGGCTGCCTTCAAGGAGCCCGGCGGCGAGAAGCTGCGCGACTGGATCGATTCCTGCCCGAACCAGCTCTACTCTGCCCTGACCTATCAAGGCGGCGCCGCGTGGCGCAAGCGCCTGCTCGACGATCTCGGCGACCAAGGTCCGGTCACCCGCCTCATCGAAAAGCGCTCGGACGAGGAACTGGCCGAACTCATGGCCAATCTCGGCGGACACGACCTGCCGAGCCTGCTCGACGCCTTCGAGAAGGCCCGAGGGCACGACCGCCCGGTCTGCTTCCTGGCCTATACGATCAAGGGCTTCGGGCTGCCGCTCGCCGGCCACAAGGACAACCATTCGGGCATGCTGACGCCCACCCAGATGGAGGCCTGGCAGAAAACGCAAGGGGTGCGCCCCGGCCACGAATGGGACAAGTTCGAGGGCGTGACGATCCCGCAGGCCGAGGTCGAGCGCTTCCTGAGCGCGGTGCCGTTCATCCAGAAGGGCACCCGCCGCTATACGGCGCCTCAGGTTCCGGTGCCGGACAAGCTCACCTTCCCGGCCAATCCGGCCATGTCGACCCAGCAGGGCTTCGGCTTCATCCTCAACGAGCTGGCACGCTCGGACAACCCGCTCGCCTCGCGCATCGTCACCACCGCGCCGGACGTGACGGTTTCGACCAATCTCGGGGCCTGGGTGAACCGGCGCGGCCTCTATGCCCGCGAAAGCCTGGTCGACACCTTCAAGAAGGAGCGGATTCCCTCCACCTATAACTGGGAATTCTCGCCGTCCGG
Source organism: Microvirga arabica (assembly GCF_016811235.1). Classification (GTDB taxonomy): domain Bacteria; phylum Pseudomonadota; class Alphaproteobacteria; order Rhizobiales; family Beijerinckiaceae; genus Microvirga; species Microvirga arabica. Next base: position 32,356 of record NZ_JAFBID010000040.1, read on the forward strand.
CCAGCATATCGAGCTCGGCATCGCCGAGATGAACTTATTTATCGTGCTCTCGGCCTTAGGCCTGTCGCACTCCCTCTTCGGCGAGCGCATCCTGCCCATCGGCACCCTCTACGACCCGTTCATCTATCGCGGCGCCGACGCCCTGAACTATGCCTGCTACCAGGATGCCCGCTTCATGATCGTCGCCACGCCGTCCGGCGTGACCCTGGCCCCGGAGGGCGGCGCGCACCAATCCATCGGCACGCCGCTGGTCGGCATGGCGCAGGATGGGCTGGCCTCCTTCGAGCCCGCCTTCGTGGATGAACTTGCCGTGATCATGCGCTGGGCTTTCGACTACATGCAGCGCGAGGGCGGCGAGCCCGACGAGCGGACCTGGCTGCGCGACGAAACCGGCGGCTCGGTTTACTTACGCCTGTCGACCCGCACGCTCGAACAGCCGCAGCGCGAGATGACCCCGGAACTCGCCGACGACATCATGGCGGGCGCCTACTGGCTGCGGAAGCCCGGGCCGAACGCTCAAGTTGTCGTCGCCTATACGGGCGCGGTAGCGCCGGAAGCCATCGAGGCGGTGGGCCTCATGGCCGAGGACCGGCGCGACATCGGGCTCTTGGCCATCACCTCGGCCGACCGGCTCAATGCGGGCTGGACGGCGGCGCAGCGCGCCCGCGAGCGCGGCCTCGTTCATGCCCGCTCCCATGTGGAGCGCCTGCTCGGGGACGTACCGCCCCATTGCGGGCTGGTGACGGTGATCGACGGCCATCCGGCGACGCTCGCCTGGATGGGCTCGGTCATGGGCCACCGCACCCGCTCGCTGGGCGTGGAGCATTTCGGCCAGACCGGCACGGTCAAGGACCTCTATCGCCATTTTGGCATCGACGCGCAGGGCATCATCGCGGCCGCCGAGATGATCGCCCCGGGCCGTCCGATCCGGCACTTGAAGGCGGTCTGAACGACCTTCGCGGCATCACTGTTTTAAGGCCAGCGCTGCTCTGCGAGCGGCAAAGCAGCGCTGGATCCCTGTTGGCGGTTCGAAAGATTTGCCGCCGGATGGTTCACATGCTAACCGCGAGCCTTCAATCGGGAATTTCACAGAATCCATGGCGTCCAAGAGCATCCTTCGGGGGGACACCCTTCCCTTGATCAGCCGTCTGTGGCGGGACTGGATGCGTCCGCATCGGAAGACCCTGGCCGTGGTGGTTCTGCTGGTAGCCCTGGTGTCCGGCGCGACGGGGCTCTACCCGGTCCTGATCAAGGCGGCTTTCGACGCCTTCGACATGAAGGACGCGCAGGCCATCATGCTGGCCCCGCTCTTCGTGATCGCCGTGACCTCCGTGAAGGGCTTCTCGCTGCTGGCGCTCACCGTGCTCACCAACAAGGTGGTGACCCGGATCGAGGCCGACATGCAGACGGCGCTCTACGGTCACATGATCGAGGCCGACCTGTCCCAGATTGATCGCGAGAGCCCGGCTGCCCTCACCCAGCGCTTCACCACGGACTTCGCCTTCATCCGGGAGGCGCTCACCCGCCTCTCCACGGTGTTCCTGCGCGAGACGACAACCCTCATGGCGCTGATCGCCGCCATGCTCTGGATCGACCCGGTTCTGACCATTGTGGCGGCCGTGATCGCGCCCTTCTTTGCTTATCCGGTCAATAAGATCGGCCGCAGGCTGCGCCAGGTGGCCGCCTCGACCCAGGAACAGACCGGCGTGATGGCGAGCCTCATCACCGAAAGCCTCGCCGGCACCCGCATCGCCAAGACCTATGGCCTCGAGCGCTATCTGAAGGCCAAGGCCGCCAAGACCTTCGACGACGTGCGCGGCCTCAAGATGAAGGCCGCCAATGCCCGCGGCCGGATGGATCCGGTGCTCGAGACAGGCGGCGGCCTCGCCGTGGCCATCGTGTTGATGCTGATCGGCCAGCGCATTCTCGCCGGGGACAGCACCGTGGGCGATTTCACCGGCTTCGTCAGCGCCCTCGTCATGGCAGCCCACCCGGTCCGGGCGCTCGGCAACCTCAACGCCATCGTTCAGGAGGCGTCGGCGGCCCTGCAGCGCACCTTCGACGTGATGGATCAGGCTCCCCGGATTCAGGACAAGCCGGGCGCCGAGCCCCTGCGGCTGGCGGGCGGCGAGATCCGGCTTGCTGACCTGTTCTTCTCCTATGACGGGGAGGCGGCTGCCCTCGATCACGTCAATCTCGTGGCCGAGGCCGGGCAGACCACCGCCCTGGTGGGCCGCTCCGGTTCGGGCAAGTCGACTCTCCTGTCCCTCGTGCCGCGTCTCTACGATGTGACCCGGGGCGCCGTGCTGATAGACGGGCAGGATGTGCGCGACGTGTCCATGGCGAGCCTCCGGCAGGCCGTTGCGGTGGTGAGCCAGGACGTGATCCTCTTCGACGACACGATCCGGGCCAACATCGCCTTCGGACGGCCCGGCGCCTCCGACGAGGAGATCGTGAACGCCGCCAAGGCGGCGGCGGCCCACGACTTCATCATGAGAATGCCGGAGGGCTACGACACGGTGGTCGGGCCGGGGGGCGGGCGCATGTCGGGCGGCGAGCGCCAGCGCATCTCTCTCGCCCGCGCCTTCCTGAAAGACGCGCCGATCCTGCTCCTGGACGAGGCGACAAGTGCGCTCGACTCCGAATCGGAGCGGCTGGTGCAGGATGCCATCCGCAAGCTCATGAAGGGCCGCACCACCCTGGTGATCGCCCACCGCCTCTCGACGGTCCGCAATGCGGAGAAGATCGTCGTGATGGAAAAAGGCCGGGTTGCCGAAACCGGGTCGCACGAGGCTCTCATCGCCAAGGCGGGAGCCTATGCCCGCCTGCACCGCCTGCAGCTGTCCGACGACAGCGAGCCGAGCTTGGCGGTCTCCTGAGGCCTACTCGCGCCGCATGATCCTGTCGACGAGAAGATGGGACCAGAAGCCGTAGCGGAAATTCCGTTCCAGATCGTCTGCGTCGTAGCGGGTCTCGATCCAGGTGAGGAACGGAATGCCCTTGGCTTCGCCCTCTCGACGGTAGAGGTCGAAGAACGCGTCCAGGATGCCGGTCTTCGAGAAGCGGAAATGCCCGTAGCGCATGGATAATTGCCGCTGAGCCTCGTCGATGGACTTGCCCTCATAGACCACGAGGTAGAGGGCGGCCACAAAGCCGGCCCGGTCCGCCCCCGACTTGCAGTGCAGAACCGCCGGGTACTCGATCGTGTCGAAGAATTCCTTGGCGGAGAGCAGGGCCTCCCGGTCCGGCGCGCCGCGGGAGCGCACCACGAATTCTTCCAGGTGGATGCCGAGCCGGTCGCAGGCTTCCTTCTGGAGCTGCCACGAGCCGTGCTCCCGGCCGCCGCGCAGGTTGATGATCGTCTTGATGCCCTCAGCCTTCAGGGCGGCGATCTGGTGCGGTGCCGGCTGGGCCGAGCGCCAGAGCCGGTCCGTGACCGGGTGCTTGTTCAGGTAGAAAAGACGGAACACGCCGTGATCGGCGATCAGCATATGAGCCCAGGCGCGCAGGCGGCCGGACAGGCCCTCGACAGGTCTGTCCCATCGGGCGATCCGGGCCATGCGGCGGGCATAGCGGACTTCAGGCTTTAGGAACCTGTTGAGCACGTCGATCCAGTATTCTGTCTTTATTTAAGATCATTCGGTTCAAGCCCGAAGGCGGCCCTTATCGACGATGGACGCCGAATAATCAATCGCTTGCTTCCTATGCCGTTGCCGCAGGGAAAGTTCCAGCTCCTCGGGCAGGGCCGATTCGACCCGATGCAACCAATCGGTTGCCGGTCAGGCGCCTGTCGTGTAAGGGGTGCGCTTCGAAACAACCCTCCTCGACGACAAGAGCGTCTGGACCCCGGCCTTCTCAAGCTTGCCGGCGCCGCATCGTTGAGACCAACAAGCATTTCAGGAGAGCGGCGTCATGTCGTCCACCTTCGAGACCGTCGCCGGCATCATTTCGGAAACCGCCGATATCCCGCGCGAGCAGATCACGCCCGAGAGCCACGCCATCGAGGATCTGGGCATCGACTCGCTCGCTTTCCTCGACATCGCGTTCGCCATCGACAAGGCTTTCGGGATCAAGCTGCCCCTGGAGCAGTGGACCCAGGAAGTGAACGAGGGCAAGGCCCCGGCCGAGGAGTACTTCGTCCTGAAGAACCTCGTGGCGCGCATCGATGCGCTGGTGGCCGCCAAGCAGGCCTGATTGACCAACATATCCCGGCGGGCCGGCTGATTGAGGCCGGCTCGAAGAGGCGATCCATCAAGCGCCCCGCCTCATGGATTCTCTTCCCATTGAACTTGCCGGGAGCAAGAGGGTAAGAGAGCCGGATGCGCCTCGAATATTTTGAAATGATCGACCAGGTGACGGCCCTCGACCGCGAGACCAAGCGGATCGAGGTGACCTCCGTGGTCCCCCAGGAAAGCCCTGTCTTCGAAGGGCATTTCCCCGGCCACCCCCTCGTGCCCGGCGTTCTCCTCACCGAGACCATGGCCCAGGCCTCCGGCTATCTCGTGCTGGGCCTGATGGGCTTCACCCACATGCCGTTTCTGATGGGCGTCGACAAGGCGCGCTTTCGCACCTTTGTCGGACCGGGTACGGTGCTCACCGTCACGGCGCAGCTGGAGCATGAGGGCTCGGGCTATGCGGTGACCAAGGCCAGGATCGCGGCCGAGGGCAAGCCGATCTGCGACGCGGAGCTGCGCTTCCGGATCATGCCCTTCCCCGATGGCATGGACGGCCTGATGCGCGCGCAAGCCAGGCGCATCGGTCTTCTCGAGGAGAGTGTGTGATGCGGGATGTGGTCATTACGGGCGTGGGCCTCGTCTCCTCGGCCGGAGAAGGCCTGGAGGCGCATCTGACGGCCCTGGCCGGCGGCGCTCCGAACACGGATACGGCCAGTTTCGAGCCCTTCCCGGTCCACCCGGCGGTTCCCCTCGAGTGGGACCGGCAGATCCCGAAGAAATCCGATCAGCGCCAGATGGAGCCCTGGCAGAAGCTCGGCTGCTACGCGGCGGGCCTTGCCCTCGACTCGGCCGGCGCGAAAGAGGATGCGGCTCTGAAAGGCCGCATGCAGCTCATCGTCTCGGCTGGCGGCGGCGAACGGGATTACGCGGTCGACGGGCAGATCCTCACGGGACTGCGTCAGGCGGACAATCCCGGCGTCTTCCTCAACGAGCGCCTCATGGGCGACCTGCGCCCGACTCTCTTTCTCGCCCAACTCTCCAATCTGCTCGCGGGCAACATCTCCATCGTCCATGGGGTGACCGGCGCCTCGCGCACCTTCATGGGTGAGGAATCGAGCGGCGTCGACGCCATCCGCATCGCCCGCGAGCGTATCGCTTCGGGCCAGGACGACATCTTTCTCGTGGGCGGCTCGTACAATGCCGAGCGGCCCGACGTGCTCCTCATTTATGAGATGGGCGGCTTTCTCTGGAAGAAGCCCTACGCCCCCGTCTGGGAGCGTTCCGCCGATGGCGGCGGCATGATCCTGGGCAGCGGGGGCTGTTTCCTGGTGCTCGAATCCCGTGAGCACGCCGCTTCCCGTGGGGCAAAGCCGCTTGCCGCGATTGCCGGCGTCGCCTCAGACCGCAGCCGCCGTCGGCCGGGCAGCGTCGAAGGCGCGCTTCACGGCCTGTCGCGGCAGCTCGGGGCCAAGCCCGATGTGGTGCTGTCCGGCGCTACCGGCATCAAGGGGATTACGGACGAGGAACGGGCAGCGCTCAAGGACATCGCACCCGGCGCTGGCGTGCATGCAACTGGCGATCTTGTCGGCCACACCATGGAAGCCCAGGCACCCATCGGCGTCGCGCTGGCCGCGGGCCTGATCGCCCGTGGTGGGCCAAGCGAGGCGCTCGTCACCTCCATCGGACATTGGCGCGGCGAAGGCGCCATCCGGCTTACCAAGGCTTGAGGAGAAGGCTATGGCGCTTCGCGACAAACAGGGCCGGCCGCTCGTCGCCGTCACCGGCATGGGCGTGGTCACGTCCCTCGGCCAGGGCAAGGGCGACACCTGGGCCGCGCTGACGGCCGGGCAGTCCGGCATCCGCCGCATCGAGCGCTTCCCCACCGAGGGCCTGCGCACCACCATCGCCGGCACCATCGACTCGGTCGATGTGGAGCCCTTCTGCGCCCCTATGCTATCCGAGCGGCTCGCCATGCTGGCGGCCGAGGAGGCGGTGGGACAGTCGGGGCTGGCGTCCAGCGATTTCCCGGGCGCGCTGTTCATTGCCGTGCCGCCCGTCGAGATGGAATGGCCGCAGCGCGAGGCTTTGGCCAAGGCGTCGGGCCAGGAGGGCGACGTCACCTACAAGGACCTGCTGAAGGCAGCGGCCTCAGGCGAATTCAAGCCCTGGCACGACCTGTTCATCTTCGGCACGGTGGCCGACCGGGTGGCCGACCGCTTCGGCACCAGGGGCTCGCCGATCTCGCTTTCGACCGCATGCTCGTCCGGCGCCACCGCGATCCAGCTTGGCGTCGAGGCGATCCGCCGCGGCGAGATGGAAGCGGCGCTTTGCATCGGCACCGATGGTTCGGTGAACCCGGAATCGCTCATCCGCTTCTCGCTGCTCTCGGCGCTCTCGACCCAGAACGACAACCCGGAAGGCGCCTCAAAACCCTTCTCCAAGAACCGCGACGGCTTCGTCATGGGCGAGGGCGGCGCGGCCCTCGTGCTGGAGGATGCCGAGAAGGCGAAGGCGCGCGGTGCAAAAATCCTCGGCTACGTGCTCGGCTGCGGCGAGAAGGGCGACGGGTTCCATCGCACCCGCTCGTCCCCGGATGGCATGCCGGCGATCACCGCCATCCGCCAGGCGCTGGAGGATGCGGGCCTCGCACCCGACGACATCGATTATGTGAACGCCCACGGCACCTCGACGCCGGAGAACGACAAGATGGAAGCCATGAGCTGCACCGCCGTGTTCGGCGAGCGCATGGCAAGCGTTCCGATCTCCTCCAACAAGTCGATGATCGGCCACACGCTCACGGCCGCTGGCGCGGTGGAGGCGGTGATGTCGCTCATGACCATCGGCACCGGCCGCATCGCGCCGACCATCAACTATCAGGTGCCCGACCCGGCGATCCCCCTCGACGTGGTGCCGAACGTCGCCCGCGATGCGCAGGTGAACTACGTGCTCTCGAACTCCTTCGGCTTCGGCGGCCAGAACACCTGCCTCGTCTTCGGGGCCGAGCCGAAGTGAAGTCTATCTCGGGAGGCGCAGTGGAGCCCTCCTCCCCCTTGTGGGGAGGAGTTGGAGGTGGGGGTGTAAACGCCAACCTTTCAGAACGTGGCGCCTGCACCCCCACCCCTAGCCCCTCCCCACAAGGGGGAAGGAAATTGTCGGAGTTCAACTCATGACCCGCGTTCTCGTGACAGGCGGCGGCAAGGGCGTCGGTGCTGCCATCGTGCGGGCGCTCGTGGCTGCCGGCCACGACGTCGACTTCACCTATCGCTCATCCGGTGATGCCGCGAAGGCGCTCGCTGACGAGCTGATGCAGGCCCATCCTGGCCGCACCATCACGGCCCATGAGGTCGATCTATCTGACAAGGCGGCGCTCGAAGCCTTCTGCGAGAGCATCGAGGGCGAGAGCTTCTTCGGGCTCATCCACAATGCCGGCCAGCCCTACGATGCGTTGGCTGCCATGATGCAGCAGGACAAGGCCGAAGCCGCCATGCAGGTGAACTTCTGGTCGCTCACCCGCATCGCCAAGGCGCTCATGCGCGGCATGATCCGCGCCAAGCAGGGCCGCATCGTTGCCATCGGTTCTGTGGCGGCGCTCCAGGGCAATCCCGGCAACGCGGCCTATGCGGCGTCGAAAGGCGCCCTGATCTCCTATTGCCGCACGCTGTCCGTCGAGACAGCCAAGCGCGGTGTGACCGTGAACGTCATCGCCCCGGGCTTCATCGACACGGACATGATGGCGCCTTACGCCGCCTATCGCGAGAACATGGAAAAGCAGATCCCGGCCGGGCGCTTCGCCAAGCCCGAGGAGATCGCAGGCCTTGCCGCCTTCCTCCTGAGCGAGCCCGCCGCCTACATCACCGGCGCGGTGCTGCCGATTGATGGCGGGCTCACCTCGATGCTGGGCGTGCATCGGTAAGACGTTCTTCCCAGAAGCTAGTTCTGCTGATGATGTTATAAAGGGGCATGATCAGCTACGAAGACGTAACGACCCATGGAAGGCGTTCTGTCCTTCCTCCCGACCTGCAAAGGGCCGTTGCTCGGTTGGGCGAAGTGTCAGCTGAGTTGGTGGATGAAGAGGCACTTTCAGCATTTGTCCTCGGCCTCCATCAGCTTCCTGTCGACGCCTATCCGCAAGCCGCGAAGGAAATCCACCTGAAAGGCAGGCTATATCATCAGCCTGGGCGAAAGAGGACCCACTTCCTCAGCCTCGTTTGGCCGACAAAGACGGAAAGCAATCTGCTGCGGCAGCATTCGCTCCTGAAGTTTTTCTACCTCTTCCACGGCAGCGGGTATTTGCGCGAGGCGGCTCTCAAGGCTCTGGACGGACCGCTGGAGAGCCCGTTCCTGTTCACCTGTGTCGCCTATCGTTTGAACGATTGGGTCAAAGAGGTCCGACAAGAGGCGCTCGCATGTGCGGAGAGGGCGTTTCCACAAACCTCGCCTGACATCGTTGCAAAGGCCGCCTTTATTCTGCTCGCGCGGGTCCGTGATTGGCACCGGTGGAGCGAAGAGGCTGTAATTCTGGAGGAGACCTTCTCTCGCCCCGATGTGATGGAGTGCCTAGCTTCGCTACTTGTCACCGCAGCCACCGGACCGGTGGGCAAGGCGCTCACCTTTGCCCTGCGCCACCAGGAGATGGACCATTATCTCCTGCAAATTTTCCAGGCAGCAATACAGCCGTCTGTGCGTGCGTTAGCCCTCCGAACTCTCATTGAAGGGAGGGCCCTATGGCCAGAGGGTTTGAGAAAAGAGTGGATCGATAAGTCAATGGGGCGCTTCAAGCTGGCTGTGGCTTATGGGGAGCGACCGATTGCCAGACCTGCCTCTCTCGATTCCCTGATCGTTCAGGGTGCCGCGGACCAAGCGGCTATGGTCCGAAGAGTCGCGGCAGATGGTCTTGTCCGCTACCGGGCCTCCTTGAATGAGGTTGACCAACTGACGCAAAAATTCGCCGTGGATCGGAGCGCCTCCGTTCGGGAGCGCGCGATTTTCATTCTTAAAGAGCGTGAAGGGAAGGTGACGCGGTAGGGGCTAGGATGCGCCCGGAACTTGCCATCCGCCTCGCTGCCCTTTAAGCCGCCGTCTCAAGTTTTTCCCGTCATGGCCGGGCTCGTCCCGGCCATCCACGTCTTGAGAACCGCGACGGGCTAGGACGTGGATGCCCGCAACAGGTGCGGGTATGACGATGAACAGGATCTGACCTTCATGCGCTCCCTCCAGCTCTTCGGCGACCGTGACCTTCGCATTACCGAGATCGACGCCCCGCCGCCGCCCGCCGCCGGCGAGGTGCAGGTGCGGGTGAGGGCGCTGGCGCTCAACTTCCTTGATGTCTGGGGCTTTCGCGGCATGGCGTTCGCCAAGCGCAAGATGCCTCAGGCGGTGGGCGTCGAGGCGTCGGGTGAGATCGCCGCGGTCGGCGAGGGCGTCACGCGGTTCAAGGCGGGCGATCCGGTCACCATGTACGGCGCCGAAACCTGCGGCCATTGCTCGGCCTGCCGGAAAGGTTGGGACAATCTCTGCGAGAACGTCGCCGGCATCATGGGCTTTCATATCGATGGGTTTGCCCGCGAGCTGATCAACCGGCCGGAGCGCCTCGTGATCCCGGTGCCCAAGGGCGTCTCCTTCGAGCAGGCGGCCTGCGCGCCCATCGGCTTCGGCACGGTGCAGCACATGCTCTTCGACAACGCCAAGCTGGAGCCGGGCGAGTCGATCCTGGTCCATGCGGGCGGCTCCGGCATCGGCACGGCGGCGATCAAGATGGCGAAGGCCATCGGCTGCACCGTCTACACCACCGTGGGCGATGACGAGAAAGGCGAGAAGGCCAGGGCCCTGGGCGCCGATTACGTGGTCAACTACCGCACCGAGCGCTTCGAGGGCGAGGTGAGGCGGCTCACCAAGCGCAAGGGCGTCGATGTGGTGTTCGAGCATGTGGGCGCCGAGACCTGGAACGGGAGCCTGCTCTGCCTCAAGCGCGGCGGACGCCTCGTCACCTGCGGCTCGACCTCGGGCGTGTCCACCACCATGAACCTGATGCAGCTCTTCCAGCAGCAATACCGGATCTTTGGCTCCTTCGGCTGCCGCATCGAGAACATCTCCCAATCGCTGGACAAGATGGCCCAAGGGATGAGCCCGGTGATCGACGCGGTCTTCCCGCTCGACGAGTTCCAGAAGGGGCTGGAGCGGCTCGAAGGCCGCAAGGTCTTCGGCAAGGTGCTCGTGACGTTCTGAACCGGGAGCCGGCCGCTGGAACAATGGGCCGCGACGGCAGACCTTGACGAAACCGTCTCCCCGCGAAAAGACGCGGGGAGTTTCTTTTCAGGCCAGGATTCAAAAGAACGTGCAGCAACCCCACCGCCCCCGCAGCCTCGTCTCGCGCCTCACCGAGACGGTCATGGTCGGCGTCGTGCGCGGCGTCTTCGGCCTGGCGCGGGCGCTCGGCCCCGAGCGTTCCGGTGCTGTGGGCGCGGCGCTCACCCGCACCTTCGGTCCCCTGTTGCGCGCCCACAAGACGGCTCTGAACAACATCCGTGCCGTCTACCCCGAGAAGGCGGACGCCGAGGTCAAGGCGCTCGCCATGGCCGCCTGGGACAATCTCGGGCGCACCGCCGGCGAATATCCGCATCTCGGGCGGCTGTTCGACTTCGACCCGGACAGCACGGTGCCCGGCCGCACCGAGGTCGACGGGATCGACCACTTCCTCGCGCTTCGCGACGACGGCAAGCCTGGCCTCATCTTCTCGGCCCATCTCGCCAACTGGGAGCTGCCGGCGATCTGCGCGGCCCGTTTCGGACTCGATACCACGGCGGTATTCCGCGCGCCGAACGATCCGGCCATCGCCCGCGTGCTGCATGAGATCCGAAGCGAGACCATGGGCAATCTCGAAGCGGCCCGCCAGGGCGCGGCCTTTGCCATGCAGGGGGCGCTGGAGAAGGGCGGGCATCTGGGCATGCTCATCGACCAGCATTTCACCCGCGGGGTGATCGTCAGCTTCATGGGCCGGCCGGCCCTGGTGAACCCGATCCTGGGGAAATTCGCCCGCCGCTTCGATTGTCCGGTCCACGGGGTGCGGGTGATCCGCCTGCCCAACCACCGATTCCGCCTGCAGCTCACGCCGCCCCTCGATCTGCCGCGCGATCCCGACGGCCACATCAACGTGCAGGGCGCCATGCAGGCCATGACCGCCGTGGTGGAGGAATGGGTGCGGGAATACCCCGAGCAATGGCTGTGGATGCATCGCCGCTGGCGGGTGCCTGCCAAAGCATCGGACCCAAAAGTAGAATCCAATTTTGGGATCTGATCCGATGCTCCAATCGTTGAAGAGCGCATCGTTGAGAGCGAAAAATCGGATCCACTTTTTCGCACGATGCGCTGGCGCTCAAGGTAAAGTGAGTTCACCTTGAGGCGGAATTCATGTTCCATGGCCTACATCATGGTATTCCGATTGAAAGCGACCCTAGCGGCCCTTGCATTTGCCGCCTTCCTGCAGCCCGCTTGGGCGGACCCGACCCGCGCGGTGGTCGAGCTCTTCACCAGCCAAGGCTGCTCCTCCTGCCCGCCGGCGGACGAGCTTCTGGTCGAGTTTTCCCGCCAGCCGGACATCGTGGCGCTGTCGCTGCCGGTCAATTATTGGGATTATCTCGGCTGGAAGGACACGCTCGCCCATGTGGCCTTCACCGAGCGGCAGAAGGCTTATGCCCATTCCCGCAACGACCGGCAGGTTTTCACGCCGCAGATGATCGTCAACGGCAAGAAGTCCACCATCGGGTCCGACCGGGCTCAGGTCGAGAAGGCGATCCAATACACCACCAAGGGACGCAGGACCCTGCCGGTGAATGTCGTCGTCACTGAGCGGAACGATACGATCACGATCACCGTCGAGGAGACGCCCGACACCACCCAGCGCGAGGCGGAAATCTGGATCCTGCCGGTGCTGAAGTCGCAAACGGTGCCGATCGAGCGCGGCGAGAACAAGGGCAAGACCATCACCTACGCCAATGTGGTGCGCGGCCTGAACCGGGTCGGCGAATGGCGTGGCGGCTCCGCCCGCTTCGAGGTGCCGCTCGACATGGCCCGCAAGGGCGGCGACGCCTATGTGGTGCTCCTGCAGGGCACCGATGCGGCGCAGCCCGGACTCATCCTCGGCGCTGCGAAAGGCCCCGGGCTTTAATCGAGCAGGATAACTTTGTTAGGCAGCTCGTCCACGTCATCGAGGCGGGGAGGGGCATGCTCGGCGAGGATCGCGCCCGTGCGCCGGATGGCCTCCTCCAGTCCTGCGATCATCCGACCGGCTCTGATCGCCGCCGTCAGGTCTGCGATGATGGCCGCCCAGATTCCCGGATCCACCCGATCCGCCACCCCTGTATCGGCCAGGATCTCGGCATGATGCTCGGCAAGCGCCAGATAGATCAGCACGCCCGTTTTCTCCCGGGTGCGGGTCATCCCGCGCCGCAGGAACTCGCGCGAGGCCGCCTCATGCGCCTGGTTGTGCTTGACGGAGCGCGGCACCAAAGCAAAACGAAGCTTGGGCCAGGAGAGCCCGAGGCTCAATGCCAACGCCACCGCGAGCTGGATCAGGGCAATGCGAGAAGTGCTGATGTCTGTGAACCAGATCAGCGGCCAGGGCGTGACGAGGGCCGCGAGCATAGCCCAGAGCAGGGGAACGGCCCGGTAATGCCCGGCCTGCTCGGCGATCACGAGAACGATCTCGCCGGAGGTCTCACCCTCCACGTCGCCGATCACGCTGGCCAGGCGGGCCTGTTCGTCGCTTGAGATCATCTACCAGCTCCCCGAAGCGCCGCCGCCGCCGGACGAGCCGCCGCCTCCCGAGAAGCCGCCCCCGCCGGACCATCCACCCCCGCCGCGCGACCAGCCGCCGCCTCCCAGCCCACCGGTGGTGACGATCCAGGGACCGCGGCGGCCATGCCTGATGCCCTGTCTGCGGCCAGCACCCATCAGGCGCGAGATCAGGAAGAACAGGATCAGCAGGATGATGAAGGCGATGACGGGGTCGATGGCCGTGGTGCTGTCCTCGCGCACCTGGGCTCTCCGCTGCCATTCGTCCGCATCGCCGGTGAGGATCGACAGCATGGCGTCGATGCCCGCGTCGATGCCGCCCGCGAAGTCGCCCCTCTGGAACCGGGGCGCGATGGCCGTGGTGATGATGATCTTCGACAGGGCATCCGTGAGGGCGCCCTCGAGCCCGTAGCCCACCTCGATGCGGACTTTCCGTTCCTGCGGTGCCACGAGGAGCAGGGCGCCATTGTCCTTGCCTTTCTGGCCGAGCTGCCAGTGCCGGAACAGGCGGTTGCCGTAATCCTCGATCTCATAGCCCTCCAGGGAGCGCAGGGTCGCGACCACCACCTGGTCGGTGGTCCTGTCCTCATGCGCCTTCAGTTTGGCTTCAAGGGCCGCCCGCTCCTCGGGCTTGAGGAGATTGGCCGTATCGACCACCCGGCCGGTGAGCGGCGGGAAGGTTTGCGCGAGGGTGGGGAAGGGGAGGAAGAGGACGAAGAGGGCAAGGAGGAGTGCCGCCATTCTTCCCTCCCCCTTGCGGGGAGGGGCAGGGGTGGGGGGCGCGCAGCCAAGCGCACGGCGCAACCAGAACCCGCTGTAGCGGCCACATGCGTTCTGGACGAGGTATCGAGCTCTGACGATCCGACCCTCACCCTCGATCCCTCCCCGCAAGGGGGAGGGAGGATCGCCATTACCTCCCATCCCGTCAGAACTTCACCGGCGGCGGGCGGTCCGATCCGGCCGTTGCGGTGAACGTCTCCATGGGCTTGGCCTCCGGATAGAGGATGCCGGCGATCCAGCGCCCAGGGATCGTGCGCAGCTCCGTGTTGTAGGCCTGAACGGTCGAGATGTAGTCGCGCCGCGCCACGGCGATGCGGTTCTCCGTGCCCTCGAGCTGCGACTGCAGGGCCAGGAAGTTGGCGTTCGACTTCAGCTCCGGGTAGCGCTCGACGGTGGCGAGCAGCCGGCCGAGCGCGCCGGAGAGCTGGTTCTGCGCCTCTTGGAACTGCCGGAATTTCTCGGGATCCGTCACGGTGGAGGCATCGACCTGCACTTGCGTGGCGCGGGCGCGGGCTTCCGTCACCTGGGTCAGCACCTCGCGCTCCTGCTGGGCAAAGCCCTTCACGGTCTCGACGAGATTCGGGATGAGGTCGGCCCGGCGCTGGTACTGGTTCTGCACCTCGCTCCAGGCGGCCTTGGCCTGCTCCTCCAGGGTCGGGACGTTGTTGATGCCGCAGGCTGACAATCCGAATGCCAGGATCAGGCCCATCAGACCTATGCGGATCCGGCCGGTTGAGAGCAATGCGGTCATGTCTGTCCTTTTCGCGGTTCTTGGTTCTTCTTACCCTGCCCGGATCAACACATGGGGCAGGGGCGGCGTTTCAACAAGCGGCTTTCGGGTAGCCGTGCACACGGGATTAAGGCATGATCCCGCGATCTTAGCGACCAGAGCCGACCCATGACCTTCCTGCCCGACGTCAGCACCCTGCTCACCTACACCCTGGCGGCGATTCTGCTCTTCATCACACCAGGTCCCGACATGAGCCTGTTCCTGGCAAAGACCATGTCGGGCGGGCGCCGGGCCGGCATGGCTTCGATGCTGGGCGCGACGGCGGGATGCTGCGTGCATACGCTGCTTGCAGCGCTGGGACTCTCGGCGCTTCTGGCGGCCTCCGTGACCGCCTTCACGGTGCTGAAGATCGTCGGTGCGCTTTACCTGCTCTGGATGGCTTTCGATGCGGTACGCCACGGCTCGGCGCTGAGCGTGAAGGACGAGGGGCGGGTGGAGGTCTCGTTCTGGAAGACCTTCTTCATGGGTGTCGGCATCAATCTCACGAACCCGAAGGTGGTGCTGTTCTTCGTGACCTTCCTGCCGCAATTCGTGGACGCGAGCGATCCGCATGCGGCCGACAAGCTGTTGTTTCTCGGCCTTTACTTCGTCGTGCTGAACACCCCGCTGGGCGCGCTCATGATCCTGGGCGCCGACAAGGTGATCGCGCTCCTGCGCGGCCGGCCGAAGCTCATGCGGGGAATCGACTATTCCTTCGCCGGCCTGTTCTCGGTCTTCGCGATCAAGATCCTGACGACATCGACGCGTTAGAGCATTGGACCTGCTTTGGGTCCAATGCTCAACTTCTTGGCTGATGCATCATGCGGGTGGAAAACCGGATCCACTTTTCCTCATGATGCGGTAGGCTCCCTTCGCCGCGGCTCGCGTCCGCCGATGATCGCCCAGTAGACGAGGCCAGCAACCGCTCCGGTCAGCCCCAGCACGAAGCTCACATGCAATTCCTCCGGGCTGGCGATTCGCGCCTGTCCGCGCAGGATCCACGGCACCGCCGCGGTCAGGACCGCAGTCGCCAGCACGTGCCAGAGAAGGCTGCGCATCCCCAGCACCTCGCTGACGATGGCGACCAGCAGCGGCGGGAAGATCAGCAGCGTGAACATGATCCGGCCGACCGCCAGGAACGCGTCCTCCACGATGGGACCGGGATCTTCTGCTGCAAACACCGCATCAATCAGCGACCAGAAGCCGACGAAGAGCGTGTCGCCTGTCAGCAGCGCCATCACCGGATCGACCATGGAGGCGATGAGGAAGAACGTGCCGCTCGCACCGATGGCGATGAGGAGTGCGAAAGGGATGAGGATGAGCCAGCGGATCATAGGCCGTCTATAGCACGGGCCGGGGCGGAAAGCTTTCCCAAAGCACGGCTTTACCGTGGCGAAGCTCGTGGCCAGCGCTAGTTCCCTCCTGTGCTGCCGCAGGGGAAATGAATATGGGCGTGGATTGGACCGCGATGTTCGTGCCGGAGCACTCCCTCCTGGAGATCGTCGTGCGCGGCACGATCATGTACATCGTGCTGTTTTCGATCCTGCGCTTCTTCATGAAGCGGCAATCGGGGGTGATCGGCATCGCCGACCTGCTCGTCATCGTTCTCATCGCCGATGCGGCGCAGAACGCCATGGCGAACGAGTACAAGTCGATCCCCGAAGGCGTTCTCCTCGTTCTGACCATTGTGTTCTGGAACTTCGCCATCGACTGGCTCGGCTACCACTTTCCCCTCATTCAGCGCTTCACCCGTCCGCCGCCGCTGCAGCTCATCAAGGACGGCCAGTTCCTTCGCCGCAACATGCGTCAGGAGATGGTCACGGTCGAGGAACTGATGAGCCAGCTGCGTCAGCAAGGCATTGACGATCCGGCACAGGTGAAGAAGGCCTTCATTGAGGGCGACGGCCGCATCAGCATCATCCGCCACGACAATGGCGAAACGGGAGGGCAGAACGACGATCCCCGTGCGGTGACATGAAAAGGCCGGCGCTTTCGCCGGCCTTATCGTCAGGATTACTCCCCGTCCCTCACCGCATACACGCCTTCGGCCCCGATGCCCTGTTCGGCCATCATGCGGGCGCGGGCGCGCAGCTTTTCGGTCTCGCTCTTGAGCTGACCGCAGGCGGCGAGGATGTCGCGGCCGCGCGGGGTGCGCACTGGCGAGGCGTAGCCGGCCCGGTAGACGATCTCGGAGAAGCGCTCGATCCGCTCCCAGTCCGAGCATTCGTATTTCGAACCGGGCCAGGGATTGAACGGGATCAGGTTGATCTTGGCCGGAATGCCCTTCAGCAGCTGGACGAGCGTGCGGGCATCCGCGTCCGAATCGTTCACGCCCTTGAGCATCACGTACTCGAAGGTGATGCGGCGCGCATTCGACAGGCCCGGATAGGCACGGCAGGCATCGAGCAGCTGCTTGATGTCGTATTTGCGGTTGATCGGCACCAGCTCGTCGCGCAGCTCGTCGCGCACGGCGTGGAGCGAGATCGCCAGCATGGTATTGGCTTCCGCACCGAGGCGCTCCATCTGCGGCACCACGCCGGAGGTGGAGACGGTGATGCGACGGCGCGAGAGGGTCAGGCCCTCGCCATCCGACATGACGTCGATGGCGGCCACCACGTTGTCGGTGTTGTAGAGCGGCTCGCCCATGCCCATGAACACGATGTTGGACACGAAGCGTCCGCCGTCATTCGGCACGAAGGCGCCTTCCGGCGGGGTGGCGCCGGGCCAGTCGCCGATGGCATCGCGCGCGACGATCAGCTGGGCCACAATCTCGGCCGAGGTCAGGTTGCGCACGAGGCGCTGGGTGCCCGTGTGGCAGAAGGAGCAGGTGAGCGTACAGCCGACTTGGCTCGACACGCACAGCGTGCCGCGGTCAACCTCCGGGATGTACACGCACTCGATCTCCGCGCCCTTGTCGAGCGGGCCGGTGGAGGCCATGCGGATGAGCCACTTGCGGGTGCCGTCCTTCGACACCTGCTCGGAGACCACCTGGGGCCGGGCGAGCGTATAGGCTTGGCTGAGCTTAGCGCGCAGCTCCTTGCCCATATTGGTCATCTCGGCGAAGTCTTTCGCGCCCCGGAAATAGATCCAGTGCCAGAGCTGGGCCACGCGCATCTTGAGCTCGCGCTCGGGCACGCCGATGGCCGCCAGCGAGTCCTTCAGCTGGTCGCGGGTGAGGCCGACGAGCGAGGCGCCGCCGGGGGCTGCTCCCGCTGCGACGGTCAGTTCCGCGGTCTTTTCGATGAACCCGGCCGCGCGCGCGGCATTGCTGACGGCAACGGGAGCCGCATTGGGGTTGCGCTTGGCGATGTCGAGCACCGTCGCCATGGGAGATCATGCCTTCGTTGTTGGGAGTTCGGCGGTCTTATAACACGATTGCGCCGGAAACGTGAGCGCCTCAACGCAAAATCCGGGCCTCAAGCCCGGAAGATGCTCATCGGGGTGCTGTTTTTCAACCGCCCCGGAGGCTTAGGAAGCGCATTCCTTGCGGGCGTGCTCCAGGGCCTTGGTGAAGCCGTTCAGGGAGTAGCGGTCGGTAAGATTCGAGCCACGGGCCGATTGCGACTTCACCGTCATGGTGCCGCTCTTGGCCATCGTGGCGATGGCCTGGCCTTCCTCGGCCGGGTTCTTCAGCCAGGCATTGGTGGCCTTGGCCAGGAGAGCATAGGACGTGTTGCCCACGGAAACCTCGGCCGGGCCGTTCTCCTTGGCCGTGAAGCCGAACTCGAACGCCACCTCGTTCTTCACGTTCTCCGCCGGGCGGAAGGAGACGAAGAGATAGGCCGGGTCGCGGCTGACGGTCTTGGGCGTCCAGTCCTTGGGGCGGCTGAGCGCATAGCAGATCTTCGAGCGGCCGCTCTGGGCCATGTAGACCTCCCAGTCGCCGTAGGACGTCACGAGCGAGCCGCCGGGGCTCGCAGCCCGGGCGGGTTTGGCCGCAGTAGCAGCCGCCGCCGCTCCGGCGGCCGCCGCTGCAGCAGGCTTCGCCGGCGTGGTCTTGGCGGCGGGCTTTGCTGCGGCAGCCGGCTTGGCTGCGGGCTTGGCCGGAGCCGAGCGGGTGGATGGCTGCGTCGAACGCTGGGCCTGAGCCAGGGCTGCAGGTCCGGTTCCAAGGACGACGAGGGCGGAAAGGATGCCCGCGGCGATGCCGCGCTGGAGAGATGCAGTGAACATGGGGCGGGACGATACAGGCCGATGGTTAAGAACTTTTCACCATCTCCGTTAAGGCCGCATTGCCGGCTTGGCGATGCGTCGAAACGAGGCGGTTGCCTCGAGGATGCCGCTTCGAGCTGAACGGCAGCTCAATAAAAAGGGCCGCTTGCGCGACCCGTTCAGTATCCTTCAAAGCTTGTTCGTTTTTGAAAAGATTGGAGGAGTTGAAATCACTTTAGTGCTTCTGTAATGGGCCGTTGGGTGTCAATCCCCTGAGTGACTGTCCTGTCGCCGAAGTCTTGCTTCTGTTCGG
>NZ_JAFBID010000041.1 GCF_016811235.1 Microvirga arabica
GCCGCCATGCTGTTCTGGGCTCTGCTCGCATCCGGTCAGATCACCATGCGCAAGGTCGATGGTTGGAAGACACTCACGCAAGCATCAGCCGCAAAGGAGACGATTGACCTCGCCGCCTGACCCAATACGATGTTCATGCTGGAGATCGCGCTACCCGAATTTCTACACAACTCGCGACGGCACCATGTTGATTGCGGCGGCGCTACTGAATTCCATCGCAATCAGGACTTTGCTTGAACCACGTGTACAGGATGCCGGGAGAAGCATCACTCCCGAGAAGGTGAGGGCGAGCAATCGCATCACGAGCATCGTCGTGAAGCAATTAGTTTTTGCACTCATCAGTTAAAGTTGGAACCTGCATTATAATCATCAGGATCTGCATGCTGGCGCTCCAATTGTCGGAGCTTGGATTTAATCCATGAGTCAGTGTTGACGTAGACAGTCGATATATCCTGGCTCCATCGTCTCGCGATGTACACCAATATCGCGTCGTGTGCATTCCATGTATTTTCGGCAAACCAGTCCCATAAGCTATGCCACCTGGAATCTTCACCCATTGGCATTCTGGGCTCAAGTTCAGAAGGAGGCTGACGATAGCCGGTCAGATCGGCCTTTCGGTCTATATCGCTATACTCCATTACTCTTATGGGAAGAGTCGCATAGGCCGGGTCACGGCGACCGAGGCGGATTAACTGCCCCTGCGTTCTAATCCATCCATTTACCAGATCAACATAGTAAACAGGCGAACTAATATAGTCGGGTGCGTTACCGAGGCGTGGATGTGAAAAAATAGACCTGGCAAAGATGCATGGGTCCTCAGTGCCCGGATATGCACTAGGGCGCCATAACTCAGCAATTGGCGCATCCTCGAGTTCACGCTCTGTTGGCTGTCCGCCAGAGGCGTAGCGATCCAGATCACTATGGAGAGAGAGAAAACGCCGTTGAATTTCATTCTGTTTCATAGTTGATCTATCTTTACTTTCTATTGCTGCAAAACAATTGTGAGAAGATTGCGGGAAAATCTTCAATTAAGGTGCTGCTTTCATGCTGCTCTCGGCCTAAGTATATAATCGCTACGGGCCAGAAATAGATCGAATACTTTATCAATATCTCCTGCACTACACAGGTCCAATCTAAGTATGTCAATTGTCTCAAGCAAATCCTCTGATAGTAACTCAAGTTTTATATATAATTCATCATCATCAACCAAAACGAGTTGTGGATAAGATCTAATTGCTATTTTGAATGCTTTCAGTAAAATATCGATTTCGAAATTATATTTATCTGTCTCCAACATCTTTGCGAGCTTTAAAAAACTCGGGGCGATTATGTGAGATTTACATGCATTCATATATTCACCTATACAGCTTTGACGCTTCTTTTATCAATGTTAACTGATGGCTTAATACTTCGTAATTTGATGTGAAACAATTCAGTGGAAAATTCGCTCATAAATTTTCTCGAAGGATTAGATATGGAATGGAAAGGATTTGATTTATGTCCTCCGCTAATGTTTGAAGTGGTTATTTCAACTTGAAAAGTCGATTGATTTGCTCGCATAGAGCCCTTGCGCTGCAAGGATTAGTGCTGGCTCGGGAAGGGATTGGCATTCCACTGCCATGGATTAAGTTATCCACAGGTAATTTCTCGGGGATGGCAGGGCCGACTGGCAGGACTGACGTCCGAGTGCCGCAAGATAAGCGACAGAATTATGC
The DNA here is from genome assembly GCF_016811235.1 of Microvirga arabica. GTDB lineage: Bacteria > Pseudomonadota > Alphaproteobacteria > Rhizobiales > Beijerinckiaceae > Microvirga > Microvirga arabica. The sequence goes on from NZ_JAFBID010000041.1 coordinate 1,716, forward strand.
CAAACGCGGTTGCACAGAGTTCGCGATAGCCTTTTCTCAGGCGCTGACGCAAACTCCTCCAGCGCTCCCGATTTGCCGCTCGCAAGTCTCTGGTCACAAGTCTCTTGTCAAGGGAGCCTGCACGCGTGGCCTTGGGGGCGATCAGCCTGACTGAGTCACGCAGGACGGCGCGGGCGGGGGTAATCACTCAGAGCCTTGCGCGAATTGGATTCGCTGACCCCCTCCTATCATAGGCCGCAGCGAACTTGAGCGTCTGAGCAACGAAGAGCTGATCAAGCTGGTGCTGCGGCTGTAGCGGCTACCGAAGACCTCGCGCACATCCTTCAAGCCGCCCATTTCAGATCGCAAGGAGTGTCAGGGCAGGTCAAACCAGATGGAGTCAGGCCGGGACATGAAGGTCACAGCCGCGCCATGGGCCCGGATGTCGATAGCCTCGTCGACTATCAGCTGGGCCAATGCCCGTGCTGCCGCGCCAGACTGGCGACTGATCTGCCCGTCTAGACCGTCAGCGAACTGATACCATCGAGCTTCCCGCGATCAAGCCGTGGATCGAGCGCCATCGGCGGCTTGCGGTGCGCTACCCGTCTTACGGGGCGCTGGTTGTCACACTGATGCCAGAGGCAGCTATTGGATGGAGTCTAACGCTTGGTGCCCTCGCCGGACGGCGGCGATGATGTCATCAGGGTCGGCCGTCCAGGTGAAGGGCTTCGGGCGAGCGTTGGTTTCAGCCACGTAGCGGTTGATGGCCTCCTGAAGATCGACCCACCGACCGGAAGACGCCGCGCTTGAGCCGCTGGCGGGTCAGTTTGGCGAAGAAGCCCTCCACCGCATTGAGCCACGAGCATGACGTTGGGATGAAGTGGAAGGTGAAGCGCTCATGGTGGTCGAGCCAAGAGCGCACCTTCGCATGCTTGTGAGCAGCGTAGTTGTCGAGGATCACGTGCACCGCCTGACCCGCCGGCACCTGAGCCTCGATGGTGTTCAGGAAGCGGATGAATTCCTGATGCCGGTGGCGCTGCATGTTGCGGCCGATGACGGTGCCGTCCAGCACGTTCAGGGCGGCAAACAGCGTGGTGGTGCCATGACGTTTGTAGTCGTGGGTCATGGTCCCGAGCCGCCCCTTCTTGAGCGGCAGGCCGGGTTGGGTGCGGTCGAGCGCCTGGATCTGGCTCTTCTCGTCGACCGAGAGCACGATGGCATGCGCCGGTGGGTCGACGTAGAGCCCGACCACGTCCCGGAGCTTCTCGGCGAACCTGGGGTCGTTGGAGAGCTTGAACTGGCGGTAGCGATGCGGCTGGAGGCCGTGAGCCCGCCAGATGCGCCGCGCTCGCGCTGATGCCGGCCTGCTGCGCCATGGCGGCGGTTCAATGAGTCGCCTGACCGGCGGGTCAGAAAGGGTGAGGCGGACGACCCGCTCGGCAACGTCAGGCCCGAGCAGCTTGATCCGGGAGGGGCGGGTTTTGTCGCGCAGCAGGCCCTGGCCGTCCTATCACGCCCGCGACGCAGCCTATGCCGACGAGGCGAGCGGAGATGTCCTGCCCTCCCGCCTCAAGCCGTGGCTGCACCAAGCCTTCCCCTTGGCGGAAGGTTTGGGAACCCATGCCACCTCGATCCTCACCTGCATGGGCAAGGCCCTGGAACGGAGTCTCGACGCAACCCTGGCTCGCGACCTTCAGAAGAAGGGCCGGCGCGCCCGCCAGTGGCGTCTACCTATGCTCGGCGAACCGGAATGCGCGAGGCGAGGGACTACGGCTGCGAACACCGCTTCAGACCCGCCGCGACTCAGCGCAAGTTGACCAGCGGCTACCGTGCACTGTGTGCGGCCCGGGGGAAGCGGATATTCACACGGTCGCCAACACGGCGCGTGTCGGCCCGGGACCCACGCGTTCAAGGCAACCCCTCAGACCGTGTCCGCCTAAACCTCAATGGGGAATGAGGGTGGGTAATTACCTGGATGGTCGTCTTGCGGCCGGTCGAGCGCTTCTCGTGATTGCGCTTGGAGCCGACCAACTGTTCGAGATCGTTGTTGGTGCGTGGCAGGTCCAGTACCGCATAGGTTTGAAACAATCCAGGACGATTGGCGGCACCTAGACGACCGCAGCGAATGGAGATCTGACACCAGCCGCTGCTCCGCCTGGGCTATAGGCGCAGATCGCCATCCTCGCCATCTCAGACAAAACCTTGATCTAAACTCTATCGGGATCTGAATGCCCCTAGAACGCCCATGAAGGCTCACTGCGGCCGTCTTTTCAATCCTGCGTACTATAGTACCTGGCTTGTTTTTGGTGGCTGAGAAAGCAAATTTCGTTACTTGCAAAGCTTGCGAATTCAACCGAATTTGAGTCGGGACGCTGTGTCTAAGTAATCACGGGGGAGTTCAAGGCTATGCCTAAGAAGGAGAAGAATACTGATCTATCTAATAATGATCTTTCTTTGAAGGTGGCGGATGATGCCTTGGAGCGAACGACGAGAGAAGGCTCTAAAAATATCGAGTTCGCGTTCAGTAAAGTCGTCGACTTGAGGGCGGATCTTTCGGTGCTCGAGGTAGCCGTTGGCGTTGCGCTCTCCGTCTCGCGGATGCTTGCGAAAAAGCGCGATCGCGTTTTCGCCGAGGGACAGGTCAAGCTGGCGGAACTCACAGGCAAGAACAACAGGCTCTCCGTTGGTGCGGAGCTTCTCGTCCGCATCAGTCCGGAAGCTGCAGGCATGGTTTGGGCTGATCTCGTGCGGTGTGGGCTGAGCCTAAGCTATCAGACAGACAGGTGGGTAGAATTCCGCGGTGTAACAAGCGGCGATATGGCCCGGTCTCTTGTTGGACAGTACGGCGGTGAAGTCATCGAACTCCCTGCGTTCTGCCAGTTGGAAAGCCAAAGCAAACTTGAACTAGATATTTCGCAGGGTCGAACTGAAGAGCCGGAATACACGAGGGGTGTCGAGAGTGATGCCCAACCCGCGGCGCTGCAGGATTTGAGGCCTGAAATGCCTAAGGGGAACGCGCCGCCGAGGCAGACCGCTCAGCAGGAAATCAGCCTTCAACAGGATTACACGCAGGTACCAGATTCGCCTGGGCCCTACCTAGCCGTTCCGGAAGCTCTTGGGACGAACAGGAGCCGGCAAGACGCTGAATCCGAAAAGGCCGCTGGAGCGCGCGGGGTAGAGGGCCACGAGGTCGCATCGAAGCGGTCGTTCAGCCCCTCAGCTGGAACACGTGCTACGCCGATCACAGGGCCCCGGCGCCTGCCAAATCCTGCGCCGGGATTCCTCGAGAGTGAGGCTTCGACAGGCAAGCCGATGGATTTCGGTAAGCTGAGAACGCACGATCTGAACGACTACTAGCCCCAGGCAATCCTGATCGGCAAATCCTCATGCGAACCAACCGGAGCTTGAGTTAACGATGCCGGCCATCCCGACCCGAAGCGCGGAAACCGACGCACAATACTTGGCGGAAGGAGAGCGCCATTTGCGGCGTGCCCAACGGCAGCATCCGGAGATCGAGGATTTGATCGAGGCGCTGCTGGTCGGGTTGGAGAATGACCATACTATCCTGAAAGGATCGGCATGCCGGGCTTACAAGGCCCAGCATATGGCAATCATCGACAAGCTTCTTGCCGGTCAGCCGGAACCTGAGAAGCAGCGCGACGCAGCACTTATGCGTATCAAAGTTGCACTTGCGCGCCGACGTGGTCGGCCGCCGCAGGCGCGCACATCAAGCCTCAAAGTCACGGACGCCACCGAGGAGGAGGTTCTGAAGCTTTTGAGGTACTTAGCGAAGAGGGCCCGAGGCAAGGTTAATCCCCATCCAATCTGCATGCTGGCCATGTACATGTACTTCATCCCGCGTACCGGCTGCCGGCCTGTTGAGTGGAGCAACGCAGCCGTCGCGGGTTCCTGGCTGATCGTGCAGAGCGCAAAGTTTAGCAATGGCCGATCGGGTTTCGAGAGCCGTAAGATCAACCTTGCGTCACTCCCTTCCAAAGTCATAGAAGCCGCAGCTGTTTTTGCTCAGTGCATCCGACTGTCGGTCGCACAGTTCAAGGACTTTGAGCACTGGCGCAATGCAATCGCCGAGCTGTTGGCCCGCTGCTGCAAGGCTCTCGCCCTGCGGCGACTATCTTTGTATTCCTTGAGGCATGTGGCGCTGGCCACCTGGGCAAGGGCTGGGCTTTCGCCGTGGGAGATTGCAGCTCTAGCTGGTCATGCCTCTTTGAACTCCGCGCGGCACTATGCTGGTGCCCGCCATGGCTGGACAGCTTCGGATGGGACCGCAGATGCGGATCCCGCACGCGTTGCCGCCTTGCAGCAAAGACATGCAGGGGCGTCTGCAACCACTAGAGCTTCGGTTGTTGGAGAAACATCGTCTGTTGCTCAGGTAAATCCTCCTAAGGAAGAGTTCGATTTTGACATGCCTGCGCTGCCCAAGCCTGAAGTGAGGCCCAAGATACATGGACAGATGACTATGCAGGCGTGGGTCGAAAATATGATCGATAAAGCAGGCGGTTTGGGGGCAGGCGCCCGGCGACCTATTACTGGGATTGATCCAGGAGATGCGCCAGACACCAAGCCGGAGGGTCCGTAGAGCGTAAACCGACATCAGTCCTGGGCGCTGGCAGCGGATCCGCCTACCTGCCTTCCTTTTTAGCCATCAGAATCTTTTTGCAACGAGCTATAGGGCGACTAAGGAATGCGCCTGCAGAAGCAGCCCTGTAGGTCAGTCCGGCCCCAAAGGCCGATAGCCTAAAAATGAGGGGCGGTTGATCCTGATTCCGGAGAAGTTCTGATCCACGGCGTGCGCGCAAACGAATCGTGACCCTTGGCGTGGTGTACCTGACGACGTGTCACCGCGATCACCGGCAGAGCCGGGATGATCAGATCGCCACCGCGGGCAAGCTGACCAAGAGATCATCGCTCATCGACGCCATCGTATCCTGCATGAACAAGCTGTCGCGCTGCACCGCGCATTCGTCGTTCTGCTCCAGCAGGATCGCGCCGACCAGCCACCGGATTGCCGCCCCGTTCGGGAAGATCCCCACCACATCCGTGCGCCGCTTAACCTCGCCATTGACCCGCTCAAGCGGTTGGTCGAATGCAGCTTGGTCCGGTGCGGAGCCAGAAAGCTCATGTAGGCCAGCGCGTCCACCTCGGCTTCGTGCATCAGGGTTGCGACTTCGCCATTCGTGCGGATGTAGCATAAGCCACTGAAAGTAAACCTAAATTTTGAGAAAGTTTGCCACTGGAATTCGTGAACTAACGGCATAGAACAAAAACTTTTCTGTTGCAAATTCTGTTACAAGCCGCCGGATCGTTGCCAACCTGTCGCATCGAAATTCAATCCGACGACGCCATGGAGATCAGTATGTGTATGATGTAAGCGCCCGTAGCCGTAAGCAGACGCGAAGGCGCTTCGTAGGCGAAGGTTCGTTCAATGATCTAATCACAAACGACAAGTTCTACCTGACGAGCACAGGCCAGTTTCAACCGAGTTGGCTGCGGGCAGACGCTGGGCGTCCGAGAGCTGTGGTGGTCTTGCTCCGCATTGATACTGATACTGCTGGCGAACGGGTCAGAGTATTTGGAGCAGGGCAGGCATTCTCGATACGAGGCATGGGTACGGAAATTCCGAGGATCTCCAATGGAGCATCATCCGATCCTGTACCGGGAGGTCCCGGCTTCGAACCCCAGCCAACGCCCCAAGCTGCCTTATCGCAGGGCAATGCTATTTTGCACCTGCACGAGCGAATCGGGACGGGCTTTTCCGATGCTCCGTTCGCGCCTCTCCTCGCCCGTTGCAGGCAGCGAGCCGCATGACTCTGGCGGCGGGCCCCGCGGACCCTTGCTCGATCTGAATAAGATTGCTCCGAGCGCCGGGCGGCCGACGTGGGCCCGCAGCCGCAGCCACAGGACAGATTGGCTAAGGCTGACGCTGATGGATCTTGGCTTCCGGACCGCCGTCGCGAGCGAGTTCCGGATTCGTCCTGTGTTGGGAGGTGCAGAAGAGCAGATGCTAAATACCCTGCTTGGGACCGTATCGAGAGCAGAAGCGATTGGGCGCCCGTGGCCGACAACGCGCCGCATCGACCCATGGGATCGGAGTCGGCCGGAAGGAAGGCGTGCCGCTCCTCGGGCCGGCTTTCAGGGATTACCAGTGGCAGGCCAAATCCGGCCCCCGTCACCTGCACATGCGGCGCCACCGCTCTATCGGTATCGCTCAGACGCATACTCAGCATGTCCTAACGGCAGCCGCCATGAACTTTATGTAGCTCGGGGCCTAAGCAGCTTTTAGCGGGTTGCCCAACGGATGCTGGATGTGATTCCATCTCGTGGTTTGGTTCGGGATGCGGATCATGGTGGGCAAATCCCCTGTTGTCGCGAGCGCCGCGCAGCGGCGTGAACTCATGGCCTCAGCCACTCGCGGGATCGCGGCGAGGCGGATCGGGCGCGGGCGCTCCTGCTGACCCTGGCCGGCTGGACGAGCCCGCGGATCGCCGAGGCTTTCGGCGTGCGCGAGGATACCGTGCGGCTCTGGCGCAGCGCTTTCATGGAGGGTGGGGCCGCGGCGCTGCGGACATCCGTTGCGCCGCGGCCCGGCTCCAATCAAAGCCGCGTACGCTCTGGCAGTCGCCGAGGAGGTGCTGTCCAGCTCCGGCTCGTGTCCATGCCAGCCGCCCTACACGATGAGTGCTTCCCGCATCGTTGCGTTTTTTTGTCCGAGAGCACAGGTCTCAGGCGGCGGTCGCCGTCTGAGAAGGGCCTTTCCAGAGGATCGAGGCGTCCGCATCTTCCAGGGGCGCCGGGCGTTCAAGAGTGGTCGTGATCGCCTTGGGCTGACCGGTTGCGGCGCCTTCGAGAATGCTGTGCATGACCTCGAGAACATGCAGGCCGAGGCGCCCGCTGGAGCGATGCGGCGTGCCGTTCAGGACCGCACTGGCGAGATCAGCAAGACCGAGCGCGCGATAATTGGCCTTGTTTGGTATGTCAGGCGCCCAGTTGGGCGAGCGCCAGTTGGGGACGCCGAGTGGCATCTCGCTCGAATCGACCGCACGCCAGTCACCGCCGCGCTCGGTGACCTCCACATGGCCGCCGAAGAAGTTCGGGTCCGGCACGCGCAGGGAGCCTTCGGAGCCGTAGATCTCAATGGCCGGGTGACTGTGCTTCCACACGTCCCAGCTCATGCAGAAGGTCACTTGCGCGCTGGAGGCGAATTCGAGCAGCGCCGTCACATGGGTGGGTGTCTCGACCGTGATGCTGTGGCCCTTGCGGGGCGATTCCGCTGTCACGACGCGCTCGGGGAAACCGATGCTCGACATGGCGATGACACGCTGCACCGGGCCGATCAGATTGACGAGGGTGCTCAGATAATACGGCGCCATATCGAGGATCGGACCGCCGCCGGGTTTGAAGAAGAATTCCGGATCCGGGTGCCAATGCTCCATGCCGTGGGACATCAGGAAGGCCGTTCCTGACAAAATGCGTCCGATGGCGCCGTCATCGACGAGCTTGCGGGCGAGCCGTCCGCCGGCTCCCAGGAATGTGTCGGGGGCACAGCCGAGGTGAAGGCCGCGAGCCTCCGCCTCGTCCACAAGCCTGCGGCCCTGCTCGAAATCGACAGCCAGTGGCTTTTCTGAGAACACGTGCTTGCCCGCGCTGAGGGCTGCCAGCGAGACGCCGAAATGGGCGGCCGGCACAGTGAGGTTGACCACGAGATCGATATCGTCGCGGGCGAGCAGCTGATCGACCGTCAGGGCCTCAATGCCGTGGCGGCTCGCCTGAGCCTGAGCAACCTCCGGACGCATATCGGCACAGGCGCGCAGGGTGAGACCGCGGTAGGCCGGGATGTTCTGGAGATAGATGCCCGAGATGTTCCCGCATCCGATGATGCCGACATTGAGTGAATTCATGATCGTTAATCCTCGATGGAGCGCAGGAAATCGAAGCTGGCGCGGGCGGTCCGGGCCGGGTCGGCGGGTTTGTCGTGCTCGACCACCATCCACTCGGCTCCCGCCTCGCGGCACACGCGCCACAGGTCGCGCCAGTTCAGCATGCCGGAGCCCACATCGGCCCAGCCGTCCTGATCCTCGTTCTGGCCTGCGGGTGCGATGTCCTTCACATGGGCGGCGGTGATCTTGCTGCGGTACCAGCTGATCCACTCCTTGGGGTCCGCGTCGCCGCGCACGAGCCAAGCCACATCGACCTGCCAGGCGAGGGGACTTGAGCCAGCCGCCTCGAAGATCAGTTCCAGCGCCGTCTTCGCGCCGTCTTTCGGCTTCAGCTCCCAATGGTGGTTATGATAGCCGAGGCGGACGCCTTGAGCCTGGAGGCGCTCTGCGATCTGCCCGAGTTCGCGGCCCAGCGCACGCCAGCCGTCGGCGGCCATATCCCGCTCCTCCGGCGGAACGGCCGGCATGTAGAGGTGCGTGAGACCCAGGGTGCGGCAGGCGTCAACGACGGCGTCCGGCTTCTCGCGCAGGGCCGCCATGCTGACATGGCTGGAGGACGCTTTCAGGCCGCGCGCATCGAGCTTGGCGCGAACCTCGGCAGCCTTGTCGAGATGCGATCCGACAGTCTCGACATTGCGATAACCAGCATCGGCGACCGTATCGAGGATCAGGTCGAGATCCTCCAGGGATCGCAGGGTGTAGAGTTGAATGGACAGTCTATCCGTGACGCTCATGGGGTCCTCAGGGTTCGATGGCGGCACGACAGGTCGTGCTGGAGACCTGCCGCAATATCGGGATTGTCATAGGCGCTCGCCGGAATCCGCAGCGAACAGCGAGACTTGGGTTGGATCGAGCTGGAGCGTCAGGCTCTCGCCCGGCGTGGGACGGCGAGAGCCTGAGGTGCGGACCTGAACCGAACCAACCGTATCGCTGCACCAGATCACCGTGTCAGCACCCATAGGCTCGACGATGTCGACCGTGAATCCAGGCCAGATTCCGGTGCTTGAAATCTCCAGGTGTTCCGGCCGCACACCGAGCACGACGTCCTGACCGGATGATGGGGCCACGATGAACGGGTAACCTGACAGAGACAGGCGGCGATTGCCGACGAGGAAGCTCAAGCCTTCTCCGGTGTTCTCAAGGCGGCCCTTGATGAAATTCATCTGGGGCGAGCCGACGAAGCCGGCCACGAACAGATTGGCCGGGCGGTGATAGATCTCGTCGGGCGTGCCGATCTGCTGGATCTTCTGCTCCTTCATAACCACAATACGGTCTGCCAGAGTCATGGCCTCGATCTGGTCGTGCGTGACGTAGACCATGGTGGTCTTGCCGAGGCGCGCATGCAGCCGCTTGATCTCGATGCGCAACTCGTTGCGCAGCTTCGCATCAAGGTTGGAGAGGGGCTCGTCGAAGAGGAACACGGCCGCGTCGCGCACCAGAGCCCGCCCGATCGCCACGCGCTGGCGCTGGCCGCCCGAGAGCTGGTCCGGGCGCCGGTCGAGGAGGGGGGTGATCTGCAGGAGCTCCGCTGCCTTGGCAACGCGCTTTTCGATCTCAGGCCTCGGCGTCTTCGCCATCTTCAGTCCAAAGGACATGTTCTCGCGCACGTTCATGCGCGGATAGAGAGCATAGGATTGGAACACCATGGCGATGCCCCGGTCTTTGGGCTCCTCCCAAGTGACATTCTTCCCGTTGATCCAGATCTGCCCCTCTGCCACATCCAACAAGCCAGCGATGGCGTTGAGCAGGGTGGACTTGCCGCAGCCCGACGGGCCGAGGAGCACGATGAACTCGCCTTCCTGGATGTCGAGGGACAAGCCGTCGAAGACCTGGACGGATTCGAAGGCGACGGTCACATCACGAACGGAAACGGTCGACATTTCTTACCCCTTCACAGCGCCGGCAGCGATTCCGCGAACGAACCAGCGTCCGGACACAAAGTAGACGACGAGCGGAACGAGCGCTGCAAGCATGGTGGCTGCCATGTCGACGTTGTAGGCGCGCTCGCCCTGTGTTGAGTTGACGATGTTGTTGAGTTGCACGGTCATGGGCAGGTTCTCCCGACCCGCGAATGTCAGCCCGAAGATAAAGTCGTTCCAGATGCCCGTGACCTGCAGGATGGTCGCAACCACCAGGATTGGGGTCGACATGGGCAGGATCACCCGGAAAAAGATCGACCAGAACCCGCCGCCATCAATGCGCGCCGCCTTGAACAGCTCGATGGGCAACCCCGCATAGTAGTTGCGGAACAGGAGTGTCATGGTCGGCAGGCCGAAGATCACGTGCACCAGAACGATGCAGGTGAGCGAGTTATAGATCCCGCTCAGCGAGAAGATGCGCACCAGCGGATAGAGAAAGACTTGGTACGGAATGAAGGCCCCGAGCAACAGCACGCCGAACATCAGGTTGGCGCCTTTGACCCGCCAGAACGACAGCGCGTAGCCGTTAATGGCACCAGCCATGATCGAGAGGATCACGGACGGGATCAGGATGCGCATCGAGTTCCAGAACCCGACGCTGATGCCGTTGCATTCGAGGCCGGTACAGGCTGAGGACCATGCCTTGGCCCAGGCCTCGAAGGTCATGGCAGACGGCAAGGCGAGAATGTTGCCGAGCCGGATCTCCTCCATGGGCTTGAGCGATGTCACGACCATGATCCAGAGCGGCAGCAGGAAGAACAGGGCTGCGGTCACCAGGAAGGCATAGACACCGATGCGGCCGATGGTAAGGTGTTGAGGGCGTCGGCCCTGTGGCACAACGGTGCTCATGCATGCCTCCCTTGCGGACGGACGTAGCGGACGTATACCCAGGGAGCCAGGATGCTCACCACGGTGATCAGCATGATGGTCGCGGCGGCTGTCCCGAGACCGATGTTGTTGCGCTCGAAGAGGTGATCCATGACGAACTTGGCAGGCACCTCGGTGGCGATGCCCGGGCCGCCGAGGGTCATCGCAACCACGAGGTCATAGAGCTTCACGACGCCGGTCGTGAGGAGCACGACCGCCGTGACAACCATCGGTCGGAGGAGGGGCAGAACCACGGAGGTGTAGACGCGCCAGGTCGGGATCCCGTCGATCTTGGCGGCCTTCCACAGATCCTTGTCGACGCCGCGAAGGCCCGCGAGAAGGATCGCCATGGTCAAGCCGGCCCCGTGCCAGAGACCTGCGACAACGATGGTGTAGATCGCCATCCTCTGGTTCACGAGCCAATCGAAGGTGAAGCTCTCGAAGCCCATGTCCCGCACGAGCTTCTGCAGACCAAGTCCCGGATTGAGGAACCATTGCCATGCGACGCCGGTGACAACGAAGGACATGGAATAGGGATAAAGGAAGACGGTGCGGAAGAGGCCTTCGCCGCGGATGTTCTGGTCGATGAAGACGGCGAGAAGAAATCCGATGATGAGGCAGCCCGAGATGAACAGGGCGCCGAAGATGATGATGTTGGAGGCCGAGGTCAGGAAACGGTCATTGACGAAGAGGCGGCTATATTGCGCAAGGCCGACCCAATCAAGCTTGGGGAGGAGGGTCGAACTCGTAAACGAGAGCCGCACGGTCCAGAGCATGCAGCCGATATAGACGACAAGGACGATGAGAGCGGTCGGCAGGAGGGCGATGGCCGCAGGCAGGCGCGTTTTCACACGACGCTGGGTTTTCGTGCCGCCTGAAGGCATGCTGGGGGCGCGGATCGAAATGCTATCCATTCGGAAGATCCTGTCGAGAGAGGTCAAGCTTCAACACTGGCCGGCTCGCCCCAGCCCCTTAAGGGCGAGCCGTATGGTCTTAGCCTGCGTCGCGCATGGCGCTGGTGATCTTCTCGATGAAGGCATCCGCCGACATGTTGGGATTGTTCCAGTACTGGGTCACAGCGTCCTGCATGGCTCCCGAGAAGTTCGGCGGGCTCAGGATCTCCATGCTTTCCACCTGATTGGCCGGATCCTTCAGGATGCTGTGGGACTTCTGGGCGCAGGTATCCATGGAGGACACGTCAACGTCCATTCGTACCGGAATCGAGCCCTTCTTCTTGTTGAACTCGATCTGGCTGGTGGGATCGAGCAGAACCTGAATCAGCTTGTCCTGTGTCGCGAGCGCGGTCTTGTCCTTGGTCGCGGGGAACACGAAGACGTCGCCGCCGATCACGAGCTTGGGCTCCTGGCCGACGACCGTGCAGCCGTACTCCTTGCCGGCGGTCTGGCCTGCGGCGATGAACTCACCCTTGGCCCAGTCGCCGTTGAAGTGCATGGCCGCCTTGTTGGTGATCACAAGGGCTGTGGCGTCGTTCCAGTTGCGGCCCGGGCTGCCCGGGTCGACGAGCCCGCGCATCTTGCCGAAGAGTTCCACGGTTTCCTTGAACTTGGGGCTCTTCAGAACGTCCGGCTTGCGGGTGCCGTAGAGCTGGCGGAACATGTCGGCTCCGCCATGGCCGACGACCACGGCCCGGAAGAGGTTGTGCTCCCAGTTGGGCTGGCCGCCGAGAGCGATCGGAATAATGCCCTTGGCCTTCAGCTTCTCGCCGGATTCAACCAGCTCGGGGAAGGTCTTCGGAGGCTCGAGGCCGGCATCGGCAAAGATCTTCGTATTATAGAACATCCAGTTCTGGCCGTGAATATTGACCGGAACAGCGAAGAACTTCCCTTCACGGACCGTCGCGTCGACGATCGGCTTCGGCATGATCTCCCGCCACTTGCCGGCTTTTGCCTGGGCATCGACGTCGCGCACCAGATCGTTGCTGACGAGCTCGTCGAACTGCTTGCCGGTGTTGAACTGCATCATGGTCGGGGGATTGCCGCCCACCATGCGGTTGATGCCGGCCGTGCGGGCATTGGCGCCGCCGGCGATGGCGTTGTCGACCCAGGTGCCGCCGGCCTTGGTGAACTGATCTGCGAACACCTTCACGGATGCAGACTCACCGGCAGACGTCCACCAATGGAGGACCTCTGCTTTCTGCTGAGCGAGTGCTCCGGAACTCCAGATCAGGGCAACAGAAAGGGTATACGCGGAAACGCGTGTCTTCATGCTCATGGCTTCCTCCCAGAAGCGTTTTATCGATTTATGTAATCGATTACATCTTGTGTTATAGGTTGTAGGTGCTTTTAAGATTAGTCAAGACACAAGTTAAGGCAAGTTGTCCTCTCTGAAAGAGGGTAACATATCTTGCTAAGCGCCTGGAGGTAACCTGCATGAGTCGGAAAAGGTGGCGGGCCGTGAAGGAGATACGCATCGCCGACGTTGCTAGACTTGCCGGGGTATCCACAGCAACCGTCAGCCGGGTCCTGTCCGACCCGGATAAGGTGAGGCAGAAAACTCACGATCTCGTGATGGAAGCGGTGCGGCGCAGCGGCTATATCCCGAATAGCACCGCACAAAAGCTGCGCACGCGCCGGACCATGAACGTTCTGGTGATCGCCCCGAGGCTCACCAATCCGGTCTTCGCCGAGATTCTCCGCGGGGTCGATGACGAACTGACCCAGTCAGGGTACGGCATCATCATCGGTAATCTGGACAACCGCAGGGAGCGGGAGGCCCGCTATGTCGATCTGGCCCTGTCTCGTCAGGTGGACGGGGTTCTCCTGCTGACCGGATACATCCCGGAGAACGGCACGCGCAGCATGCGGGACTCCGGCCTCCCCATCGTCGCTATGTGCGCCGCCATCCATGAGGACGGCATCCCCAACGTTGTCGTGCAGGATCGTGAGGCCACCCGGCAGGCTGTGGAATACCTTGCTCGCCTGGGACACCGCAGGTTCGGCTACATCTCAGGGACCCTCAGCTCCATTATCGAAGTCGAGCGCTTCGCCGGTTTTCAGGAAGGGATCGCCGCAGCCGGCTTCGGCCAGGGCAATTTCGTGCGCTGGGAGGGGCCTTTCGTCTTCTCGACTGGCGTGGTGGCCGCCGAGGCCTTTTTGCAGATAAAGGATCGTCCCACGGGCATTTTCGCAGCCTGCGACGAGAGCGCGATCGGCTTCATCAAGCGCGTTCGCGCCGAGCGCATCCGTGTGCCGCAGGATGTTTCCGTCATCGGCTTCGACGGGATCGAATATGCAGATTACACAGAGCCTACCCTCACCACGTTCCGGCAGCCGCTGCATGAACTGGGGTGTGTCGGGGCCGATGTACTCCTGAAGCTCATTCACAACCAGATGAAGCCTGAAGACTGGAGCATCCGATTACCCGTGACGCTTCTGGAGCGCGAAACGACAGGGCCGGTTCTGCACAAGGATTACAAGTCCTTGCGCCGATCTAAGGTTTGAAGACCGTATCTGAATTCAACAGCCAGACAACCTGAGGAGAACGCCATGCAGCCGGTTCGTTGGGGCATTTTGAGCACAGCTAAGATCGGCCGGACGAAGGTTGTTCCCGGTATGATGAAGAGCCCGCTCTGCCAGGTGGTCGCTGTCGCCTCAAGAAACGAAGAAGCCGCCCGTTCAATGGCTGCGGAGCTCGGGATCGAACGAGCCTACGGTTCCTACGAGGCGCTTCTCGCCGATCCGGATATCGAGGCGATCTACAATCCTCTCCCGAATCATCTCCACGTGCCGATGACGCTGGCAGCCACTGCCGCCGGCAAGCACGTGCTGTGCGAAAAACCGATTGCCATCACGGCCGATGAGGCGCGGGCATTGAAGCAGGTCCCATCAGAGGTGCTGGTCGCTGAAGCCTTCATGGTCCGCCACCATCCGCAATGGCAGCGCGCCCGTGAGATCATCCGATCCGGAGAGATCGGGGAACTGCGATCCATTCAGGTCATCTTCTCTTACTTCAACGTCGAACCTGACAACATCCGCAACAGGGCGGATATCGGCGGGGGAGGGCTCCTCGACATCGGCTGCTATGCGGTCGTGGCGGGGCGCTACTTCTTCGATGCCGAGCCGGTCCGCGTGGTCGCGCTCGTCGACCGTGATCCGTCCTTCGGGGTTGACCGAACAACGAGTGCCCTCATGGATTTCGGCGCGGGCCGGCAGCTCACGTTTATTGTTTCGACTCAATCAGTGCCGTTCCAGCGGGTGCAGATCCTCGGAACAAAGGGCCGCATCGAAATTGAGATCCCCTTCAACGCCCCGCCTGACCAGCCGACCCGCATCTACCTCGACGATGGCAGCCTGCACGGGAATCGTTCCGCCCGGGCAATCGAGTTCCCTGTCGTGGACCAGTACCAGCTACAGGGCGAGACCTTCAGCCGTGCGGTTCGTGGTGACACAGCCTTTGGCTATGGGTTGGAGGATGCACTCATGAACATGAGGATCCTCGATTCATTGCGGCGCTCGGAAGCCTCGTCAGGATGGGAGGCCGTGTAGCCTCAACATTAATAGCCCTTCCGCGGGACAGGGGGGCAGATCTGGATCCAGCGCACCCGGAGAAGAGGCCTGCTGCCTCCTTTGGGGCAACGGCGTCTCAGTGCCGGTACCTTCGTGGTAATCCGAATAAATTACTGCTCCCTGAGGATGACCGGTGCCCTCCGAGTGAGTGCATTGACCCGAATCCATGAGTTTGTGACATTATCCCTAGTCATTCCGTCTGGTGAAGGCTCCGCCTTGGGAGATTAGGAAGCCTGTGTGCATCAGAGTGAACAAAGGTATGTTGGCATGGATTTTCTTCCGGAGGTTGCCCACTCGTCCCTCAAGTTCGGCACAAGCGGCCTGCGTGGGCTTGTGGTGGAGCTGGACGGCGTCCCGGCCTTTGCCTACACCCGTGCTTTTGCGGAACTGCTCAAGGGGGACGGCTCGGCTGCCGCATCGAAAAATGTGGTGCTGGTCGGGAGAGATCTGCGCGAGAGTAGCCCCAGCATTGCCCAGATCTGCTGCGCCTCTTTGCAGGAAGCAGGGCTGATTCCGCTCGATTGCGGCGCTCTCCCTACGCCGGCGCTGGCCTATCATGGCATGCGCTTTGGCATTCCTGCGGTTATGGTCACTGGAAGCCATATACCAGAGGACCGGAACGGGTTGAAGTTCTACCGGGCTCAAGGTGAAATCGACAAGAACGACGAGGCCTCCATTCTGTCCTGGCATGCCAGGATGAGCATCGTCTCCGTTCCCGAGGGTGCAAGAGCTATCAGGGCTGCGACACCAGACATTGACCTGATAGCCGCTTACAACGAGCGCTATCGGGAGTTCTTCGGGGCAGGTTCCTTGTCGGGACTTACCGTCGGCGTCTATCAGCATTCCTCTGTCGCGCGCGACGTCATGGTCGAGGTGCTCGAGGCCCTGGGCGCCCGCGCGGTGCCGCTTGGGCGTGCGACAAGCTTCATCCCCGTGGATACCGAGGCACTGCGCTGGGAGGACGTCATCTTGGCCCGGCAATGGGCCGGTGAGCAGAAGCTCGATGCCATCGTCTCGACCGATGGTGACGCTGACCGCGCGCTGATCTCCGACGCCCGCGGGGCCTTCCTGCGGGGCGACCTTGTCGGGGCGATCACGGCCAAATATGTTGGTGCGGATGTTGTTGTAACGCCAGTCACGTCCAACTCTGCACTGGAAACCTCCGGCGTCTTCGAGAAAGTATTCCGAACCAAGGTTGGATCTCCCTACGTCATCGCGGGCATGGCGGAGGCCGCCCGATCCGGCGCGCGGACCATCATCGGGTTTGAGGCCAACGGCGGCGTTCTCCTCGGCTCCGATGTAGAGCGGGATGGCCGCCGGCTCGCAGCGCTTCCCACCCGCGACGCCATGCTGCCGATTCTTTGCGCCCTGGGCGAAGTCATCGCCCAGTCGCGGCCGCTTGCAGAAGTGGCAGCCGCTTTCGCCTTCAAGGCTGCGGCCAGCAATCGGCTGAAGAACGTGGCCACGGAAAAGAGTGCGGCCTTTGTATCGCGCCTGCAGGAGGACGAGGTCTTCCTCTCCGACCTTATGGCGCCGCTTGGAGGTGTTGCAGGGCAAGATGCCCGTGACGGCCTGCGGATTGCAGCCAAGAATGGGGAGGTCGTCCACTTCCGCCCCTCTGGCAATGCGCCGGAGTTGCGCGTCTATGTGGAGGCGTTGAGCCAGGAGCGCTCCGAGCAATTACTTGAATGGGGGCTGGCCGAGGCCGAGCGACGGGTCGGCTGAAGGTTCCGCTTTTCCTATCTCTCACCGTGAAAAGCTACGCTCGTCCCCGCTTGAAGCAGCCAAGATTGCCGCTGAAGCTGTCCCAGATCCCGTGGCACATGAGCTGTAGCCTTAAGGCCTGCTTGTCAGCGACCGTCGTGTATGTCACCAGAAATGCAAGGCTCCTGCTGATGAAATACAGCTTCCAGGCAGGAGCGGTGCAGGGCTGGCGAGCCAGCCAGAGCGCATTTCTGATCCAGTAATAGTTTCTTATCGGCACATGGACAGCGATCCGGCGCGATCCTATTCCCACGGTTCCACTGCCAAGACGGTGGTCGACAGCCGCAGTGGGAGACAGAAAACATCTGTACCCTGCCGCACGGGCTCGAAAGCACCATTCCACATCAACAAGGTCGATGAAGAGCTCCTCCTTGAATCCGCCCACGATCTCAACGACGGCGAGCGAAATCAACGAGCCTGAGGCGATGATGAAATCACTTTCCATGGGCTGGCTCCGACCCCTGAGCGAAACCCTGGAGATTCGGAGCCCTTTGGCACGATAAGCTCTCGTTTGGCGTTTGCTGTTAAGCTCGTAATAGGCAGGGCCTATGGCGGCCACTGCACCATGCTCGATTTCAAGAGCTTGCAAATTACGTGATAGGTCGCCAACAACGCCCGGGGCCAAGGTGGTATCCTGATCCAGCAGCAGGATGTGCGAGTAGCCTTCCGCCTGGGCAAAAGCAAGCCCTTGGTTTTGAGCTGCGGCAATCCCCAAATTCTGTTCATTCGCAATTACATGGGCAGTAGTCGACCGGACAATCTTTCTTATGTCGTTCGCATTGTCCGAGCCGTTGTCGACGACGACAATTCCATGAACCTGAGGGGCAACGGACTGCACGACCTTGGCCAATAGGGCCACGTCTGGATTATACGTAACCACGATGGCCACGATGCGCATCAACATTCTCCGGGATCGACAAGTCCTACTAAATCGATCCTAAAGGGCGGGCAAGCAGGCTCACTAATGCGCCGAAGACGAGCTTGACCATAAGCGACAAGCCGGCGGCCATTCTGGTTCCAGAAGCCAGCAGGAGCGAGTTGAGCTTGGTCGAGCAGGCGCGGAAATCCATGTCGGAGGCCTGCGAGGCCCCTGGACGAGGCCCTGGAGGGGCAGCGCCGACCGAATTCGGCAATGCGGAATGACAGAGACACCAGCCCGGACCTGCGGCCCGTTCGCGAAGCTCGCTGCCGGAGGGCGTTCAATGAGGCATGACGTCCCAGAAAGACTGGCCGAGCGTCTTGAGTCAGGTGGTTCCATTTCGGCGGGTCCCGCCCTTGGCGCTTTCCCGTATAGGCGATCTGGACCTGTTCCTCTATAGAGTGGCCCCGCGATCCTACGTGCGTGAGGCCGAGGTTTCTGATGCACAAAGACACTCTGCTGAAAAGACTCAATGATAAGACCGCCGTGGTCGGTATTGTCGGGCTGGGCTATGTTGGTCTGCCGCTGTCCCTTCGTTATTCGGAGGTCGGATACAAGGTCATCGGCTTCGACATCGACCAGGACAAGGTCGATGCTCTGAATAAGGGGCAGACCTATATCGAGCACATTCCAAATGAAAGAATTGCGAAGGCAATAAAAAGCGGCTTTGAGCCAAGCTCGGACCTGTCTCTATCCCGCAACTTGGACGCTGTAATTCTGTGCGTACCCACGCCTCTGACCAAGTATCGTGAGCCGGACCTGAGTTTTGTGTTGAGCACTGTGGATGCCCTCCTGCCATACCTGAGAAGCGGCCAAGTCGTGTCGCTGGAGAGCACGACTTATCCAGGCACAACCGAGGAGGAATTGCGTCCCCGGCTTGAAAACGAAGGATTCGTGGTGGGAGAGGATATGTTTCTCGTGTTTTCGCCGGAGCGTGAAGATCCGGGTAACGCGAGATTTAGCACGCATACTATTCCTAAGGTCTGTGGCGGCAGCACCCCATCCTGCCTCGAGGTTGGACTTGCTCTCTACGGTCAGGTCATCAACACGGTTGTGCCTGTCAGTTCCACGCAGGCAGCGGAGCTCACCAAGCTGCTCGAGAACATCCACCGTGCGGTCAATATAGGCCTTGTGAATGAGATGAAGATCATCGCCGATCGAATGGGGATCGACATCCACGAGGTCATTCGCGCGGCGGCAACCAAGCCGTTCGGCTTCGTGCCCTACTATCCTGGCCCCGGGCTAGGGGGGCACTGCATCCCGATTGACCCGTTTTACCTAACCTGGAAAGCGCGCGAGTATGGTCTTCATACGCGCTTCATCGAGCTCGCGGGCGAAGTCAACAGCGCAATGCCCGAATGGGTCGTTGGGAAACTTGCCGATGCTTTGAATGAGCGTGAGAGGCCAGTCCGCGGAAGCAGAATCCTTGTCCTCGGCATCGCGTATAAAAAGAACGTCAATGACATGCGGGAATCTCCTGCCGTCGAACTGATGAGCCTCCTTCAGGCTAAGGGTGCGCATGTCGAGTACAGTGACCCGCACGTCCCAAGCTTCCCGAAGATGCGGCGCTATTCCTTTGATCTCACCAGTGTCGAACTGACCCCCGAGGCACTGGCCAGCTATGACGTGGTTCTGCTGGCGACAGACCACGACAGGTTCGACTATGAGACGATTGAGAAACACGCGAAGCTGATAGTGGACACCCGCGGACGATATCTCGGCGTGCACAGCAAGGTGGTGAAGGCCTAATCCGGCTTCTGGCGTGGTTGAACCTTCAATCGCCGGAGCCACATCTTGGGCTGCTAGTGAAAATGCCCGGTCCGGCACTGTCTGAACCTCTTGAGTTGTCCCCCTGGCGCCAATTTGCCGAACTGCACGATGTGGTTTCCACGCATGACTCCAGCAGCAGCCCTGAATCAGGGGGAAAACTGATCCCAAGGATGCCAGCGGGAAGCTTTTTTCAGACCGGCAATCGCACCATCCTCTCCTATCTGACGAAACCTCTGTCCGATCCCTTGATCCAAGCCCTCGGGGGGAACAAGTGCCAGTTGAGCCAGGCTGAAGAGCTGCGGCGTCATTATCGTCGCTGCTCAGGAGCGATCTTTCCGCTGAGCGGACCGATTGGCACGTCCTCCTCCTGCAACGGAACGACCTTGGATGCGGCCAAACGGCAGGTCATTGGTCCGGCTCGTGCCACCTGATGTGAGCCAATCCCATAGCCTCTGAGTCCGGGGCATCTTAGGACGGCCTCAACTCCAAAGAGCCGGTGCGGCAAGAGCATGCACAGCAGAATGGTCCATTCCCGTGTTCCGACGTGAATTCAGGCGGGAGAGGGCTTTGCGGGAACGATCAACGTCATAGCGCACGGAACGGCTGTCCGCAGGCTCGTGCACGATCACTTATGCACAGGGGTGATGCGTCGCTAAGGGGCATGACTAATTTCGTTTCCCTGACCCTTCAGGCAGGAGAAGGTGTCCCTTCAAGATTCGGACGATGTCTGCAACCTCTTCCCTCGGGATGGCGAACCCGACAGCGCCGAAGGCTGGATGATCGAATGCGAGGAGAGATCCATCGATCTTTGCTACTTGAATGTACCAGTTTGGCCGATAGACTGTTTCAACACTCAAGCCTTCGAGGCATTGCATCGGCAAGCCCTGGATCATGCGCTGACGGGTGTGCCCCAGGAGGGTGATCAGCTTGCTCAACTGATCCAGGTTTAGCTCAACAGGTGATCCTGTCTCCCCTTCAGGGCAAATCTCCAAGATAGCCGTTTGTTGGTCATCAGAGATTTGAATACCAAGTCGTGTCCTTTTCATAAACATTCCCTCTCCAGTGAATGGAGTATAGCTTATGAAGCTGGAAATCACGACCCGGCAACACATTGTATACGGGGCAGACGCAGAGGAGGGAGCGCCGTGATCTGCTCACATGGTGCCATCGCGGTGCGACGATCTCCGGTTGGTGGTCCCAAGGCATCGCTGGCAAAATGGACCTATAGCCGTATCCTTGCGAACAGCAGCGAGCCAGCCTTTCCGCCATCGCCTGCTTGCGCGAGTCCAAGAAGCCCGTCCCAAGCACCCCTGGTCCAGCATCCATCTGAGCACCCCATCCGCTGCGCCTCCGGTGCGGTTTCACATCGCGGGTGGGTGCGTTCAGGACAGGCTCGGGAGCCATCGTTTGATCAGCGCTCCTCGGGTCAGGTCAAAGCCAGGAGGCTAGGACTGCCTTTTGGCTCCTCGGAGGACATTTTAACTCGGGAGAGTGAGTATGGCATGAAGGGGTGAACAAGCGGGAGCCTTGATTTCGCGTGTTGCGTCGGGGCCTTTTGTCGTCGTCAGGGCTGTGCCGCCGTCTGTGAAGATCGAAGGGCCCGGAGAGTGTCCGCATCAAGCCGTCCGGTTGCTGAGAGGCCTTGAGCCAGCTGGAAAGCCTCAACTGATCGGCGGGTACCTGGGCCGAACACCCCGTCCGCTTCCAATTGCCCGTATCCCAGCTTCGTGAGCGCTTCCTGCGCCTCGCGGATCTCTTCCTTAGAAAGTGAGGCGCTGGCTTCTACGGATCGGGCGGGGCTCACTTGAGGGGATGTTGTCTCTTGTGGGTCCGCTGCCTGGGCTGGATCGTTGGAAGGCTGAGGGCGTATCGCATCGATCTGGCCACTGACGCGGCCTCGAAGATACTCGAGATGTTGAAGCTCCTGAGTTGTGGCAGCGATCTGCTTTCGGAGGTGCTGCAGGTCCTGGTGTTCCTCTTGGAACTGCGCCAGCTCGGCAGCAAGAGCATCACGCTCTGCGGCGGCCTCCGCAGCAGCTTGGGACAAGCGTGCAATCTCAGCCTGTACGTCAGCGTCAGGAGATCGAAAGCCTAGGACTGATAGACCGTAAAGCGCCCATCCCGTAACGGCCGCCAATAGTGTCAAACGTCTCATCATCACGCAACCCGCTGCAATCTTGCTTCATATCTGCCGCTGATATGGGCAGCCCAGCATATGGTAGGAAGGGGTGAAGTTTCCGGGGAATCTCTCACGTCGCAAATGACTCCAGCAGGTCTGCGGCAATTGCTGGCACGTCGGTGATCGCTTGCCGGTTGCGGCGCATCCATAGCCGGTGCAACAGCGGACGAGGTATCAGACGGTCGTATTTCGCGTTGGCAAAGTCATCAGACCATAGACATGAGTTTTCTAAATCTGTTGGTCCGTAACAAAGGATGCGGTCGAGCGCTGCCGCGATCTGATCCAGGGATGCGTCCGCTGTGGAAATAACGAGATCATGAGCCTGCGCCTTGACCTGCTCTTTGCGCAAGGTGTCTGCAAAGACATGACAGGCTCCCGAGCCCCTCCATGGGAACAGGTGCACACCTCCGTTCGACGCGATCACGCGTGTCTCGGCCAAGCCATACAAGCTGGGAACGCTACAGCTTTACAAGAAAATAGAATGTCATTATTGATGCCCTGCATGCGGCGAAATGCGCAACGCTCACGCCTCGATCTGCAAGTTGCATAAAGTTTTTACCTAATTATTGGTAGGATCTTATTCGAATAAAGAAACAGAAGCCAGAAGCCTCATCAAAAGAGGCTCGGTGAATGTTGGGGCATTGCAGCATGATTTTGAATCCCGGTGTCGCTCCGAGCGGCAACTTCTCGTTGTCTGATTGGAAAATAACTCTTCCAATCGATTCCTTCGGCACAATCAGCGGCACGGCCACCGAGATCAAATCCCTCTCCGGATATCAGCACTCAAGTTATTTCTACACCGCCAGCGATGGAGCCATGGTGTTCTATGCTCCGGTCGACGGTGCAACAACGAGCGGCTCCAAGTATGCGCGCTCCGAACTTCGGGAAATGAAAGGCGTTGCAAAAGCCGCCTGGAGCCTCAACGAGGGCGGTCTCCTGAATGCAACCCTTGAGGTCGATCAGGCTCCAATTCGTTTCGATGGCTCAGCCGGACGCGTCGTGGTTGGTCAGATCCACGGCCAAAATGACGAACTGGTTCGCCTATACTGGGAGAACGGATCAGTTTACTTCGTCAACGACCGGGCAGGGTCGCACAATTCGGAAACAACCTTCAAGCTCACAAACAGCATCGGACAGACACCGAACGTATCCCTGAACGAGCGGTTCTCGTACATCATCGATGCAAAGGGTGACGACCTGAAAGTCAGCGTCCTGGCTGACGGTCAGACATACTCGTCCAGCACCCGCATCAATGATGTGTGGGATACGGATACGTTCTACTTCAAGGCCGGTACGTATCTCGGAGTCAACGAGACACAGGGTTTCGGGGCAGGGCAGACTTCGTTCTATGCGCTGGACTTCACCCATACCACGGACACCTCGGGGAACACCGTGGTGCCGGATGTGCCGATGTCGCTACGCCCGAGTACGTCGAAAGCCATTGAGAATATCGCAACCTGCGCCTTGCAGTACATCGCATCCTATGGAGACCTAGCTAACGCTCTTGGTGCAAATGCTGCCGAAGGAAGCAAGCACTTCTCCGCCTATGGCCAAAAGGAAGGACGCGGTCTTCTGTTCAATGGCCTTGAGTATATTGCTTCCTATAGTGATCTGACCGCAGTGTTCGGCGGCAATGCGGAGGCCGGTGCTCTGCACTACATCACATGCGGACGAGGCGAGAACCGGCAGATCACCTTCAACGGATTGGAATACATCGCATCCTATGGTGATCTCGTTCAGGCGTTTGGTGCGAATGCAGATGCAGGCGCTGCGCATTATATCGACTGGGGGAAGAGTGAGGGTCGGCAGGACATCTTCGACTCTCAAGCCTATGTCGCGCGTTATGCTGATCTGCAGGCTGCCTTTGGCAGCGATTTGATCGCGGTGACCCAACACTACATCACACACGGCTACTATGAGGGCCGCGTGTGGATGTAGCCTTAATCGTGCACGACGCCCGCAAGGGCAGATGATCGCCCGTTCTCGTCACGGCGGGCGAAAATCTGCGGCCGCTCGAGACTAATCAACGGTGCTGGGAGGACGGAAAGCTTCAGGCCTCTATCCTGGTTCGAACATCGATAGTCGCCTTCAATGGGGATCGGCGTAGCATCACCTGAACAGCCCACCATTTTTACTATGGGTGTTTCGCGGAAGGTACGTACGCGACCCACGAAGGCTGTGCGCATCCGGCTTGCGGGCAACCAAGGGGCAGCCGCCAGAGGGCTGGCAACTCATCTGCGGTGCACAGTTCGCAGAAGCGTTGTGCCAGCGTTCAAGCGTCCGCATCGTCCTCTGTGAGAGTCCGCTTATGGTGAGGGTGAAGTCTGTCAGTGAGTCAAATCCGCTCCTCGACCGACAACGTATCGCTTCACGAGGATGGGGCGTGATGACCATCAAACTTTCGATCCCTTGATGCAGGTTCGCAATCACACAAATTACGCTCGCCGAGCACTCGCTCGTTGCTGGGCGTTGGAAGCGAGTTGGAGCCAGAGCGCGGGAAGAACTCCCCAGGCGGTCTGAGGCGCCTGGGGCGCTTAAAGGTATCAGAGTGTTCGCCTACCCTACGATCGAGTCTGGGAAGGCGGAGCGTCCCTCATAGATGCCGTAGGCTAGATAATGCTCGAGTGGGTTTACCCCGGCCGCGGCGACATCGGTGTAGGTGGCGAGATATGCGTCTGTGTCGAACGCTCCTGAGGGATCCCGCCCTTCCTTCCAGCCGAACGCGTTGTAGTGCTCGAGCGGGTTGACCCCAGCGGCCGCCACGTCGCCATAGGCCTGCAGGTACGCACTCGTGTCGAAGAAGGCGTTGGGATCGCGCCCCTCCTTCCAGCCGTACGCCGCGTAGTGGTGTTCTGGATCTACACCCGCGGCTCGTACATCAGAATTCCGGGCCAGATAGAATCCGTCATCAACCAGAACATACCCATCCGTGGGACCTGAGGCGGGAGGCGTCGCTTCTGCTGCCGAATAGCCAAAGTTCTGAGTGACAACAGCAGCATCCCAACCCTGCAGATTACCGATCTCGATGCCGATTCCGATTTCCTCAAAGGCTGGGTTCAGAATGTTGGCGCGATGGCCAGGGCTGTTCATAAGATTTTGATGCATCAGTTGGACTTCGTCCATGTACCCGTCAGGGGCACGAAGGGACACCCACGCAATGTTTTCTCCAGATCCGTAGGCTCCCGTGAACTGGTACCCTGCCGCTTCCATGCGCCCATGGGGAGCCGATCCGTTCATGCCTTGGTGCGAAAAGCTGTCAGCGGCAAGCATCCACTGGCTGTGACGTTCTGAGGAAGTCTGAAGGGTGCTATCAAGGATGAGAGGGCGTGCTCCGACTGCGGCTCTCTCCGCATTGATAAGCTCTAACATATATTGTTCAAATGCAGTTGGTAGTG
The DNA here is from genome assembly GCF_016811235.1 of Microvirga arabica. Classification (GTDB taxonomy): domain Bacteria; phylum Pseudomonadota; class Alphaproteobacteria; order Rhizobiales; family Beijerinckiaceae; genus Microvirga; species Microvirga arabica. The sequence goes on from NZ_JAFBID010000041.1 coordinate 26,989, forward strand.
ACATTGGCTGATCCGAATGATCTCTTGAAAGAATTTGGGTGCCACACGAGCAGTTCTTCAAAAGCCCTCTGGCAAGGCCCCTAGGGGATGCGCAACCGATACGGCAGAAGAATGGCAGCGCTCAGATCTGCAACCCTGTGGGGCTTCGCCACGGTAAGCAGTCTCCTGACTATCGGCTGAGGGAGCAGAGTTCCTTCAGGACTCACAGCGCCCGGTGCTAAGCCCGAGACAAGGCGGCGATGTTAGTCACCGGTTAAAATCATCCTCAATCAGCAGCGTACGAATTGGTTCAAGAGGTCAGCAAAGATCAGTCTTTGAACTGTCGTTCTCGCAAGGCTACAAGCCGACGCTTGAAGGAAGCCTCACGCCGTTGCTGCGAGGCAGTGCAACGATCCTCTAAAGCTGGGCGTTTTTGATAAAACTCGGGTTGGTGGCGGAGTGGTCCCGGATAAACACCTTCCTGGTCATCCCGCAGGCTATTGTTGTTGCGTAGTGGTCATCCAGAGTGAATGCACTTTGTCATAAAGTTTCGCTGCGGCAGGCATTGTAGGTCAGCGATGCGACGTCGCGAGTTCTAGCATCAGGAACATAGACCTTTCGCTGCGCGTTCAGAGGACTCGGTGAGCGCCGGGGAACGCTTCTAGGAGGACATGATGTCGATCAACTGGCTTGTGATTGTGCCGACGCCCAAAGGTGTGGATATTCCAACCTATGGCAACTATGGGGGGCCGAACTACACTGACGGACGGGTGCTCCAGCCCGGCGAAGTGACTCCGCTCACCACGCCCCCCGTTGATGCCCTCGATGCGCTTTTCAGGGAGCATGACCGTGCCTATGGCGCGTCAGCTGACCCCTTGGTCTTGGCCCGAGCCGATCTCGCTCTGATCCGTGGGATTGCGGGTCTGACGGACGCCGAATTGTCCGATGAAGCCCATTTGTATGGTGGTGCGGCGCAACTGGCTTTCATTGATCAGATCAACAACAGGTGGGGGCACCCCGAGCTGTTCCAGCCTGGGGAGGAGGAGCTACTGGCGCAGGATGCCCTCCGCAACATTGAGCAGGGCAGGGTCACACCGGACGGCGGCGAGATTGCGGCGGTTCCCGAACGCTTGGACGACTTGCTGGATTATGCCTTCGGGGGCTCGACCAGCGTTCCTGCCGGGAGCAGCGATATTCTTGTAGACGACGTGTTCTATCTTGGTCGCAACCCTGATGTTCGGGCGGCTGGTGTTGACCCGGACGATCACTATGCGGCGTATGGCTGGCAGGAGGGTCGCAACCCGAATGCCTTCTTCAACACCAATGCCTACCTGTCGGCCAACCAGGACGTGGATGCGGCCAACATCAACCCGCTCGACCACTACCACCAGAACGGCTGGAAGGAGGGGCGTGACGCGTCGGTGAGCTTCGACACCACCCTGTACCTGATCAACAACGCTGACGTGAAGGCCGCCGGCATCGATCCGCTCGAGCACTTCCTGGCCTATGGCCGCTTCGAGGGCCGGCAGGCGTACACGGCCGTGGGGCAGGCCGTGCAGGGCACGTTTGATGCCGAGTACTACCTGTTGGCCAACCCGGATGTGGGGCTGGCGGATGTGGATGCGGCCTTCCACTTCACCACCTATGGCTGGAAGGAAGGACGGGACCCCAACGCCTACTTCGACACCAGCGCGTACCTGGCGGCTTATGCCGATGTGGCGGCCGCCGGGGTGGACCCGCTCGAGCACTACAACACGCATGGCTGGAAGGAAGGGCGCGATCCGTCAGGGGCGTTCGACACCTCGAGCTACCTGGCCACCTATGCGGATGTGGCGCAGGCCAACATCAACCCGCTGGCGCACTACCTGAAGTTCGGCATCTACGAGGGACGCCAGGCATTCGGTGACAGCATCATCGGGTAAAAACTCTTTGCAGCAAACAAGTTGACAGCAACCTTGAGCCAGCGGGCGACGGGCTCCCACCGGGAGTCCGTCGCCCAAGTTCATTTATGGATCTGCAATCTACAGCAACGCGCCCGACATTGGATAATGATTTGCGGCGGGAAATGATTCTGGAACAAAGAGATAGCGTTGGTGTGCTGGCTCTGTCAGAACCGCCATTGCTCTAGCATGGATGTGCAATCCAATGGGTATCAATAAAGCGAGCCCACACTCTGCCGGAAGTGCGCTGGCACCCTTATTGTAGGTGCAAAGTGTCATCCCGAGGTGGTGCTGATACCGAGTAGAGCTAACTCAAAATTTCTCCACAATGAAGGATAGAGCCACTTTTCTTTGGGTTCGGGAGCCATCCTTATGAGGGCAATCGTTCACGTCACAGGAAACGTAATATGGCCCTTGTCATTAATGCCGCGCAATACGGCGCCAACCCGAATGATGCTTTCGACGATACTGCTGCTATCAACAATGCTCTCAAAGCAGCGCACGACGCTTATATGAGCAATCCATCGGCGGGACCAGTCACGGTATCCCTTCAGGCCGGTACCTTCATCGTCTCGGGAACGGCGGACAAGAGCGAGGGGGCCGTTTCGATGCTCACGGGTACGACGCTCCAAGGCGCGGGTATGGGGCAGACCGTCCTCAAGGTGGCTGACAGCTGGAGGGGCGACATTACGGGTGTGGTGCGCACACCATTTAACGAAGTCACGACGGATGTAGGCCTGTTTGATCTTACCATTGATGGCAACCGTGATCAGGTGACTCTCGGCAAGATTGATGGATTCTATACCGGTGTGCGTCCTGGCAGCACGGAACAAGATGCGAATATCCACGTCGCCCGTGTCGAGATCATGGACTGCTCCGGATATGGCTTTGATCCACACGAGCAAACTATTAATCTATTGATCGAGGACAGCGTCGCACACGGCAATGGGCTCGACGGCTTTGTGGCCGATTACATCGTCGATAGCATTTATCGGGGCAACATAGCCTATGGGAATGACCGCCATGGCTTCAATGTCACCACAACCACAACCAACTTTATTCTCGAGAATAACGAAGCCTACGGCAACGGCTCGGCAGGAATTGTTGTGCAACGTGGTTCGGAAAACATCCCTTGGCCGAACAACATTGACATCATCGGTGGCACCTATCACGACAATGTCCGCGAGGGTATTCTCCTGAACCTAGCTGACGATGTTACCATTACCGGTGCGACGATCTACGGCAATCTGCGGCAGGGTGTTCGGATTGAGGGCTCAACGGACACGGTTGTTCAGAACAGCCAGATCTTCAACAACTCGCAAGCGGGGGAAAGTGCCTACGATGAAATCAGCATCCGCTTGCGTGTCGATGCTGTGACGGGCCAAACCTACTACTCAACCAACACTCAGATCCTGAACAACACGATCTACTCCAACGGAGCCATCAATGCCCGCTATGGCATTCGCGAGGAGCCGACAAACGATGACGCTGGTGCCACAGCAACATTCGTTTCGGGGAACAACATTTCTGGCATGAATTCAGGGACGATCTCGCTCCCGGGCGGCACTAACCCACCTAAGCCACCGGTTGAGCCATCTTCCGATGCGCAGGCGCTTGTGGATGACAGCTACTATCTTGCGCTTTATCCTGACGTGAAGGCGGCCGGTGTTGACCCGGACGATCACTATGCGACGTTTGGCTGGCAGGAGGGCCGCAACCCGAATGCCTTCTTCAACACGAATGCCTACCTGTCGGCCAACCAGGACGTGGATGCGGCCAACATCAACCCGCTCGACCACTACCACCAGAACGGCTGGAAGGAGGGGCGTGACGCGTCGGTCTCCTTCGACACCACCCTGTACCTGGTCAACAACGCTGACGTGAGGAATGCCGGCATCGATCCGCTCGAGCACTTCCTCGCCTATGGCCGCTTCGAGGGCCGGCAGGCGTACACGGCGGTGGGGCAGGCCGTGCAGGGCACGTTTGATGCCGAGTACTACCTGCTGGCCAACCCGGATGTGGGGCTGGCGGATGTGGATGCGGCGTTCCACTTTGCCAACCATGGCTGGAAGGAGGGGCGGGACCCCAACGCCTACTTCGACACGAGTGCGTACCTGGCGGCTTATGCCGATGTGGCGGCCGCCGGGGTGGACCCGCTCGAGCACTACAACACCCACGGCTGGAAGGAAGGACGCGATCCGTCAGGGGCGTTCGACACCTCGAGCTACCTGGCCACCTATGCGGATGTGGCGCAGGCCAACATCAACCCGCTGGCGCACTACCTGAAGTTCGGCATCTACGAGGGACGCCAGGCATTCGGTGACAGCATCATCGGGTAAGTCGCGAGGCTCTTGCTGAAAGCAATACCGTTATGCCGCCCGTCTTGCGCAAGCAAGGCGGGCGATTGTTTGAATCAAAGTATCTGAATTTTCCTGGCTTTCGCAGTCTTATCGGTTCGGATCCTGTCGCAACAGTGATGGGCATGTTCATGGAGGGAGGAAGCTGGCTAACGAGAGTTGAGAAGGCGAAGGCAAGGTTCTCGCCAAAGTCGTCGGAACATTTCGACACGTGTGCCGACAAGCCCGAGTCCGGCAGAATACGCAAAACTACGTAGACGACACGACGCATTGCACAGCGGCTTTCGTTTCTTGATAAAGCCACATTCTCAATTTAAGTAATAACATTGCGTGCAGGAGCTTCGGGCTCGGCTGGACAGCCTAGACCGTCTGGCCGAATTGCGTGCCGAGGCAGCACTGCTCATAAAACCTTAGCTTTTGTAGTCCTTGGGGCAGACATCATGGTAGCGGTCACGTCTTACAATCTGACGGGTAATCCGTACATCGACGGGCTCCTGGGCGATCGGAAATGGGCCACCACCAGCTTCACGTTCAGCTTTCCCACCAGTGGATCCTATTACGGGGCGAACTACGGCTCGGGTGAGAACGTCACCAATTTCGGCGCACTCAACGCGGCCCAGCAGACCACGATCCGCTCCGTGTTGAAGATGTACGCCTCGGTAGCCAATCTCAGCTTTACCGAGATCACTGAGACCGCAGCGCAACACGCGGATTTGCGCTTTGCCATGTCGGATACCCCGAGCACGGCCTGGGCTTATTATCCGACGACCGCAGCTGAGGGTGGGGACGCGTGGTTTAACAAGTCCACCGGCTCCTACAGCAAGCCTTTTAAGGGCAACTACGCCTATCTGACGTTCGTACACGAGATCGGCCACGCACTCGGGCTGGAGCATCCGCACGAGAACGGTTTGCCGGCTGACCGGGACTCCCTGGAATACACGATCATGAGCTACCGCTCCTACGTGGGCGCAGCACTTGATGGCGGCTACATCAACGAAACCTGGGGCTATGCTCAGTCCCTGATGGCGCTCGACATCGCGGCCCTGCAGCACCTGTATGGCGCCAATTATGCCACCAACGGCGGCAACACGGTCTATTCGTGGAGCGCCACCACCGGCGAGATGTTCATCAACGGCGTGGGGCAGGGCGCCCCGGGCGGCAACCGCATCCTGCAATCTGTCTGGGATGGGGGCGGCCAGGATACGTATGATTTCTCCAATTACTCCACAAATTTGACCATTGATCTGAGCCCAGGTGCATGGAGCACGACGTCTAGCACGCAGTTGGCGAAGCTTCATTGGGATGGATCGAAGGTTGCGGCGGGGAACATCTCCAACGCGTTGCTGTACCAGGGCAACACGGCCTCGCTTATTGAAAATGCCCGGGGCGGAGCAGGCAGCGACGTGATCAGCGGCAACCAGGCGAACAACACGCTGTTTGGCGGTGGCGGCGATGATCGTCTCTTCGGGGGCGGCGGCAACGACACACTGGACGGGGGAGCCGGGTGGGATACGGCCGTGTTCAGTGGGCTGCTCTCGCAATACAGCATCCAGCACCGGTCGGACGGCTCGATCGGTGTTGCGGACCTGAGATCCGTCGGATCAGACGGGACAGATATCCTCTGGAGCATTGAGGCCTTCCAGTTCAGCGACGGTCTATACGCCTCCTCTGAGATCGGCTCTCGGGTTGTACTGGCATCGAAGAACACATCAGTAGCCGCGTTGAAAACCACGTTCACGGCTCAAGCGTATCTCGCGGCAAACTTGGACGTCGCTGCGGCGGGAATTGACCCGCTGGAGCACTTCGTTCGGTATGGCGCGGCCGAAGGACGCGCAGGGAGTGGGGTGAACCCCGTCCAAAGCGTGGGGCGGAGCATTACAAAAGGCTTCGATGCCGATTTCTACCTGATGACCAATCCGGACGTAGCAGCAGCTGGGATCAACCCGCTCGACCACTACAACAGCTTCGGATGGAAGGAGGGGCGGGATCCGAACGCTGATTTCGACACAAGTTACTATCTTACCCTTTATCGGGATATTGCTGCCGCCGGAATCAACCCGCTCGACCACTACTCGAGCTTTGGCTGGCGGGAAGGGCGTGATCCCTCGAGTCAATTTGACACAACCTCGTATCTGGCCGCCAATCCGGATGTCGCTGCAGCCGGTATCAACCCGCTGGACCACTTTCTCAGCAATGGCATCTATGAGGGACGAAGCGCGTGGGATGTTGTGGCCTAAGCCAAAGAGTTTAGGCGATATTCTAACAGCAGCCAGGATCAGGCGAATGCATTGGGCTGAGGGGACAGTGCAGTAGGGATTTGTGCCTCCGCAACCAAGCTGCCGCGGGGAGATTTTCAGACCGAAAGATCACAGACCAGGGCGCAGCGAAGTCATACGACGCGCGTGAGCGGTCCTGTTACAACTGCGTGCGACCGAACATCCCACAGGCTTCGACACCGTGGGGGTGTTATCTGCTCGGCAGCCGCATTAAGCTGGTTAGAAAAGATGTCTCCTTTGTATTTCTAAGTTATTTCTGGCTATTCTTGTGTGTCCGAGAGCCAAGCTTGCGGCATTATTTTTGCTGATATTGAATATTTATTGCGATTTGGTTCAAAGACGCTGGCTTTATCAGGAATAATGCTCCTCGCTGCTTCTATCGGTCTGACCCTGTGAACCTTGCCTCCTGTCATCAAATTTGATAGCTGCCAAACACGTTTCACGCAGACAACCTACGAACAGCAGCGCAACACCCAATGGCAAAGAGATATTTCGTTACAGGCGGGGCCGGCTTTATTGGTTCAGCTGTTGTCCGCCTGCTCATCAGCGACACGTCGCACCAGGTGCTCGTCATTGATAAGCTCACGTATGCAGGCAATCTGGACTCGTTAAAACCCGTCGCAGCAAATCCGCGCTACAGTTTCGTGCAAGCCGATATTGCTGATGCTGAGCGCATGCGCACCCTCCTCGACGAGTATCAACCCGATGTCATCATGCATCTCGCTGCAGAGAGCCATGTTGATCGCTCGATCGATGGACCGGGAGAGTTCATCCAAACCAACGTGGTGGGCACATATACGCTGCTCCAAGCTGCTCTTGGCTATTGGCGCGGATTGTCCGCAGAGCGCCAAGCCTCATTCCGCTTTCATCATATCTCGACGGATGAGGTGTTTGGCACACTCGGAGAGGAGGGGTTCTTCCACGAGGAATATCCCTATCAGCCGAGCTCGCCTTACTCAGCCTCGAAAGCCGCCTCCGACCACTTCGTGCGGGCGTGGCATCACACCTATGGTCTGCCGACCCTGGTGACGAACTGCTCCAACAATTATGGACCCTATCACTTTCCTGAAAAACTCATCCCGCTGATCATTCTCAATGCGCTTGAGGGCAAGCCACTTCCGGTCTACGGCAAGGGCGAGAACGTGCGCGATTGGCTCTTTGTCGACGATCATGCCCGGGCGCTGATCCAGGTTGTCGAGCATGGCCGCCCCGGCGAAACCTATGCCATTGGCGGGCATAATGAGCGTCGCAACATCGATGTGGTGCGCGCGATCTGCGCCTTAGTCGACGAACTGGCTCCCGATCAGGCGATCGGGCCGCGGGAAAACCTGATCACGTATGTGACCGATCGTCCAGGACACGACCTGCGCTACGCGATTGATGCCTCGAAGATTGAGCGCGACCTCGGCTGGCGGCCCGAGGAAACCTTTGAAACCGGTCTCCGCAAGACCGTCGAATGGTATCTTACGCACCGTCAGTGGTGGGAGCGGGTGCGCACCGGCGTCTATCGCGGTGAGCGCCTTGGGGTTGCCGTTTAGTCAAACGGAACAAGACTGCGGCAGCGGCTATGGTCGCTCCTAAGGCCGCCCTGCGGAGGACGAATTGGAAGTCTATTCAACAGCCATCCCAGCCGTAAAGGTCGTAAAGTCTCCGCGCTTTGGTGATCACCGCGGCTTTTTCTCAGAAGTATACAACCTCGAGAAGTTCGCGCGAGCCGGCATCACTCTCAATTTCGTCCAAGATAACCACTCACTATCCGCGGAGTCTGGAACAGTGCGGGGGCTGCATTTTCAAAGCCACCCCTTCGCGCAGGACAAGCTTGTGCGGGTTGTCCGAGGCCGAATGATTGATGTGGCCGTTGATATTCGGCGCTCCTCGCCGACCTATGGGCAGCATGTCGCGGTCGAGCTGTCGGCCGAGAATGGTCTGCAACTGCTGGTCCCAGTCGGCTTTGCGCACGGATTCTGTACCCTGGAGCCGAATACGGAAGTCATCTACAAGGTCAGCGGCTACTATTCGGCGGTGGACGACCATGGCCTTGCGTGGGACGATCCGGCGCTTGGAATCGAATGGCCAGTTGCACCTGAATCCGCTGTCCTTTCCGACAAAGATCGTCGTCATCCGCGCTTGGCTGATCTGCCACAGTACTTTGACTAGGCGATCAGAGGCACAGCATGCGGATTGTCGTCACAGGAACGGAAGGGCAGGTCGCGCGCGCACTCCTTGAGCGGGCGTCTGCTCAAGGAGCGCTCATCACGGCAGTCGGGCGGCCTGAATTGGATTTCCTCCAGCCGGAGTCTATAGTACCCGTTATCCGAGCCGCTGCACCGGACGTAATCGTCAATGCAGCGGCCTATACGGCGGTCGATCAAGCCGAAACGGAGCCTGACCTCGCCGCAGCTGTCAACGGCCACGGAGCCGCCGCCGTTGCAGCGGTTGCGGCTGATTTGGGCGTGCCGATTATCCACCTGTCGACGGACTATGTATTCGATGGGGACTTGCATTGGCCCTACTATGAGACCGATCCAGTAGGACCGGTTAGCGCTTATGGGCGTACCAAGCTGGCGGGTGAGCAGGCGGTGAGCGCCGCTACCCCAAATCATGTCATTCTCCGGACGGCCTGGGTCTACAGCCCGTTCGGGAGGAATTTCGTCAAGACGGTTCTGCGATTGGCGGAGACACGCGATGAGCTTTCCATTGTGGCGGATCAGCATGGATCTCCGACAAGTGCTCTCGACATAGCCGACGGAGTTCTCATGGTTTGCCGCAATCTTCTTCTTCGGCCGGCTGATGAAAGCCTCCGGGGTGTGTTTCACATGGCCGGATCAGGGTCCACAACGTGGGCTGGCTTTGCGGCCCGTATCCTCGAAGAATCCGCGAGGCGCGGAGGGCCCCAGGCCCAAATCAAGGATATCGGAACAGTTGACTATCCGACCCCGGCGAAGCGGCCGGCCAACTCGCGGCTGGACTGCTCCAAGCTATTCCAGGTGCACGACGTAAAATTGCCGGACTGGCAGACCTCGCTGCGGGCCTGTGTCGCCCGTCTGGTGGAAGAACAATCGGTTGAAGGAAAAGTACAATGAAGGGCATTATCCTGGCCGGAGGGAGTGGCACACGCCTTCATCCCTTGACGCTTGTGACATCGAAGCAGCTTCTGCCGGTCTATGACAAGCCAATGATTTATTACCCGCTGAGCGTGCTCATGCTAGCGGGCATCCGGGAGATTCTGATCATCTCGACGCCCCATGACATGCCGCAATTCCAGCGGTTGCTTGGCGACGGCTCGCAGTGGGGTCTTGAATTTACCTATGCTGTTCAGCCAAAGCCTGAGGGACTGGCACAGGCTTACCATATTGGCGCCGACTTCGTGCGTGGAGAGGCGTCGGCTCTCGTTCTGGGAGATAACATTTTCTACGGGCATGGCTTGCCGGAACTCATGAACGCGGCGCGAAACCGGGAAAATGGCGCGACAGTGTTTGGTTACTACGTCAATGATCCAGAGCGTTACGGCGTTGTTGAATTTGATCAAGCTGGACGCGCCATCTCGATTGAGGAGAAACCCCAGCATCCCCGTTCACATTGGGCTGTAACCGGCCTCTACTTCTATGATGAGAAGGTTGTTGATATCGCATCGGATATCAGACCTTCCGCGCGCGGTGAGTTGGAAATCACCGACATCAACCGAGTTTATCTGGAGCGGGGTGATCTCAATGTCGAGCGTATGGGGCGTGGCTTCGCCTGGCTGGATACCGGAACGCATGAGAGCCTTATTGACGCGAGTGCATTCGTTCGCGCGCTCGAGCAGCGGCAAGGTCTTCGGATCGCTTGCCCGGAGGAGATCGCATTCACGCTCGGACTGATTAGCCGTGATGATCTTGTGAGCTTGGGGGAGAAACTGGGCAAGAGCGACTACGGTCGCTACCTGATCAGGATCGCAAGTGAAGCGGATGCCTCAGGACAGCGCCTATAGTCCCCGATTCGAAAGCATCACAGGCCGGGATCATTGCCAACAGGCAATTCGCGAAGGGACTCGAATGTTGGATGACCTGCCGCTTGGCGTCCAGGGTGCGGCAGAAAACCTTACCAAGCATGGCCAAGAGGAATGTTCGGATTGGAAGGCGGCACAGGTGACCCTCGATTGTATCGCTAGGCCGCATGCGGGTGGGCCAATCCACGATTAAGCCGTCCGTACATTGAGTTTGAACCCACCGTATCGGACATGCTCAAAGGCATGGACCTTTCCCTACTTAAGCGAACAGCAGGTGTATGATGACGTCGGTCGCTGTTGTGATCCCAACCTATCGTGCCAAAGCGACAATTCTGTCTGTCCTCTCGATGATCGGACCTGAGGTGGAGAGAATTTATGTCGTTGATGACGCCTGTCCAGAGCAGACCGGAAAGTTCGTCAGTGCGCATTGCACAGATCCACGTGTCCATGTGCTTCACAACGAGATCAACCAGGGTGTTGGCGGGGCAACCTTAGCCGGATATCAAGCGGCCGTGGCAGACAATGCAACTGTGATCGTCAAATTGGACGCTGACGCTCAGATGGATCCGGATCTCATCCCCTTTTTTGTCCAGCCGATTCTTTCCGGACAGGCCGATTACACGAAGGGTAATCGTTTCTTCGATGCAATCTCGTTATCCTCAATGCCGCGCGTGCGCATTTTCGGAAACGCCGTCCTGTCCCTGATGACGAAAATTTCAACGGGCTACTGGAGCAACGTTGATCCTTCGAACGGCTACACGGCCATCCATGCTCGGCTTGTGCCCCTCCTGCCCATTGATCGCATCTCAAAACGTTTCTTCTTTGAGACGGACATGCTTTTTTACTTAGGTCTGCTCCGAGCTGTGGTGATCGATATCCCCATCGTAGCGCACTATGGAGACGAAGAAAGTAATCTTAAAATAAAGTCTGTTTTGCTTCCATTCACGTGGGCGCATTGTACGCGCTTTTTCCGGCGGGTTGCATTGAATTACTTCGTAAGAGATTTTTCTTTTGCCTCTCTCTGCCTTTTGGCAGGGGTTCCTCTCTTTATATTCGGGTTGATCTATGGAGTTGCAAACTGGATTGCTCATCTTGGCAGCATGGCCCCGACTCCCACCGGCACCATAATGATTGCGACTCTGTCGGTCTTGCTTGGCATGCAGTTTCTTCTGTTCTTCTTTTCCGCTGATATTGCTGCTGCCCCACGTCGACCGCTGCATTTGCTCCTCAGTACTGAGGTGGTTAGGCCTCTGAAACAATTCGCTGGCAGGGAAAAAGTTGATTGTACAACGTCTTCGAAGGACCCGTAATTTTGATGGGCTGTGAAGGAGAGCCTTGCTCATCTGTGTGATCTGCGGGTCTTTCTCAGATCGTGCTAAGCCGATGATATATCTAGCTCAGATCGCTGGAGCCAACATGCTGACCCGAGTGGGACATGCGTAACTTGGACCAAGTTATGGATCGTTTGCCGTCTAGAGCGCTAAGGCTGGCGCACCGCGCTGGATAGCAAGGCCCTTCAGCTAAGCTATTATGAGGTTGCAACAGCCTGAGCGCCAGATTGAGGAGTTGCCTCAACCGACATTGCGGGAGTGGTCGTTTTCGCCCGGAGTGAAATGCCGGCATGTGCCGCCAATTGCAGGCAGTCTTCTCTCGGATAGCGCTCACCCAATCTTTTTGAACGCAAAGTATCCAATGTCGGAATGAGTCAAGTGCCCAAGCAGTCTCATACCCTGCGCGGCGACGTAGAGCGCACTGGCCTGAAGAGCGCCGATATTTCGGTCGTAGCGGATACGCTCGTAGAGACCGTTGGTGGCTATGGCTTCGAGTTCTCCCTGCTGCACTAACTGAAAGCCCGTGCGCTCCATCAACCTAGGTAAGGTCGCCGCGGAAAAGTAGCTTAGATGAGGCGAGGGGAGACCTGTTTGCCACATCCGCTCATAGGGCCCCTTAACGCCAATCTTGGCCGCCGCTCGGGTCGCGCGAAACACAGCCCCATCCGAGACTGGAAGATTGATGATGGCAAACCCGTTCGCTTTCAGCCGAGAATGAACCGCCTGTGCCATTGCAGGCACATCTGGCAGATGCTCAAAGACATCGTTGAATGTAATCACATTAAACTGCCGTCCAGCAGGAAGCGCATCGGGGAAAAATCCGGTCACCACCTCGTGTCCGGCGGCAAGTGCGCGCCCTGCCATTTCCTTGTCAGGCTCAATGCCAATGGCCTTGTACCCCCGCCCTTTTGCGGCTTCCAGAAACCAGCCATGGGCGCAGCCGACATCAAGGATCTCGGCGTCAGACGGGAAGAGGGATCCGCACTCATCCAAGATTTGCCTGAAGTTTGCCGTCCGGATCGGCTTCAAGGCATGCTCACGAGCTGTTTCGTCAATGCGCTCGATCTCGTTAATCTGGACTGGAAGTGTGCTTTTGAAGAATCCACATGATGGGCACCGGTAAGTTTCCGGCAGGACATCCGGCGAGACCATGGCCGAGCAGATATCGCATTTCATCGAGTTCTCACGCTTGTAAGTCAGCACCGGTATCCTTTAGAAGACCTGCGGTTTTTGAGATAGAGTCTGTGAAGTATATTTTTCTCCTGAGCACGATAGTCCTCTTGGCTGTGGGGCAGATCCTGTTCAAGCTTTCTGCCGGCCATGCGCCATCAAGTCGCTGGGCGTTCCTGCTCAGTCCACCGTTTTTGGCTGCGCTTGTGACCTATGCGGCCGCAACCCTTCTTTGGGTTTTCACCCTGAGATTCTGGCCACTGAGCGTCGCCTATGCCGCCCAAGCATTGACGATTGCGATTGTTCTCACAATTAGCGTGTTGATCTTTGGTGAGACGCTGACGCAGATGCAGTGTATCGGCGCCGCGATTATCTTGGCAGGATTGATCGTGCTTGCTCTAGGTTGATGACCAAGGCCATTCATAGAGATCCTCTATTCAAGGCCAAGCTACCCTGCTGCAACTCCGGTTTGGAGTCAGTGATGAACCCTAATTGGCGTCCGTTGCCAAACTGGGACACTGTTGGCTACCCCAATCCTGTCCCAAGCCACCTGCAGTCCGGAATCCCGCAACTGCTGAGAGTACTGCCTAAGACGGACTTCAGATCCGACAAAGAAGAGCGCCGCCTGCAGGGGAAGGGCTTTTAGCACATCTGCGGACGGAAACCCACCAAGATCCCGTCCACCAGCAACACCAGGCTGCATCCATGATCCATTCATGAAGCGGCAGGTTGTTGCGCTCTCCGCGTACTCCCATGCTTTAGCCGGCTGAATCGTCACCAGGGCCTCAGGAATGTGTGTTGAGTCGCTTATGATCATGCATTCTCTCCCAGAACTGGCTTGTATGAGCGTTCGCTGCATCTGCACGAGTTGATCCCTGGTGACTTTCTGCGACTTGTTGACATTGGCATAGACAAGAGAGTCGGAGTGCATCATTGCGATCGCAATGAGTGCGACTATGGATACGCCACCAATCAACACAGTTCTGAAGAGGCTCTTCGCCGAATGGATGAGGCATAGAGCTGCGACGGCAGCTTGTGCAAATACCATCGCCTGGATGGCCCAAAGGAACCAACGAGCGAAGTCCGGAGCCAGGCCCGACGGCACCACGCCGAGTGCCAACGCGAGGGAAGCAACGAAGGCAGAGAAAAAGACCAGCGCCCCACACCCAAGATTGGGTAACTTAGTGATATGCGCGACTGCAATTGAGAAAACGGTGCAAGCGGAAAGCGCTAAGCCACGGTAGGGAAATCCTGAAATGCCAAAGTCTGCATCGGTATAGATGACGATAAAGGAATTGCGCGCCAGAATGGTGGAAAGCAAGGCATAGAGCCCATGCAACGGTTGAAAAGTGAAGCTGCCAGCTCGCGGATCGGTCAAGGCATCATGAAGGAAAATCAACATCAACCCGGCGGGTATCGCGCCAATGAAAACAATGCGAAGGGCATCCACCCATAGTATACGCTTCGTGAAGAGGGCAAATATTGTGTATGAACCTAGTAACGCAGCAAGCATGTGCAGCATCGTATAATGAATTAATATTAGGCCAAAAGTGGCTGTAGCCGCCAGCATTGTCCCAACATTCGATCGAGATCCGTCTACTGCCATCACTATGACGAGGGGAGCAAACAAGATAGCCAATAAAACAGCGTTCTTGCCTGCAAACGGTAGTGCGAAGCCGATGGTTCTCTCAATGCCGAAGAACACTAGGTAGGTGGCTAGTAGCGTTTGCCATGACTGGATTGGAACCGGAAATAGACGTTTCTGCATCCATGCCCATGTCACAGGGATCAATGCAACGGTGGCGATATTCAAAACTTTGAAGACAAAATACGCGTCTACCGCGGGAACAAAAGCCATCACAGGCGAGAATAGGATTGGGTAGCCTGGCGGGTAAGAATAAGCAGAGCTGCCGCGAACAAACTCATCGAGTGAGAGTTTCCCGAAAGTAACAATCTTGGCCAGTAAGGGAACTGCGATTGGGTCGTGAGCTGGAAGCACATAACCTGAGCGATATACGAAAGCGATGAAAGCTATAAAGAAAGATACGACCACGACACAGTTAGAAGTTGATGCACGACCGGGTACACGGGCGGAGGCGTCGGAGATCGGTCTGCATGCCGCTAGTCCAAGGATAAATGCTCCTGAAATCGCGATTAGTGAGCCCCACGTAGGGATGTGCAGCCTCAAAGCAATAAACTCGAGCGCTAATGCTGAGAGAGTAAACAACAAACCTGCAAGTATGCAGTGATCCTTCTTTGTCAGGTAAAGCACAGTAAGCCTCGGTGTAATCAAGCCTTATTCATTGGCGCAGGGATGCCTGCGAATGCTCGCTAAGGCAATATGGTTTGCGCCGGGTGGGCGGCTTGGCCAAATGTCTTCACGATCTAACGCTCTGGATGCGAGACGTCCTTGGCATGAGCGACGACCCGAAGGGCTCGGGCAAGTGCTCTGGGATCGGGCGACTTTGAGCGCCAGAGGGCCAGCCTCGGCTCACTCTTCAAAGCCACCAGCGATAAAGCTGGATCCTCTGTCCGTCGGGAATTGCGTTCGACCGGAGTATCAAACGAATAGGAGGTCCGTGGATTTCTGATGGTCCTCACCCAAATTACCGTAGAGTTCATCTAACGCGCTAGCTGTTAGCGTAGAGAACTGCTTTGCCTCAGATGAAAGGTCAGCAAACTCCGAGTAGATTCCCGAGCACACAATGTCACGCAGCAACTTATAGGCATCCAGCCGCTTCATCGCGTAGGGCCAGAACTCAGTCACCAGTGGTGGCGACGTTGAGATAATGCGCTGAGCCCCGCTGAGTGCCAATCCTTCGTATCCTTGGATATCCATGAATATCAGGGTACGCCTAGCCTCAAAACTATCAGCAAAATTATCAAGAGGTTGGACTTTTATTGTTTGCCTTTGTCGTGACGCCTCGTCCATAGCATCATTATCGAGGAATTTCCCCACGATACGATAGTCGCCGGTATTGCCTTCACCGATCATCAGTTCGGCAGTGCTAGATTCTGCCCCGAGTGCTGTATTATGGAAAGTTATCCGATCATCAACTTCGTTGAGAACAGCGTTCGCGCGAAGAAGCTTGAAAAGCCTCTTCTCTGGTTCGAATGCGACTGCTTTCTTAACAAGATTGCGATTCACTGCTGGAATGCAAATCGAGCCAATGTTAGCTCCAATATCCCAGAGTATCTCAATAGGTTCGCTTTTAACTTGGTTTACAAGTTTCATGGCATCTTTGAATTTCGAAAAATCGCTTTCCCCGTTCATAAAAAGCGGGTATCCGATGGCCATGTCTCCTGGAACTACAACGTAAGTCTCCGGGCCCTCGGCAATCATAAGTCTCTGGTTCTCGAAGTAAAAGAACCCAGCCTTCGTCTCCTCGTTGACTAACCTCTTTTCGAAGAGGGTTCTTAGCGCAAAACGGTCTGCTTTATCTTCCTCAGTGAGCATGTAATCTCCCATTGAAATCAGTTCGCGGCTTGGCGCAAAAGTATCCTATTTACAGCAGCGCGCCGGCAGTGGATCATGATTCGCCATGAGACGTGTTGATGATGCAATGGGATAGCAGTAAGGCGCTGGATCCGTCAGAACCGCCACTGCTCTAGAATTGCAGCCAGTCATAGAATGTAGTAGTGAGATAGTGGTTTCATCGGCGGTTGAAGACTTGATCTATCAGTTTTAAGTGATCTTCCGTAACACCACTGTGAAACGGTAAGCAGAGTACACGCGTCTTTACAGTCTCAACATACGGTTCCTCATAAGCTGAGTGTATGACATTGCCTTTATAGGGAGAGAAATCTGTGCATATCGGATGAAAATACTTTCTTGAGAATATGCCCGCTTGCTTCAGCTCTTTGTAAATGTCGTCTCTGCTCCGGGAAAAAACCACAGGATCAATTACAATATGGTAATACTGCTCGGAATTCGACACACCAGATTGTTCCTTTGGCGTTCGAATACCGGCTACATTGTGCAAAATGTTATTATAATCCCGCCGCAACTCAGCGCGAATTGCGCGCTCTCGATTAACTAGTTGCAAGTTAAGCAGTCCTATTGCGGCCTGCATCTCGTTCATTTTTCCATTGATGCCTATATCTACGACTTCTTCTTCGTTCTTGATGCCAAAATTACGAAGAAAATACACGCGATCTTTGTCTATAGCGCTCTGGGTAGTAATCAACCCTCCCTCGAACGTATTGAACAGTTTGGTGGCGTGAAAGGAAAAAACCGAAACGTCACCGAAAGTTCCGATCGGTACACCGGATATAGTGGTTCCAAACACATGTGCCGCGTCGTAGATCAGCCGAATTCCATTTCGGTTTGCGATATCTTGAAGCTTAACAGTGTCGCATACCGTGCCATAAACATGAACTGCTAGGATGGCGGATGTCTTGGCGGTGATTGCCTTCTCTACCGCCTTGGGATCAATCGTAAGTGTTTCCGGGTCAACATCGGCGAACACCGGCTTCAGGCCATTCCATGTAATCGAATGCGCAGTTGCAGCGAATGTCAGCGGCGTCGTGATCACCTCACTCCCAGGGGGTAAATCTAGCATCTTCAGCGCGACGAGTAGAGCTATAGTCCCATTGTTGAACAACATAGCGCAGGGAGCCCCGAGATAGCTCTCGAGCGCTTGCTCTAGCTTTTGGTGAAATGGACCGTTGTTGGTGAGTACTTCGCTTCGCCAAATTTCCTCGAGGTAGGGAATAAAGTCTTCAAGCTTAGGCAGCACAGGTTTCGCGACAAAAAGAGGTGACGTCATATTAGGGTTATCCAACTGAGGAAGGGAACTAGGGTCCATCAGAGCATCAGTTAATGGGGAAGCGCACCAAGAACACTATACCTGTCGCGCCTGAGGAATAAATTGTAGGCGTCCTCTAACCCGCTTTGTGAACAGTACTCGCTGAACAGGATGCCAGCCCTATTTCCCTGCCTAGCCAATAGCATTTCGCCCATACAGGTTATAGGATAAAATGCTAAGATTGGTGAATTATGAGTGAAAACGATTCCGCCATATTCAACGTTATAATCAGCTGTCACTGTGTGCCGGAGTATGTAGCGTTTCGCTGGGTTGTTAGCTTCGAGCTCATACCCTGCCAGAGATGCCGCATATTTCGCTCCATAGCGGAACCCAGTGCTATATTCGATTAGTAAGGGATAAAGATCGCCAGGGCATCTGCGTGAGACCTCAACAATCATCGGTCCTTGAGCTGACAAAATGAATTGTGTGTGCAAAAGGCCATTTTTCAAGCGCAGATGCGCCGCCAACCGCTCCAAGGC
The DNA here is from genome assembly GCF_016811235.1 of Microvirga arabica. Classification (GTDB taxonomy): domain Bacteria; phylum Pseudomonadota; class Alphaproteobacteria; order Rhizobiales; family Beijerinckiaceae; genus Microvirga; species Microvirga arabica. The sequence goes on from NZ_JAFBID010000041.1 coordinate 45,317, forward strand.
CCCCTTTAGCCGTTCTCCATGTTTGCTAGGGAAATTGTCAACCACGAAACTAGTGTCAACGGCATACGGATTTGTCGACGAGCCTTCTTTCACGAAAAACACATCGGTAAATCGTTGATCTTTTAAGAAGCCACTACAGCTGTAAAGAGCATTTCCTACGTAAGTTTCGATGAGCGACTCGCCACAGCGGCTGGCGGCCCGAGCTTGCGCGATTGCGGCGGCCTGCGCCAGCATATCGGCGCCGTCGAATACTGAAATTCCGCGTCCGCTATAAGAATCGACTGGTTTACAAATGTAACGTCCTTCTCGGGGGAAAGAGACTGAGTTCACCACTCGCGGTGCAGGGAGATCAAGTTGATCACAAAGCGCACGAAACCGGGCCTTATTAGATAACCAGGAGTTCGTCTCCGCGTCATCAAGCAGTTGAACATTTGAAGATAGCTGTACGCATGTTTCCAGAGATACATCCGTACAACCTGGAATAACGCACTCTATGCCTAACTGATTGATATGAGCCTGCACGCCGGAAACGTCGCCGTAGTTGTGATCCACCCATCTAGTCTCCGCGACTCGGGCCAACAAGTCTGCCGGCCTATTCCCCATAACCCAAACGTCATGGCCGGCCTCGATAAGCCCCTTATATATGGGGGCGGCTGCAAATGCTGAATCTAGGAGTAGAACCTTCACTTCAAGTTCCCGCTTTGGTCGCTTAAGATACTTCCGATAGATAAACTATGCCATGACGGTGGATCGACTTGTTTATCGCCTGAACGACAAGCATGTTCTTGTAACCATCACGTGCAGACACTTTGGGCATGGCGTTGGTATGGATGACGTCAACGAAATGATCAAGCTGACGCCTTAGAGGGTCATCAGGAATAAAGTCTAGCTCTTCTTCTTCGAATGGTGACCACCAAGAGGGTTCCAAATTCCCGGAGTAATATCGGACACGCATGCTAGGAAAATCGAGGGACCCATTGGAACCGGCGAAATGGTAACAATCACTCGCTGGGTAGTGGGGATACTTTCGGTTTTCACCGCTAGTCATCTCCCAACTTTTGTTACTGGCAGCGACATCGGACAATAAGAAACTTCCAAGAGCGCCGCTGGTAAATCGCAGCGTGATTGCTACGGTGTCTTCAACTTCAAATCCCCGTACCGAGTTTGAAGCGTCTGCGAACACGCTAGCGATCTCTCCGAACAGAAGTCGCATAATCCCAATTTCGTGAATAAGATTGATTAGAAGCGGACCACCGCCCATTCGCGTGCGCCAAGGTCCATCCAAAAAGTACTGAGTGGGTTTATGAAACAGTGCTGAACCTTGCAGTGCTACAGGTCGCCCAAATTCCACTGACCGCAGGAATTTCTCAGCAGCTTCCAGTAATGTACTATATGTCCGATGGTGCCCAACAAGAATAGGAATTCCAGTTTGTTCCGAGAGGTCGGCCAAGTCACGCGCCGATTCCAATGTATCTGTAACCGGCTTTTCTACAAGCGCCGGAATACCATTTTGGACGCAAACTGTCGCCTGCTCTGCGTGAAAGTTGTTGGGAGAACTGATTATGACTCCGTCAAAATTGTCCGACGTGAGAGCTTCTCCAATATCCTTGAAGAGTGGCACCTCTAACGATTGACAAAAGGTTAGGTTAGGCTCAGAGGGAGGAGCCACAACACCGCCCAGGTGGCACTTGGGGTGGTTTGATAGAAGCTCTGCATGCTGGCGACCGATAAGCCCAGGTCCCGACAATAAGATGTTAAGCTGACGTGTCATTTAAGAGAGCCCATTTCCGGATTGCCTGCGAAGTTGATTGTACGTCTTGTGACTCTATTCACTGCGCATGCGCAACTTTATCGCACGGTTGTGGCCATTCATTTTCAATCGATCTCGCTCGCATAGGATATTGCGCTTTGATATCTGCCAAGATCTCTATTCCTAAGGAATAATACAACTCGCTAGTTCGCCAAAGCGAGTTGGCCAACTATAGGCGGATCCCACTATGGCTCGTCATATGAAGCGGATAGTACTCAAAATCCCTCCTAATCAGCTTCAGTACCCGATGGATGTAGTCTTCCTTCGAATAAAGACGGTGGTACAAGTCGATCATCGCTTTATTTGCAGATTGATAGGCTGAATAGCTATTTTCTAGGTATTTTATCCTGTCAACGATATTGTTCTCCATATCCTCACCAGACGAAAAAATGTTCTTGAAATGGAGCATATCGGGCGAGGGAAAAAATTCATCATTATAAACTGCGAAACCGACACCACCTTGGTGGATTGGTTGCGCCAGATAACCATCGAAGCCTTCTCCGAAGGTGATCGAGAACCTGCAGCGCGTCGCTAAGTCCATGTACTCATCAAACGTGACGTCTCGTATTTCTCTTAAAGTATAGTCTGGAAGATGCTCACGAAGTCTTGCGAGCGTTGATTCTCGCCAAGGAGAGTCGTCGGGAGAGTAGATAATCAACTTATCCTTGTCTTGGAAAGAAAGTGGTTCGTACCCACTTAGATCAGTATAAGCTGGGAGAAGAAGAGTAGGCAGATCATACTTGTCCGCAAATTTCTGACTGAAATAGGCATGGTGCGCAACAGATTGCGATATGCCATCAGCGATGCTTCTCAAATCAGTGAAATCCTCCTTCTCGGGCATTATATCGGTCTTCTGGTTCAGAATGTTTACAAAAAGTCGTTCACGTGACCTGAGGTAGTGCATCATGTCATGATCGATAGACCTAACAAATCCAGGTGCCGCGTACTCTGGAATATGAATATATACCGTCTTGGCAGCGCGGCACCTTTGCAACTGCTCGAACCTGAAGACATCTTCACTGTTTCTGAAATTTTTTTGTCTCGTGTAGGTGACGTTGCTCCTCGTCGGACGCGTCATCAGTAAGACAAAATATTCATGCTTAAACCGAAGATTATATACCGTCTTGGCGATCGAAAAAAATGAATAGATCCCTCCGCTCATTGTGTTGTGCTCAGGAATCAGAATCACCATGACGTTTTCAGCAGACTCGGCGGCGAGAGGAAATGTTTGATCCTGGACCGAGTGGAAGGCGTACGCGTGATCGAAATCACTTGGCAATCTTCCAGAAGATGCGCTCCGAGGCTCCAGCGGCCGCCCTTCTCTTAAACCAAATTCGATATAATGTGTGAATGGCTCCAGACCGGAAGCTGCAACATCAGGATTGCTCGCCAAGTAGCCCTTGACGCTGAAATTCGGTGTGGGATTACGCCCCTCCTTCCAGCCGAACTGAAGATAGTGATCAAGGGGATCAGCCTCCTGGGCCTTAACGTCAGGATTGGTCTCAAGATACCAATCTCCAGCGAAAAACATCCTTACATCTGGCTTTCGGATAATATCCGAACTTCCGTCTAACGACTCGGCGGCGAGAGGAAATGTTTGATCCTGGACCGAGTGGAAGGCGTACGCGTGATCGAAATCACTTGGCAATCTTCCAGAAGATGCGCTCCGAGGCTCCAGCGGCCGCCCTTCTCTTAAACCAAATTCGATATAATGTGTGAATGGCTCCAGACCGGAAGCTGCAACATCAGGATTGCTCGCCAAGTAGCCCTTGACGCTGAAATTCGGTGTGGGATTACGCCCCTCCTTCCAGCCGAACTGAAGATAGTGATCAAGGGGATCAGCCTCCTGGGCCTTAACGTCAGGATTGGTCTCAAGATACCAATCTCCAGCGAAAAACATCCTTACATCTGGCTTTCGGATAGTATCCGAACTTTCACCGACTTCCTGCCTTTGACCTATCTTTCGCCTGATTTTGGCCAGCAAATCATTCATTGGAGCCGTCTCCGTAGCTCGTGCTATGGTAAGTATGCATAGCAAAATTTTGTGTGGGGTCCTTTACACACGATTCCATAACCACGCCAGACGTTTCGTGAACATGAACAGCTGTTGATCTCGGATGTTGATAACGGGTGAACAGCATCGGGTGGCAGCGACGTCTCCGACGCCGCTGACCTTCTCCCTGGAATTTGGACCAGCCAAAATGAAAATTGTTCCGTAATGTCTCCCGGTTGGGAGAAGAGGAAAGGCCATGCAGGTGTCCAGGTTCTCAGAGCATCAGACTTACCGGGCATGTTTGCCAAGAGCACAGCCGATGTCGCTCAGCGATGTGCGAGTTTTGCACTGAGTCCAGAGTTCCCTTTTCTGCTCTGCTGATAAGCCCGGCTGCCCGTTGCGCGCGATCGAATATCCTTCAGACAATGAAAAATCGCTCCCCGGGCGCTGACCTGTTGAGTACATCGCTGTGGGATGACGTAATCGTCGCACCGACGCGCGCTCGCTATCTATTCGTCTTTTTTATTTGATTGTGTATAGGTGCCGTTTCATGCCGCTTGTTGCGGCGCACGATGAGCATTGAAGAAAGGACACGGGGGTAAGTGTCATGACTGAGCGGTGGACGCCCGACAGCTGGAGAAACAAGCCGATCCAGCAGGTTCCAGCCTATCCGGACCTTGAGGCGCTTGAGAGCGTCGAGCAGCAGCTCGCCGGCTTTCCTCCGCTTGTCTTTGCCGGCGAGGCCCGCAAGCTGAAGAAGACCCTGGCCAAGGTCGCCAAAGGCGAGGCCTTCCTGCTCCAGGGCGGCGATTGCGCCGAGAGCTTCGCCGAGCATTCGGCCGACAACATCCGCGATTTCTTCCGCCTGTTCCTGCAGATGGCCGTGGTGCTCACCTATGCGGGCGGCTCGCCCGTGGTGAGGGTCGGCCGCGTGGCTGGCCAGTTTGCCAAGCCGCGTTCGGCTCCGACCGAGACCATCGACGGCGTCGAGCTGCCGAGCTACCGGGGCGACATCATCAGCGACATCGCCTTCACGCCCGAGGCCCGCACGCCCGATCCGCGCCGCCAGCTCATGGCCTACCGCCAGTCGGCCGCGACGCTCAACCTGATCCGCGCCTTTGCGACCGGCGGTTACGCCAATCTCGAGAACGCCCATCGCTGGATGCTCGGCTTCGTGAAGGATTCACCGCAATCCTCGCGCTATAGCGAGCTGGCCGAGCGGATCACCGAGAGCATCAACTTCATGCGGGCCATCGGGATCGA
>NZ_JAFBID010000042.1 GCF_016811235.1 Microvirga arabica
CCGAACAGAAGCAAGACTTCGGCGACAGGACAGTCACTCAGGGGATTGACACCCAACGGCCCATTACAGAAGCACTACAACTACCCCAGCCTCATCAACTGTGAATAAGGCTGGGGTGGTTCTTCTCAGCTACACGATTGTGAAGTCAGCCTCAGACGTCCCAACGCGGAATAACTAAGAGCACCCGGTAGTCCCACCGCAGGTATCGCACTTGAGACACGTCCCGTTCCGCACTAGCGTGAAGTTGGCGCATTCGGGGCAGGCTTCGCCGACATAGCCCTTCATCTTGGCCTCGGCGCGCCGGTCGGCGACGGACGGGGCCGTGAAGGCGAGCTTGGACATTTCGGCTTCGCCGACCGGCTTCTCCTCCACCTGCACGGCAGGCTGAGCGAGTTCACCCTTCAACGCAGTCGCGCCGACGGTCATGCCAGTCGTTCGCTGAGTCACGCCCGTGGCGCTGCCACCGCCGCCGGGGATGAGCATGAGGCGGTCGGAATTACCGCGCACGAAGCCGCGGGACACGATGGCCGTGGCGGGGGCGGGCTCAGGCGCCTTCGACTGGTCCTCGCCCTTTCCGATGGTGGTGGGGCCCACTTCCGACGGATCCACGTGGGCGAGGTCGTTGCGGCCGAGATAGGACACGGCGAGCTCGCGGAACACGTAGTCGAGGATCGAGGTGGCGGACTTGATGCGCTCGTTGCCTTGGACGAAGCCGGCGGGCTCGAAGCGCGTGAAGGTGAAGGCCTCCACGTATTCCTCCAGCGGCACGCCGTATTGCAGGCCGAGGGAGATCGCGATGGCGAAGTTGTTCATCATGGCCCGGAAGGCGGCGCCTTCCTTGTGCATGTCGATGAAGATCTCGCCAAGGCGTCCGTCGTCGTATTCGCCGGTGTGGAGATACACCTTGTGGCCGCCGACCACGGCCTTCTGGATGTAGCTCTTGCGGCGGTCCGGCATCTTCTCGCGCTCGCGGACCCGCTCCACGCGCTCGATCACCTTCTCGACGATCTTCTCCGACACGTGGGCGGCTTTTGCCGCGGCCGGCATGGCGACCAGCGCTTCCACCGCGTCGTCCGCATCCTCGTCCTCATCGGCAATGAGGGCGGCGTTCAGCGGCTGCGAGAGCTTGGAGCCGTCGCGGTAGAGGGCGTTGGCCTTCAGCGCCAGCTTCCAGGAGAGCATGTAGGCGTTCTTGCAATCCTCGACGGTGGCGTCGTTGGGCATGTTGATGGTCTTGGAGATCGCCCCCGAGATGAAGGGCTGCGACGCCGCCATCATGCGGATGTGGCTTTCCACCGAGAGATAGCGCTTGCCGATCTTGCCGCACGGATTGGCGCAGTCGAAGACCGGGTAGTGCTCCACCTTGAGGAACGGCGCGCCTTCCAGGGTCATCGCTCCGCAGATGTGGATGTTCGCGGCCTCGATGTCGGCCTTCGAGAAGCCCAGGAAAGAGAGCAGGTCGAAGGACGGATCGTTGAGCTTCTCGGCAGGTACTTTCAGCGTGCCGGTGAGGAAGTCCTCGCCGAGCGTCCAGCGGTTGAACACGAACTTGATGTCGAAGGCCGATTTCAGGCCCTTCTCCACCGCGTCGATCTTGTCGTCCGTGAAGCCCTTGGTGCGAAGCGAGCCGGGGTTGATGGCCGGGGCCTGCTTCATGGAGCCGTGGCCGACCGCATAGGCCTCGATCTCGGCGATCTCATGCTCGCGGTAGCCCAGCGCACGGAGCGCGTCGGGCACGGCCCGGTTGATGATCTTGAAGTAGCCGCCGCCGGCGAGCTTCTTGAACTTCACGAGCGCGAAGTCGGGCTCGATGCCGGTGGTGTCGCAATCCATCACGAGGCCGATCGTGCCCGTGGGGGCGATCACGGTGGATTGCGCGTTGCGGTAGCCGTTCTTCTCGCCGAGCTCCAGGGCCTTGTCCCAGGCGGACTTGGCATGGGCGACGAGGTCCTGGTCGGGGCAGGAGGCGTGATCGAGCGGGACCGGGTTGACGGCCAGGCCCTCGTACCCTTGCGCCTCGCCATGGGCTGCGCGGCGATGGTTGCGGATCACGCGCAGCATGTGCTTCGCGTTGGCCTTGTAGTTCGGGAACGGCCCGAGCTCACCGGCCATCTCGGCCGAGGTGGCATAGGACACGCCGGTCATGATCGCCGTGATCGCGCCGCCGAGGGCACGGCCGGCATCGCTGTCATAGGGCAGGCCCATGGTCATAAGCAGGCCGCCAATATTCGCGAAGCCGAGGCCCAGCGTGCGGTACTCGTAAGACAGCTGCGCGATCTCCTTCGAGGGGAACTGCGCCATCATGACCGAGATTTCGAGCACCACCGTCCAGAGGCGGCAGGCATGCTCGAAGGATTCCGCGTCGAACTTGTGGTTCTGGCGGTCGAAGAACTGCAGCAGGTTGGCGGAGGCGAGATTGCACGCCGTGTCATCCAGGAACATGTATTCCGAGCACGGGTTCGACGCCCGGATGCGGCCACCGGCAGGGCTGGTGTGCCAGTCGTTCATGGTGGTGTTGAAGTGCAGGCCGGGATCGGCGGACGCCCAGGCGGCGTGGCCGATCTGCTCCCACAGGTCGCGGGCCTTCAGGGTCTTCACCACCTTGCCGTCCTTGCGGGCGGTGAGGTGCCAGTCGGCATCGTTCTCGACCGCGCGCAAAAAGTCGTCGGTGAGGGAGACGGAGTTGTTGGAGTTCTGGCCCGAAACCGTGAGATAGGCCTCCGAGTCCCAATCGGTATCGTACACGGGGAAGTCGATGTCCGTGTAGCCCTGCTTGGCGAACTGGATGACGCGCTTGATGTAGTTGTCCGGAATCTGGACGCGGCGGGCCAGCTTGATTTCCTTCTTCAGAGCCGGGTTCTTCTCCGGATCGAAGCAGGCATCGCCCTCGGCCTCGCAGTTAATGCAGGCCTTCATGATGGCCTTGAGGTGCTTGGCGGCGAGCTTGGAGCCGGTCACGAGGGCCGCAACCTTCTGCTCCTCCTTCACCTTCCAGTCGATGTAGCTCTCGATATCCGGGTGATCGACGTCGACCACCACCATCTTGGCGGCGCGCCGCGTGGTGCCGCCCGACTTGATCGCGCCGGCGGCCCGGTCGCCGATCTTGAGGAAGCTCATGAGGCCGGACGAGCGGCCGCCGCCGGAGAGCTTCTCGCCCTCGCCGCGCAGCTTCGAGAAGTTGGAGCCGGTGCCGGAGCCGTACTTGAACAGGCGTGCCTCACGGACCCACAGGTCCATGATGCCGCCCTCGTTCACCAGGTCGTCCTCGACGCCCTGGATGAAGCAGGCATGCGGCTGCGGGTGCTCGTAGGACGACTTGGACTTGGTGAGCTTGCCGGTCTTGTAGTCCACGTAATAGTGGCCCTGGCCAGGACCGTCGATGCCGTAGGCCCAGTGCAGGCCGGTGTTGAACCATTGCGGGGAGTTCGGCGCCACCATCTGGTTGGCGAGCATGAAGCGCAGCTCGTCATAGAAGGCCTGGGCGTCTTCCTCGGACGAGAAATAGCCGCCTTTCCAGCCCCAATAGGTCCAGCAGCCGGCAAGACGGTCGAAGACCTGCTTGGAGGAGATCTCGGAGCCGAGGCGCTGATCCTCAGGCAGAGAGGAGAGGGCGGCTTCATCCGGCACGGAGCGCCACAGCCAGGACGGAACGTCGTTCTCTTCCACCTTCTTCAGGCGGGCCGGGACGCCGGCCTTGCGGAAATACTTCTGGGCCAGCACGTCCGAGGCCACCTGGCTCCAGGTCTCGGGAACCTCGATGTTCTCAAGCTTGAAGACCACCGAGCCGTCCGGATTGCGGATCTCGCTCGTGGCGAGCCGGAAGGCGAGGGAGGAATAAGGCGATTGGCCAGACTTCGTATAACGCCGCTCGATCCGCATAGGTCACATCCTAAGTATTGAGGACAAACGTCCCCATGGCCGCGATTTGCCCCGCAGCTCATCAGCCCAAATAATTATTCGACGCCCCAACGATCCGTTCTTTGTCGGATCGCCCACGCAACACGCCTGAGTTACGGCCCCGTTCGGGCGTCACAGGTGGCGCGGCAACGGTGTTGCCACGGGCTCTGACGCCTGCTCTGGGGAGTGTTCAACCGGCCTCTTCAGGTCGGCCGCCGGTCTCTGGTCGGTACCCCGGCAAGCTAGTCGTGTTGCGAGCCTCACGTCAAGAACTTGTGTCGCGGCTCACAGTTCCGAACTATATGTTGTGTGTAGCTGTGAGAATTGTGGATAACAATTCCCCTTCCGGCTAAGCCTCTCAGACTCCTCTGAGAATCCGTTCCCGATTTTTGCAATGGCCAAGCTTCGCCGGCTCAGGGGCCCACGTGGAGTCATGCTTAACGGCGGGTATATGTTGTGCCGGCGCATCAATTCGTGGTCCGGGTGTCAGGCGCCCGTTCCGGACCCGAAATGGCCTGATTGCGCGAAATTCCGCTCCCACCCCTGGGGAAGGGGTGGATCCGAGAATCAGCCGGGTTTTCGCGACTCAGAAGGCTGGACTTCACCGACCCTTGCGGCCATATTCCGCGCAACTTCACGAACCCCTCCGGCGGCAGCAGCATGAAAGAGTTTTTCACCCAGTTCTTCACCTGGTGGAACGGACAGACCCTCGGCACGCGATTCTTCACCTGGCGCAAGGGCGTGTTCGTGGGCACGGACGAGTTCGGCAACACGTACTACCGCTACACGCAGGCGCAGGCGATCGACTCGAATGTGGGCGCCGAGCGCCGCTGGGTCGTCTATAACGGCGAGGCCGATGCCTCGAAGGTGCCGCCCGGCTGGCGCGCCTGGCTGTGCCATAACGGCGACGTGCCTCCGAGCGAGGAGGCCTACCAGCCGCGCCCGTGGGAAAAGCCCTACGTGCCGAACATGACGGGCACGACCCAGGCCTACCGGCCGCAAGGGTCCCAGCTCGGGTCCGGCCAGCGCCCCGCCGCCACGGGCGATTACGTGCCGTGGACCCCGGGGGAGTGAGGCTCCAGGCCTCCTCCTGACTCCTCATGCTGAAGAAAGCCCAAGCCCGCACCTGCATCGAGTGCGGGCTGCCCTATGGCCATGCCGACTTCACCTATCATGCCGGGCGGGTTGAGAGCGGTCCGGCCTATTGGTCGGAGCGAGGGCTTCTGTGTTCTCATGCCTGCTCGACGGCGCATTTCGAAAAGCGCGTGGAGGCGGGCGACCCGATGACCGAGCCGGCGCCGAATCCAATCGAGCAGGATTGGCCCTGAGCTGAGGTGTAAGCCTGCGCCCTCAGAACCGGCGCAGAAATGCGCGGCATCGCTCCAGGCATCGGGCGGCGGCCGCAGCATCGTAATCGGGCAGGCTGCGGTCGAGAAAATAATGTCCCACGCCGTCATAGCGATGCAGGTCCAGGGCGATATCTCCCGCTTCGCCGGCCCAATCGGTGAAGACCTGCTCCTCGTCGAAGGGGTCGGGACGGGCAATGTGCGCTGAGACCGGCAAGCCGGCGCGCCGGGGCTGCATCCAAGGAGCTGGTCCGGCCAGAAGCAGGGCGCCCGGCATGCGGGGCCGCCCGCCCCAGAACCGTCCAATCAGGAACGCCCCGACGGAAATGCCGGCAAGGACCGCATCCTCGGGCGCCTCTGCCAGCGCCGCGCGGGCTCGCACCTCGATCGCCTCTTGGCCGATTTCCTCTTTCAAACGAAAGCCTTCGTCATAAGAATCGACTGGCCGACCGCCGTAGAGGTCGGGCAGAATGACCGTATGGCCATCCGCCTCGAAGGCTGCGGCAATCTCCCGCTCGGCTGGCCTCAGGCCAAGGACAGAATGGAAGAGAACGATATGGGTCATCAGCTTCAACCCTTCGGATGGAAGTAAGATTGGCGCCTCACAGGTGCCTCGGAAAAGAGGCCGAAGGCTTGAATGACATGGCCTCGCGGCACCTCCACATTGCGTGCGACGCCCGAGCCCTTCAGAACTCCGCCGCGCTCGTCAGGCTCCGGATCGCGGTAGGTGCCGCCATCGCCCAGGGTGCAGTTCTGACATCGGATCGGCCCCAGGATCTGAGCACCGCGGCCGATGCGGCACGAATGGCTCAGCGACCCGCCGCCGAGGAGGCGGGCACCGTCGCCGATCTCGATGACCTCGCTTGAGCCGGCCTTGATCGTGAAGCCGCCTTCCTCGCCGATCTCGACGCCCGCGCCGATAGTGATCGTTCCGCCGGTGGCGACGATGCGCGTTCCAGGGAGGAGATACGTCCCTCGTCCGATCACGATCCGTCCAAGATCCAAAGCCTGAAGAACGACGTTTGGCCAAAGAACGATGCCGTCCTCCAGCTGCACATCGGCAGATACCAGAGCTGATCTGGGATCCGGGATCAGAACGCCGCGATGGGCGAGGGCAGCGGTTTCAGCCAGCGACAGGAAGCCGAGTTGTCGTCGGGCATCGTCACCTGGAAATTGGGCTTGGCTCATGCAGGTATGTTCGCTCCCAAGGTCGCTCGCAGGCGTGAGAGCTTAGTCGACCAGTCCCGATCATGAACAGCCCAACGAAACAGAAGGGCGTTCGTGTTTCCGTACGAGACTACGTTCCGTAATTCAGCTTTGGATACCAATCCGTGCCGCGGCCCTCGGGTGTCATGTCGAGCACGTTCCACAGGGGGGCGAGATCAGGGGCGCCGCGCGGGTCCTGGCCTGGATCGGCGGAATCGCCGGTCATCTCTCCGCTCCAGAAATGCCGGATGGTGCCGTCGCGGCGGGTGAAGACGTTGAAGCTCGGGATCTCCGAGCCGTCCTCAAGCACCCCGTGGTAATCGCGGGAATAGTTGCCGGTGAGATCGGTGTAGAGCCGCAGGTTCGCCCAGCCACGTTCCTTTTTCCATGCAATCAGCCGCTCGATCGGGGAGCGCGCCACGACGGCAAGCGCCATGCGCTGCTGAATGTCGGCGCCGTTACCTTCGAACGCACCGAGCAGGTTGGTGCACATGGGGCAGGGGCGCTCGCGCTGCGGGCCAAACATGTAGCTGTAGATGGCAAGCGACTGCTTGTCGCCGAAGAGGTCGGCGAAGCTCACCGGGCCGTTCTCGCCCTCGAAGCGGTAGTCACCTGTCACCTCGCCGCCGGGCGGCAGGGCCCGGCGCTGGGCCGCGACGCGCTCTAGGTGTCGCCGCAGCTCGATCTCCTCTGCCAGCAGGGCGGTGCGGGCCGCGCGGTACTCGGCGCTCTCGTTCGGAAAGCGCACCGGGGAGCGGCGCGCGAGTTCTTCGGCGGGAACGAGCGTGTCGTGCATGGGATGCTCCTCGATGGTCGAGTTTACGATTTGCGCGGGCCGACGAGGCCGAACAGGGCTCCCTGCGGATCGCTGGCGACGATGATGTAGATGTTGCCAGGAACTTCGGCGGGTCCGTAATGAATGCTGCCGCCATTGCCGGACACCGCCTGCGCAGCGGCATCGATGTCGGCGATGCCGAAGTAGAAGTTCCACATGGGGGGCGGTCCTCCAGGCATGTGCCGCATCACGGCGCCGATCGTCTGGTCGCCCTGGTTGATGAACTGATAGTCGCCCATCTCGCCCATGGGCATGGCGTCGCCCTTCTCCCAGCCGAAACGGGCCTTGTAGAAGGCGAGCGCCGCTGCCGGATCGCTGGTGGAGAGTTCGTTCCACTGGCAATGCCCAATGCCGTTCGGCGAGAAGGATGTGCTCGTTTCCTCCGACGCGCCGCGCATTACGTAGAACGGGACGCCTTGCGGATCCGCCAGCAGGGCGAAGCGGCCGACGCCCGGAATGTCGGTCGGCGGCATGTGCTGCGCGCCACCCGCTTGAACGATGTCGGCAGCCGCTTCATCGACGTTGTCGACGCCGACATAGCCGAGCCATCCCGGGCGCATGCCTTCGGCCTTTGCCGGAACTGGCATGAAGCCGGCAATGTCGGTGCTGCCCATCGCGAAGAGCCTGTAGCCGTTATCGGCTTCTTCCATCGCCCGGCTCTGCCAGCCGATCACCGTGCCGTAGAATCGGGCGGCAGCGTCGACGTCGGTCGTCAGGAGTTCGTACCAGATGAAGTCGCCATGCTTGTTGGTCATGGTGCACCTCAGACGTCGAGGATCGGCATGAAGCCGCCGAAGATCATGCGCTTGCCGTCGAAGGGCATCTGCTGGCCCATGGCCTCCATCCGCGGGTCGGTCATGATCTTCTCTTGGGCAGCGTCGCGAACTTCCTTGGATGGGTATTCAATCCAGCTGAAGACTACGACCTCATCGTCCTTCGCCTGCACGGAGCGGCGGAAATCGGTAAGCTTGCCGTCGGGCACATCATCGCCCCAGCATTCGACCATGCGGGTGGCGCCGAACTCCTTGAACAGGGGCGCCGCCTCGGCCGCATGCTTCCGGTAAATTTCCTTCTTGTCAGCCGGAACGGCCAACACAAACCCGTCTACATAGGCCATGGCGTCTCTCCCTCGTTTCTCTGAACTGTAGGTCAGCGAAGCATCCCATCGTGACACTTCGTTGCATGTTTCTCTTGACATTTACGTTGACATCAACCTAAATAGAGCATGTCAAACGAGCAAGCGATTTCCTACGAGACAACCCACCTAGTCCGTGACACCTGCCTGTGCCTGCATGCGCAGCGGGCAGCCCGCGCCCTGTCGCGGCGCTTCGACGAGGCGCTGCGGCCGACTGGGATCACCTCGGGCCAATTCTCCCTGCTCAATGCCCTCAACCGGCCCAAGCCTCCGCCGATCGGCCCCGTCGCGCAGCTGCTGGCCATGGACCGGACCACGCTGACTGCCGCCCTGAAGCCGCTCGAGCGGGATGGGCTCGTGACTATCGCCCGCGATCCGGAGGACCGCCGCAACCGCCTTCTCGGCCTCACGGACCGGGGGCGGGAGGTGCTGGCCGCAGCCGTTCCGATCTGGCGCGACCTTCACGCCGCCATCGAGGCAGGCTTGCCGGAGGTGCAGCCTGAAGCTCTTCGCGGCGGGCTCCGGGCGCTCTCGCAGGCGGGCTGAGCTTCAGGGCAGGGCGACCGTGGGCCTTATCTTCCCGGCTTGCCCTTTTTCCATCATGGTTCACGTGCTATCGCGTTGCCGAAGTGACAGCGGGCGCGGCCAGGCTTGGCCGCACGGGAAACGCCAGATCGAACTTGGCTTGGACAGCATGATGAAACTCGGATGGACGCGGGCGGCCCTGGTGTTCGCATCGCTACTCGGCGGCCTCGGCGCAGCACAGGCGGACAGGATCAAGAATCCCACGGCCGTGTTCTCGGGCCTCGACAAGATCACCGGGCGAATCGTGTCGTTCGAGGTGGCGGTCGATGAGACGGTTCAGTTCGGCGCGCTCCAGGTGACGCCGCGGGTCTGCTTCACCAAGCCGCCCACGGAAACGCCGAACACCACGTCGTTCATCGAGGTGGACGAGCCCGGATCTGAAGGAAAGGGCAAGCGGGTCTTCTCCGGCTGGCTCTTTGCCGCGAGCCCCGGCCTGCACGGCCTTGAGCACCCGGTCTACGACATCTGGCTCGTGGACTGCAAAGGCGGCACCGAGGTGATCGCGGAGCCAAAGGAAACCCCCGAGGAACTGCCGCCGATCCAGGACGCAGCCCGCGGCCCGAACGATCCGGCGCGGCCCGGCGACATCATGACCCCGGCCGGAGGCACCGCCCCGCGTCCGCCTGCCGTCGAGACTGCACCCCTACGCCAGCCGGCGCCTCAGCGCCAGCAGCCTGCCCGGCGCCCGGCCGCGCCGATCATCAACTCGGATCGCCCGAATTAAGGGGAGCTGATGGCGGCGAGCGCTTCCTCCCCGCTCACAATCCTGTCTCGCGGCCAGACGCTCCAGTCGGCCCCATGCTCCATGGCATTTCGCAGCATCTGCTTATAGGTCCGCCGCGGAACCTCGGTGGCGCCGAACTGCGCCAGGTGCGAGGTCACGAACTGCGTGTCCAGCAGAGAGAACCCGCCCCGGCGCAGGCGCGCCACGAGATGCACGAGGGCCACCTTCGAGGCATCGCGCTCCGTATGGAACATGCTCTCGCCGAAGAAGGCGCCGTTCAGCCTGACCCCGTAAAGCCCGCCGACCAGACGGCCCTCCTGATAGACCTCTACGGTGTGGCAGTAGCCGGCATCGAAGAGCTCGCCGTAGAGCTCCCGGATCCGCCGGCTGATCCAGGTCTTCTCCCGGTCGGCCGCGGGCGCGGCGCAACCGGCGATCACCGCATCGAAATCCTGGTCGACCCGAACCTGGAAGACATCGGAACGAACGGTGCGGGCGAGGCGCTTAGAGATGTGGAAATCATTGAGGGGAATGATTCCCCGCTCGCGCGGCTCAACCCAGAACAAGGACGGATCATCCGCATCCTCCGCCATGGGAAAGATCCCGGCTGCGTAGGCTTTCAGCAGGATATCGGCGGTAATCTCGGGTGCGTGATCAGACGCATGGCTCATGCTTGATTTTGTACCAAGGAATGATGACTCCGTCCAACTTGTGTCACCGCTCCTGATCCGACAACGCCCGTGACTGGGTTCAGGTCCCAGCCGCCTGGAGGCTTCGAACAACGATTTTGTTGCTCTGCCGTGAATAGCTCTTGCGGGTCGTCTCGATGCGGGGAATGTCGGCGCCGTGCCGAGCCAGGAAGTCGAGCATTTGCTCCGGATCATCGAGCGGAACGTCTGGCCGCTGCTCGAGGTACTTGGGCAGATCGTAGGTCCACCACTCGCTCTGCTGAAGTCGTTTGACAAGCGAAGGCTCGAACAGGTATTTCACCACCTGCACGGGATTCCCAACAGCGACCGCATAGGGAGGCACGTCCTTCGCCACCACGGCGCCGGTTCCGATGATCGCCCCGGCTCCAATCGTCACGCCAGGAAGAATGATGGCGCGGGAGCCGATCCAGACATCGTGCCCGATCTGCGTTCTCTTGCCGTAGCCCTCGAAGGTGAAGGGCGGCCGGTATTTGCGGCTATGAGAATAGAGATTCGTATACGGGAAGGGGTGGGATGAAAGCCATTCCTTGGGATGGGCGCTCCCGCGCATGTTCACGTTGTCGCCGATAGAGCAGTACCGCCCGATGATGGCGTGCTGAATCTCGGTTCGGGGAGAAATGTAGGAGTAAGCCCCGATCTCTGCTCCCGCCACATGGGCTGAGTGGAAGATCTTCACAGGAGCTTCCCAGATCAGGCCGTCACCAATCGTTCCACCGAGATCGAGACCATGCTTGAGAAGGAAGGCTTTCACGCCTTCCTTAGAGGAAGCTGGCTGGGCGGTGGTCATGGTCGGTCGGCTTGCTCGGGTAAGTTCGTATGATGTTACATAACTTTCCGGAGCAAGCCTAATTTTTTCAGCGCCTCACGGCTGCTCGTCGCCGAGCCCGCCCGTCTTCAGGAAATTCTCCAGCCAGTGGATGTCGTACTGGCCGTTCTGGATCTCCGGATTGCGCACCAGGGTGCGGAAGAGCGGGAGCGTGGTGTCGATGCCGTCGACCACAAACTCGTCGAGAGCCCGGCGCAGGCGCATGAGGCACTCGTTGCGGGTGCGGCCATGGACGATGAGCTTGCCCACAAGGGAGTCGTAGTGCGGCGGGATGCGGTAGCCCTGATAAGCCGCCGAATCGACGCGCACGCCGAGGCCGCCGGGCGGATGGAAGTAGCTGATCGTGCCGGGCGAGGGGCGGAAGGTCGATGGATGCTCGGCATTCACGCGGCACTCGATGGCATGGCCCTCGATCCTGATGTCTTCCTGCCTCACCGAGAGCGGATGGCCTGCCGCCACGCGGATCTGCTCGTTCACCAGGTCGATGCCGGTGATCATCTCTGTGACGGGGTGCTCCACCTGGATGCGGGTGTTCATCTCGATGAAGTAGAACTCGCCGTCCTCGTAGAGGAACTCGATGGTGCCTGCGCCTGCATATTGGAGCTCCTGCATGGCCTTGGCCACGACGCCGCCGATGCGCTCACGCATCTCGACGTTGAGGGCCGGCGAGGGGCCTTCCTCCCAGACCTTCTGGTGACGGCGCTGGAGCGAGCAGTCGCGCTCGCCCAGATGAATGGCGCCGCCCTTGCCGTCGCCGAGAATCTGGATCTCGATGTGGCGCGGCTTCTCGAGATATTTCTCGATGTAGACCGCATCATCGCCGAAGGCGGCCTTGGCCTCCGTCTTCGCGGTCTGAAGCGCGTGGACGAGGTCCTCTTCCGTCCGCGCCACCTTCATGCCGCGCCCGCCGCCGCCGGCCGCCGCCTTGATGATCACCGGATAGCCGATCTCCTTGGCGACGCGCTTGGCCTCGTCGTCGTCGGTGATGCCGCCTTCCGAGCCGGGCACGCAAGGGATGCCCAGGCGCTTGGCCGTGCGCTTGGCCTCGATCTTGTCGCCCATGATGCGGATGTGTTCCGCCTTCGGGCCGATGAAGGCGATGCGGTGATGCTCCAGCACCTCCGCGAAGCGCGCGTTCTCGGACAGGAAGCCGTAGCCGGGATGGATCGCATCGGCGCCGGTGATCTCGCAGGCGGCGATCAGGGCCGGGATGTTGAGATAGCTGTCGCGGGCGGCCGGCGGGCCGATGCACACGCTCTCGTCGGCAAGGCGCACATGCATGGCATCCGCGTCGGCGGTGGAATGCACCGCCACGGTGGCAATGCCGAGCTCCTTCGCGGCGCGCAGGATGCGCAGGGCGATCTCGCCTCGATTGGCAATCAGGATCTTATCGAACATATCGCGCCTTACTCGATGACGAGGAGGGGTTCGCCGTATTCAACAGGGGTTCCGTCTTCGACAAAGATGGCCGTCACGGTGCCGGCGCGGGGCGCCACGATCTCGTTGAAGGTCTTCATGGCCTCGACGAGCAGCACCTTGTCGCCGGCCTGCACCTTGGAGCCGATCTCGACGAAGTTCTTCGCATCCGGCGACGGCTTGCGGTAGGCAGTGCCGACCATCGGCGAGAGCACGGCGCCCGGGTTGGGTGCGCCCGCCTTCGTGGCAGCCTCGGCCGCAGCGGCCACGGATGGCGGCGGTGCCACGACCGGAGCAGGAGCATGTTGAGCTGCGGGAGCCGCCACCGGAACGGTCACGGCGGCCGTGACCATGCGCGCCACGCGGATGCGAAGGTCGCCCTTCTCCACTTCGATCTCGCTGAGATCCGTGTCGGCGATCAGATTCGCCAGCTCGCGGACGAGATCAGGATCGAAAGGGTTTTCCTTGGCCATGGGGCTTACCTCTGCTTTTTTGAGGAATTAGTGCTGGGAGGGTTTCGCCTGGCGGACCCGCTCGGCCATCACCCGGTGAACCGCTTCCAGGCCGAGCAGGTAGCTCATGGGCCCGAAACCACAGATCACGCCGACGGAGACGGGCGCTATGAGCGAGCGATGGCGAAAGCCCTCGCGAGCATGAACATTCGAAAGATGGATCTCGACCGTCGGAGCGCCGCTGCCGGAGATGGCATCGCGGAGCGCGATCGAGGTGTGGGTGTAGGCACCGGCATTGATGACGATGCCGGCTCCCTGAGCTCCCGCCTCGTGGATCCAGTCGACCAGATGTCCCTCATGGTTCGACTGGCGGAAGGTGACTGCCGCCCCAAGGGCCTCGGCCTTCTCGCGCACGAGCTTCTCGACGTCGGCCAGCGTGGTGCTGCCATAGATCTGAGGCTCCCTGCGGCCGAGCAGGTTGAGGTTGGGTCCATTGAGGACGAAGACGGTGGTCATGGGGTTAAGGAGCGTTCCTTGAAGCCCCGCCAGGCGGAGCCGAAACGCCCTCTTAGCCAAAAGGCGGGCAGGGGGGAAGGGGAAAACCGGGGCTTTCCCAAGCTTGGCGGGGGGATCCGATAGGGCAGAGTGGCGTTTCGAGCCTTTATTGCGGATCCCACTGTCATTCCGGGGCGCCGCAGGCGAGCCCGGAATCCATAACCGCTAACCACACAGAAAGAAGCGTAACGCTGCTAGCCCGTTCTTGAGGTGTCGTGTTTATGGAATCCGGGCTCCGCTGCGCGGCCCCGGAATGCCAGAGCGAGTTGGACTACCCGCAATTCGCCTTGCCGCACTGGCGGACATTGTCCACGAGCTGCTTCAGGGGCTCCAAGCCGACTGCGCCGGGGATCACCGTCTCGCCGACAATGAAGGCGGGGGTCCCGGAGAGGTTCAGCTTGTCGCCGAGCGCCATGTTCTCCTGGAGGGCGTTGCGGATCTCGGCGCTCTCCACGTCCTTCTGCAGGCGGGCCATGTCGATGCCCATCTCCTTGGCGACCGTCATGGCGCGCTCGCCGTTCACCCGACCGCGGGTGTCCATGACCTTCACGTGGTAGTCCAGGAGCTTCTGGCCCTGGAGCTGGTTCTTGACCGCGAGCGCCACCCGGCTAGCCTCGACGGAATCTGGGCCGAGGACGGGGAAATCCTTCAGGACGACGCGGAGCTTGGGATCGCTCTTCATCAGGGCCTGGACGTCCGCCAGGGCCTTCTTGCAGTAGCCGCAATTGTAGTCGAAGAACTCGACCAGGGTGACGTCTCCCGACGGGTTGCCAACCACGTAGGAATGCGAGGCGTTCAAAAGCGACTGCCGGGTTTCCTTCACGGCGCCGGCCTGGGCCACCTGCTGCGCTTCCGCCTGCCGCTTCTCCAGCTCGGCGATCACCTCGGTCAGAACCTCGGGGTTCTTGATGAGGTAGTCCTTCACGATCTCGCCGATGGCCTGCTTCTGCTGGTCGGTGAAAACCGGGCTCTGCGCCATGGCGGCTTGGGCAAGGCCCAAGGTGCCGACAAGGGCGATGGCCTGACCGATTCTGAGAAGCGAAGAGCGCATTTCGGGTCCTTTGTGGAGTTCGTGAGACAAGTCTGTCCTTTAAGGATGGTTCAAGGCGGACTTGAGACTCGTCTATTCTATCGCGAGTTAGCGGCTTAAGGCGTGCGGCGTCAAATCACGGGTTTGTATCGCAGACCTCACTGTCATTCCGGGGCGCCGAAAGCGAGCCCGGAATCCATAACCGCTAACGATTCAGAATGATGCGGGACTCTGCCTACCTCCATGGAGACGTCGTGTTTATGGATTCCGGGCTCCGCTGCGCGGCCCCGGAATGACAGTGCATACTTGTGAACGATCTTGAGGCCATCTCCGCATCGGGCTACGACCCTCTCCATGACCAAATCATCCGCCGATCTGCACCAGCCCCTCATTGCGCGCCGCATGGACCGCGTCGCCTCGTTCCTGGCCATGGACGTGCTGAGCGCGGCCGCCGCCAAGGAGCGGCGGGGAGACAGCGTGATCCACATGGAGGTGGGTCAGCCCTCGGCGCCTGCGCCGCGAGCCGCGCGGGAGGCCGCAAAGGCGGCCCTCGACCTTGGCCGTGTCGGCTATACGGAGGCGCTTGGCATGTCCGCCCTGCGCGAGCGGATCGCCCGGCATTATAAGGGCACTTATGGGGTGAGCATCGCACCGGAGCGGGTGGTGGTGACCACCGGCTCCTCGGCCGGGTTCGTGCTGGCTTTCTTGAGCCTTTTCGATCCGGGCCAGCGGGTGGCGATCACGGCGCCGGGCTATCCGGCCTATCGCAACATCCTGGAGGCGCTCGGCATCGAGCCGGTGACGATCCCGCTCACCAAGGCGGACGGCTGGATCATGACCGCCGAGTCCGTCGCGAAGGCTCACGCGGAGAAGCCCCTGCACGGCATCCTGGCTATGAGCCCGGCCAACCCATCCGGCACCATGATTGGCCGCAAGGCGCTCGCCGACCTGGGCGAGATATGCCGCCGCCTGGGGCTGTGGTTCGTGTCCGACGAGATCTACCACGGCCTCACCTATGGCGAACCGGCCTCGACCGCGCTTGCCTCCGACGACGATGCAGTCGTGATCAACTCGTTCTCTAAATATTACTGCATGACCGGCTGGCGCATCGGGTGGATCGTGGTGCCGGAGCGACTCGTGCGCCCCATCGAGCGCCTGGCCCAGAACCTCTACATCTCGCCGCCCTACCTGTCGCAGGTGGCGGCGCTCGCCGCCTTCGATGCGATGGAGGAACTCGAGGCCGTCAAGGCCGCTTACGCCCGCAACCGCGCCTATCTGCTGGAGGAACTGCCCAAGATCGGCATCACCGAGATGCACCCGGTGGACGGCGCCTTCTACATCTATGCCGACATCGCCCGCTTCACGAACGACTCCATCGGTTTCTCGAAGCGCATGCTGGAGGAGGCGGGCGTCGCCGCAACGCCTGGTCTCGACTTCGATCCGCTGGAGGGCTCGCACTACCTGCGCCTGTCCTTCGCCGGCTCCGAGAACGATTGCCGCGAGACGGTTGCGCGGCTGAAGGGGTGGCTAACGTAAGGACGCAGACCCTTTGCCGTCATGCCCGCACTTGTTGCGGGCATCCACGTTTTAAGGCGGCAAAGACGTGGATGGCCGGGACAAGCCCGACCATGACGTGGGAGGCACAGCCTCAACGAAAAATGCCCGGCTTCGAGCCGGGCATTTCTTTTTGAACCTTAAGATCCGCTCAGGACCGACTTGGCCTTGGACCACCAGCCGGCGCGCTTGGGGCGCTCCGGGTCGGGCGGGGTCAGCACGACGGCGACCGGCTCGGGCTCCGGGATGACCGCTGCGGGAGCGGCAGGCTCCTCGGCCACGGGCTGTTGCGGAGCCACGATGCGCTCTTCCTGGGCAGCAGGCTTAGGCATCTCGGCCACGGGCTGCGAGTCTGCGGGAGAAGACGCGTCGGAGACCGGTGCGGCTTCCGCCTGATCGGGGGCGACGAAGCCTTCCTCCTGGGCGGACTCGCCAGCCTCGTCACGGCCGCGTCCACGACCCCCGCGGCGACCGCGACGGCGGCGGCGTCCCCCGCGATCATCCTCGGATTCGCCAGCCTCCGCCGATGCCGCCTCGGATGTCTGGACTTCTGCCTCGTCCTCACCGGACTCGCCTTCGGATTCGTCGCCCTCGGCGCTCTCGTCACCCTGATCCGTTCCGGCAGAAGCCTCGCGGTCACGGCCCCGACGGCGACGACGGCGACGGCGACGGCGACGATCACCTTCGCTTTCGCCCGGCTCGCCGCGCTCCTCGCTGGCTGCCTCGGTGTCCTCGGCGGCGGCCTCTTCCGTCTCGACCTCATCCTCCTCAGGCTCGTCCATGGGCACGATGGCGTCGATCTGGATGCCGGTCGCGGCCGACTTGTGCTCCAGCTTGAGAGCAGGGTCGCCGCGGTCGATGGCGTAGGTGGTGTGGCCCTGCAGGGTGTCGTCGGCCACGATGGAGATCGCGACGCCGAAGCGGCTCTCCAGCTCGCGCAGGTGAATGCGCTTCTGGTTCAGGATGTAGAAGGCTGCTTCCATCCTGGTGCGGACCACGAGGTTGTAGCCCGAATTCTTGATGAGGGTTTCCTCGATCGAGCGCAGCACCTGCAGGGCCACGGACGGCGTCGAGCGCACGAAGCCGGTGCCGGCGCAGTGCGGGCAGGGGATCGAGGAGGATTCGAGCACGCCTGTGCGGATGCGCTGGCGCGACATCTCGAGCAGGCCGAAGGGCGAGATGCGGCCCACCTGGATGCGGGCGCGGTCGTTCTTCAGGCACTCGTTCAGCTTCTTCTCGACGGCGCGGTTGTTCCGCTTCTCCTCCATGTCGATGAAGTCGATGACGATGAGGCCGGCAAGATCGCGCAGGCGCAGCTGGCGGGCGATCTCCTCGGAGGCTTCGAGGTTCGTGCGGAGCGCAGTGTCCTCGATGTTGTGCTCGCGGGTGGACCGTCCCGAGTTCACGTCGATGGAGACGAGTGCCTCCGTCGGGTTGATGACGAGATAGCCGCCGGATTTCAGCGTCACCACGTTCGAGAACATGGCATCGAGCTGGGCCTCGACTCCGAACTTGGCGAAGAGAGGCTGCGGATCGCGGTAGGGCTGGACCAGCTTCGAATGGCTCGGCATGAGCATCCGCATGAAGTCCTTGGCCTCGCGATAGCCGTCCTCACCGGCGACCATCACGTCGTCGATGTCCTTGTTGTAGAGGTCGCGGATGGCGCGCTTGATCAGCGAGCCTTCCTCGTACACGAGGGCAGGGGCGGCAGACTTGAGGGTCAGCTCGCGCACGCTCTCCCACAGGCGCATGAGGTATTCGTAGTCGCGCTTGATCTCGGGCTTGGTGCGCGAGGCGCCGGCCGTGCGCAGGATGATGCCCATTCCCTCGGGCACCTCCAGCTCCTGGGCGATTTCCTTCAGGCGCTTGCGGTCGGCTGCGTTGGTGATCTTGCGCGAGATGCCACCGCCCCGGCCCGTGTTGGGCATGAGCACCGAATAGCGGCCGGCAAGCGACAGGTAGGTGGTGAGCGCCGCCCCCTTGTTGCCGCGCTCTTCCTTGACGACCTGGACCAGCAGGATCTGGCGGCGCTTGATGACTTCCTGGATCTTGTACTGCTTGCGGGGCGTGCGCCGGCGCTGGGGCAGATCCTCGATGGCGTCGTCGCCGCCGAGCTGCTCGACGATCTCGTGCTCCTCGACGTCGTCCTCGTCTTCGTCGGATTCATCCTCGTCGTCGGATTCCGCGTCGTCGTCCGTCGAAGGCGACTTGGCCTCTTCCGTGGTTTCGTCACCTTGCGGAGCCTCGATATGGGCTGATCCCTCGACGGCTTCGAGAGCCTCTTCATTGGCGCCCTCGGTGGGCGTGGCACCCTCGATCTCGGCCGGAGCCGCAGCTTCCGAGGTCTCCGAAGGAGCTGCCTCGCCGTTGGGTTCAGCGCCCTGAGAAGCAGCCTCTACGCCTTCCTCGGCGCCGGCCTCGGCTTCGGTCGAGACGACGGTCTCGTCGTTCTGGGCTCGCCGCGGCGAGGAACGGCGACGACGGCCGCCACGACTGCTGCGGCGCTCCTCCTCGTGCTCCTCCTCGCGCTGAGCCTCGGCTTCAGCTTCGAGCAGGGCTTGCCGGTCGGCGACCGGGATCTGGTAGTAATCGGGGTGGATTTCGCTGAAAGCCAGGAACCCGTGGCGGTTTCCGCCGTATTCCACAAAGGCCGCCTGGAGAGACGGCTCGACCCGGGTGACCTTGGCGAGATAGATATTCCCGCGCAGCTGCTTCCGGTTAGCGGATTCGAAGTCGAATTCTTCGACCTTCTGACCGCGTACCACCACGACCCGGGTTTCTTCCGGGTGGGAGGCATCGATGAGCATCTTGTTTGCCATGTTGAACTCTCGACATGGCGATCGAGGGCAGGACCTGAGGCAGGGGCCGCATTGTGGGCGGTAAGGCACGCCGCAAGCGAAGGCGACGGGCTGAAATTGCGTTCGGAGTGCTGTCGATCGCCATCCTGCGCCGCGAGGGGGCGCATTCTGGGTTGAATTGGGCCGGCACTGGGCCGGAAAGGGTGGTGCTGGGGCGTGCGCGAAGGGATACGCGCGATTCGAACGATGCAGAAACGAAGGTCATAGCTGACTTCGTGTTTGCAACCATTCGAGACGGCCCTTTCGTAGATATCGATGGGCCGGGTGAACCGGCCATCGGCGAGTGGCGACAGGCGTCGCCCTGTGATCCTGTCCGTAGCCTGTCGAGGGTGAGGCGGTCCCTGAAGGATCGGTCAACACAACCGTCTCCCCTGGAGCCGCCGTCAGATTCGGCCATGCCGGACGGGATCAAGATCATTACAGATCGAATGGGGCATTTGGCAAGATGCTGTCTCACTGTGCCATGAATGCAACAGAGTCTCAGTAAACGGCCGATGAGCGTGAGGTTCCGTTAACCAAACGCCCACTATGAGTATAGGAAAGGACGCTCGAAACATAGCGATCAGCGATGCCTCTTTTCCCCTTCATACGCCTTATTGGCGCGTGTCTCGTGGCGATCATCCTCGCCGCCGGGACGGGGCGTGCCTGGGCACTGGGAGCTAGTGCTAAGCCCGCGACCCCGATCATCGCCGCGGCCGCGGCCGTTGAGCAGGACGGGGCGAAGACCCGGTTCAAGGTCACCCTTTCGAAGCCCGTCACGGCGCAGGTCTCCCTTATGGAGCGCCCGGACAGGCTGATTATCGACCTGCCGGAAGTTGCCTTCCATCTGCCGGCCGAAGCCGGGCGCAGCAAGGAAGGGCTCATTGCCTCCTACCGTTACGGTCTTTTCGCGCCGGGCCGCTCCCGCGTGGTGATGGAGCTCGCGCAGCCGGCAATCGTCTCCGGCCTGACGACCACACCGGACGCGACAGGCGCCGCCACGATCCTGACCATCGAACTCTCCCGCGCCGATCGGGAGGAGTTCCGCAAGGCCGCATCGGGAAGCGCCGCTCCAGCGAAGGAAGGCCCCGCGCCTGTCGTACAGGCTGCCAAGGATGCCCGTCCGGTGATCATGATCGATCCCGGGCATGGCGGCATCGATCCGGGTGCGGCGGCCGGTTCCGGAAACGTGGCCGAGAAGGATCTGGTGCTCTCCTTCGCCCAGAGGCTGAAGAAGAAGCTTGAGGACGGCGGGCGCTACAAGGTGCTCATGACCCGCGACCAGGACGTGTTCGTCTCCCTGGGCGACCGGGTACGTGCCGCCCGCGCGGCCCAGGCCGACCTCTTCATCTCGATCCATGCCGACTCGATCTCTGGCGGGCAGGATGTGCGCGGACTGACGGTCTATACCGGGTCCGAGCGCGCGTCCGACGCCGATTCCGCCCGGCTGGCGGACCGCGAAAACAAGGCCGATGCGGTGGCCGGTGTCGAATCGGGCGAGATGCCGGACGATGTGTCCGACATCCTGATGGACCTCACCCTTCGGGAGACCCGCGGCTTCTCCCACGGCTTCGCCACCCGCCTCGTGGGCGAGTTCGATTCTGTGGCCCGCCTCAACAAGAACCCCCACCGGCAGGCCCGCTTCCAGGTGCTGCGGGCGCACGATGTGCCGTCCGTTCTTGTCGAACTTGGCTATCTGTCCAGCCAAAAAGACTTAGATTTGTTGATGTCGGAGGAATGGCGGGCCAAGATGGTCTCGGCCATGTCGAATGCCGTGGACCGCTTTTTCGCGACCCGGCTCGCCCGGAGGGGCGCTGCCGCAGTTTTACCATAGAGTAGGTGTGGATACCCGTAGCGGGGGCGCGATTCATCGGATAACGAGGGTCCGCTTTTCAAGATCTACATAAACGGGCGCCTGAAGGCGCCGTCATGGAACACCTTCGGATGCGCTTCGTCCTACGATTCTTCGGCTTTCTCTTCAGCGTTGGAGCGATCTTCTTCCTGATCGGCGCTGTCGGGCTCGCATACGGCTTCTGGTTCTATTCGAAGGACCTGCCGGAGCACGCCCAGCTGGCCGATTACGAACCGCCGGTGATGACCCGCATCCACGCGTCGGACGGCAGCCTCATTGCCGAATACGCCCGCGAGCGCCGGCTCTACGTGCCGATCGATTCCGTGCCCAAGCTTGTGATCGGAGCCTTCCTGTCGGCCGAGGACAAGAATTTCTACAAGCACCCGGGCATCGACCCTGAGGGCCTTATCCGCGCTGTCGTGGTCAACCTGCGCTCGGGCGGGGCGCGGGAGCAGGGCGCCTCCACGATCACCCAGCAGGTTGCCAAGAACTTCCTGGTCGGCAACGAGAAGAGCTATGAGCGCAAGATCCGCGAGGCGCTGATCGCGCTGCGCATGGAATCGACCTTCTCGAAGGACAAGATCCTCGAGCTTTACCTCAACGAGATCTTCCTCGGGACCCTGACCCCGGGGCGCAACCTGCACGGCATCGCGGCCGCGGCCCTCGATTATTTCGGCAAGTCGATCCACGAGCTGACCATCGCCGAAGCCGCCTATATCGCGGCCCTGCCGAAGGGGCCGAACAACTACCACCCGTTCCGCCAGCGCAAGGCCGCCGTCGAGCGCCGGAACTGGGTGATCGAGCGTATGGCCGTCAACGGCTATATCTCCAAGGAGGCGGCGGAGGCCGCCCAGAAGGAGCCGCTCAACGTCAAGCCTCGCAACGTGTCCCCGAACAGCATTGCGTCCGGCTATTTCGCCGAGGGCGTGCGCCGCGACATCGCCGAGCGCTACGGTGAGGAAACCCTCTATGAAGGCGGCCTGCTGATCCGCTCGACCCTCGATCCCAAGATGCAGGCCATGGCCCGCAAGTCGCTCGTCGACGGCCTCGTGCGCTTCGACGAGGCGCGCGGCTGGCGCGGCGCTCAGCAGAAGATCGATCTGGCGGGCCGCGAATGGGGCCTGGCCCTGTCCGAGGTGCCGATCCTCGGCGACGTCCAGCCTTGGCGCCTCGCTGTCGTGCTGGAGGTTGCGCGCGGACAGGCCAAGGTCGGCTTGCAGCCCAGGCGGGAGGCCTCCGGCCAGGTGGTGAAGGAGCGCGAAACCGGCACTGTCGGTGCCGACGGTGTGAGATGGACGCGCCGACCCGTCGAGCGTGCCGTTTCCGTGGGCGACGTGGTCTATGTGGAGCCGTTGGCCGACAAGGAGGGACAGTTCCGCCTGCGCCAGATTCCCGAGATCTCCGGCGCCATCGTGGCCATGGATCCGAATACGGGCCGCGTCCACGCCATGGTGGGCGGCTTCTCCTACGACCAGAGCGAGTTCAACCGGGCCATCCAGGCCATGCGTCAGCCGGGCTCGTCGTTCAAGCCGCTCGTCTACGCGACGGCGCTCGACAACGGCTATACGCCCTCATCCCAGATCATGGACGCGCCGTTCGTGCTCGACATGGGGCCGGGCCAGGAGGCCTGGGCGCCGAAGAACTACGACGGCAAGGCGGGCGGCCTGCGCACCCTGCGCTATGGCATCGAGCATTCCAAGAACCTGATGACGGTGCGCCTCTCCAACGAGGTCGGCATGCCGGTGATCGCGGAATATTCCCGGCGTTTCGGCGTCTATGACGACATGCTGCCGCTGCTCTCCATGTCGCTGGGTGCCGGCGAGACCACGGTCATGCGCATGACGGCAGCCTACTCGATGTTCGCCAATGGCGGCCGCCGCATCAAGCCGACCCTGATCGACCAGATCCAGGACCGCAACGGCCGCACGATCTACCGTCACGACGACCGCAAATGCGCGAACTGCAATGCTGAGAAGTGGGACGGCGGCGCTGCGCCCAAGCTCACCGAGAACCGAGAGCAGGTGATCGACCCGCTCACGGCTTACCAGATGACCTCGATCCTGGAAGGCGTGGTCCAGCGCGGCACCGCTCAGACGGTCAAGGCCGTCGGCAAGCCGCTCGCGGGCAAGACCGGCACCACCAACGACGCCAAGGACGTGTGGTTCGTCGGCTTCTCGCCGGATCTCGCCGTGGGCGTGTTCCTGGGCTACGACCAGCCGAAGTCCCTGGGCAATGCGGCCACCGCCGGCCAGTATGCGGCACCGGTCTTCCGCGACTTCATGCAGATGGCGTTGAAGGACAAGCCTGCGACGCCGTTCCGCGTGCCGGCCGGCATCAAGCTCATCCGCGTCAATGCTTCCACCGGAACCCGCGCGGGCGGCGAGGGCGGCGGCACGATCCTGGAAGCCTTCAAGCCCGGCCAGTCCCCGCCGGAATTCGTCCCGCCGGAGCCTGAGGAAATCCCGCAGGCGGAATACGCGCCAGCTCCTCCCGGAGCGCCCCGGCAGGCTGGCGGTGTCGGACCCGGCGGATTGTACTGACGGGCTCTCGTCGCCATATCGACACCATCCACATCAGGACAACCGTAGGCCCTCCCGCCAAGTCAGGCGGGAGGGTTTGCGCCGATAGGCTCAAAGTGCATTTCCCTTTGGGGCCTGATGCTCTAAGACGCCGTCATCACAGGCACGGACAGAACGAACGGAACGATGCGCGCCGAAATCCAACACCTCGTAGAAGAGACCAAGCAGTCAGTCGGGCTGCTGAGGAGGCATCTTTGACTGGGACAATGCCCAGCGACGCCTCGCAGAACTGAACGCCCAGGCCGAAGGTCCCGACCTCTGGAACGACGCGGACGCCGCGCAGAAGATCATGCGCGAGCGCACCTCCCTGGAGGACCAGATCACCGCCATCAAGCGGATGGAGCAGGACCTTGAGGACGCCATCACCCTGATCGAGCTCGGCGAGGCCGAGGAAGACGAGAGCACGATCAAGGAAGGCGAAGAGACCATTCGCGGCCTGCAGGCAGAGGCCGCCCGCCGCCAAGTCGAGACCCTGCTCTCCGGCGAGGCCGATGCCAACGACACCTATGTGGAAGTGCACTCGGGCGCCGGCGGCACGGAAAGCCAGGACTGGGCCAACATGCTCCAGCGCATGTATGCCCGCTGGGCCGAGCGCCGGAAGTACAAGGTCGAGCTTCTGGAAATCACCGACGGCGAAGAGGCCGGCATCAAGAGCGCCACGCTCCTGATCAAGGGCCACAACGCCTATGGCTGGCTGAAGACCGAGTCCGGCGTGCACCGTCTCGTGCGCATCTCGCCCTACGATTCCAACGCCCGCCGGCATACGAGCTTTGCGTCGGTGTGGGTCTACCCGGTGGTGGACGACCGCATCAACATCGAGATCAAGGAATCCGACTGCCGGATCGACACGTTCCGCTCGTCGGGCGCGGGCGGCCAGCACGTGAACACCACCGACTCGGCGGTGCGCATCACGCATATTCCGAGCGGCATCGTGGTGGCCTGCCAGCAGGAGCGATCCCAGCACAAGAACCGGGCCACGGCCTGGAACATGCTGCGCGCGCGCCTCTACGAGGCCGAGTTGAAGAAGCGCGAGGAGAAGGCCAATGCCGAGGCGGCCGCCAAGACCGACATCGGCTGGGGCCACCAGATCCGCTCCTACGTGTTGCAGCCCTACCAGATGGTGAAGGACCTGCGCACCGGCGCCCAGTCCACGAGCCCGCAGGATGTGCTCGACGGCGACCTTGATCCCTTTATGGAAGCCTCGCTGGCCCAGCGCGTCTATGGCGGCGACGCCGAGGTCGAGGACATCGACTAAGAAAAGAAGGCCCACTTGATAGAGTGGGCCTTTTTCCATCAGCGGTCACATCTACACGATGAAAAAGTCGTAGGACTTGATCGCCACCGTTTGCGTGAATTGCGCAAAGCGCAGGGCAGCATTGGCGCCGGAGCCATCCGAGTCGTAGGATAGGGATCGCCCAGTGTAGTCGAAGAGGATCCTGTCATCCGCATCCTTCGCGACCGATCCTTCCACGAACACCTCAAAGCGCAATACGCCTTTGGTGAGGGTGGAGAAGACAGTCGATGACAGAACGATTTTGTCTCCCTCCCAGTTGCTGAACCCTACGATCGAGTCAACATCGTCGATACCGTTGAACCAAGTGTCGAAAACGAACTGGTCGCTGCCTGCGCCACCATTCAGGGTATCGCTGCCTGCGCCTCCATGGAGCATGTCGTTCTCGAAGCCACCATCCAGGTTGTCGCTGCCGTCGCCTCCCTGGAGGATGTCGTTGCCATCTCCACCGCTCAGGATGTCATTGTCGATGTCTCCGTTCAGAGTGTCATCATCATCCCCGCCGTCCAGATTATCGCTGCCTGAGCCGCCCTGCAGAGCATCATTGCCGTCATCGCCCTTCAGGACATCATTGCCGGAGTCGCCGTAGAGAATGTCATCGCCGTACCCGCCGCCGATATTGTCATCGCCTGTGGAGCCCTGCAGGACGTCGTCGCCGTAACCGCCTCTCAGGACATCGTTGCCGGAGTTGCCGAACAGCTTGTCGTCGTCATCCCCGCCGCTCAGCACATCGTTGCCGGCTCCCCCGTAGAGACTGTCATCGCCGGCAAAGCCGTAGAGCTTGTCATTGCCGCTGACGCTCTTGATGATGTCTTTGGCGTTGACGCCATAGATGATGTCAGCCTTGCTCTTGCCGGTCTGGGACAGCGTCTCCTTGGTCTTGCTCCAGTACCATTTCGCCACCTGACGCCCATCCTGCGAAGGACTGCCGTAGAGTGCGCGAATGGCCTCGATGTCGAAGGCTCCGAGCTCTATCGGTCCCATATCGGCGTCGCCACCCGTGTAGCTCATGACCGTGTGCTTGACGTTGTCGAGGTCCGAGCTCAGCAGCTTCTTGTTGTGAGGCATCTTATGGAAAGGATGCTTGAGACCCAAGGCGTGCCCGATCTCGTGAAGCAGGATGTAAAGCATGAAATTCGGGTTTCGGGTGATCTCCGAGCGGTTCTGGGTGTTCAGGTAGACATTTCCGCCGCTCTCATCCCGCACTTGGTCCTGCCAGCCATCGAGTCTGTCCCGAGTGAGTTCCGGGAATTCCGCCCAGGCGGTGACCGTGTACCAGTTCCAATCCCATTTAAACTTCAGCTCGGCATCTCCCTTTTTGACCTCAAGGAAGCGGATGCCGCAGGCGTCCTCCCACATCTTCAGGGCCTTTTTCGCCATGGCTTTCTCAGCGCTGCCGAACTTAGACGTCCCCTCGGACACAGCATTGAAGGAATAAGTGAGGAAGATGGGTCTCTTGGCAGTGTTTAAACCGGAAAAAGCATTCCAGCTTTGGCCAGAAAGAATGGCTGTGTAGTTCGACATCGTAGGATCGCTGCTCAGAAGGACTGTATGTATAATGTAACTTAGGAATATTTGATGCGTGACAGCAATGAGCTACCCTGTCGCTAACCCAGCGCCTGGGCTGCCTTCAGCACCTCCTCCGCATGGCCCGGCACCTTCACCTTGGACCAGAGCTGAGCAATGAGGCCGTTCCGGTCGATCAGCACCGTGGTGCGCTCGACGCCCATGTACTTGCGGCCATACATGCTCTTCTCGATCCAGACCCCATAGGCCTGGAGCATCGCGGTAGCCTCGTCTGAGGCCAGGGTGAAATCCAAGCCGTACTTGGCGCGGAACTTGTTGTGGCTCTTCAAGCCGTCAGGCGAGACCCCCACGATCTCGGTATCGGCGGACGTGAACTCGGCTTTCAAAGCCTGGAAGTTCTGTGCCTCAAGGGTGCAGCCGCTGGTATCGTCCTTCGGGTAGAAGTAGAGCACAACCTTGCGGCCCTTGAGACCGTCGAGGCTGATCTCCCGACCATCTGTCGCAGGCAGAGTGAAGTCCGGAGCTCTGGTTCCGATGCTAAGGGTCATGAAACGCCTTCCTTTTGGCGAAATGTACTGTTTGGAAACCTCTGATGTGCAGGACTGAAGGGGAAACAGTCGCGGGACGCTTCCAAGGCGGTTAAGGTCACGTACCTTGATTCCCTGAATGGCGCCCCTGCGCAAGAACCGGATTGCCAAACGTCACAAGAATGAAGCTGCCCTTGCGTAACACGTTGTCCCGGCGAGAACCGGCCAAACGAAGCCTCCTCCGGCGCGTGTTGCGTGGCACTCTCTATGTGAAGCTTGGGCTCATCGTCTTCCTGGCGGCCGCCTTCGGGCTCCTCTACCTGCGCCTGTCGGCTGCTCCCATGAGCTTCGGCCGTCTGCCCGAGCGGGTTGCGGAGGCGCTGGCATCCCGCATTGGACCCGGCTGGACCGTAACGCTGCGCAACACAGCCATCGAGCTGCATGACGGCTCACCGGCCCTGCGGGCGAACGGCCTCGACATCCGCGCCCCCGGGGGCGACCTCGTGCTTCGGGCCCCCTATGCCATCCTGAGCGCGGATCTGAGCTCGCTCCTGACGGCCAATCTCCAACCCAAAGCCATCGAGGTCCGCGATCTGCAACTGCGGGTCCGGGTAAACCGGGACGGCTCGCTCTCCTTCTCGCCGGTGCAGGGGGCTGACGGAGAGGGCGCCCAGCCCGGCCCTGCCGTGCAGGAGCCCTCCAAGGAAGCGGCTGCTTCGATGGCTCGCGACGTGAATGGGCCTTCTCCCGTATCGGGCGCCGTTGGATCGCTGCTCGAACTCATCGTCGGTCCCAGAAGCGTCCTGAACTCGCTCAACCAGGCCCAGTTGACCAATGCACGCCTCGTCTTCATTGATGCCGACGGGCGCGAGCGGGCGCGCTTCCAGCGCGTCAACGCGGCCTTCGACTGGACCGAGGAGGGCGGCCGCCGGTTCGCCGCAACCGTCGAGGGGCCACAAGGGCCTTGGCAGCTGAACGGTGACGCCAGGGTCGAAGGCCAGGATGCCTACCGGGCCAGCATCGTGGCGGAGAGGGCGCCGATCACCGACATTCTCCTGCTCTCGGGAGCCTCCGAGGTGCCGGCAACCACGGACCTTGAGTTCTCCGGCCGGTTCGACCTAGCCTTTGCGGACGGACGGGTCACGGAGCTGAAGACGCGGCTCGAGAGCAGCCCCGGCACGATCGAGATCCAGGATCCGGACACCTCTCCGTTTCCGGTCGACAAGGCCGTCATCGAGGCTCACTGGAACGAAGCCGCCAAGGCTCTTGAGCTCCAACGCGTCGAAGCGAAGGGCGGGGACACGAACCTGAATTTGCAGGGCCGGTTGCAGATTGCCAACGGAAGCAATCCCTGGCGACTCAACCTGGGTGGGCGGGACATCAGCTGGTCCGGAGCCGCTTCAGGGGACCGGCCCCTGCAGGTTAGCGAGTTCACGGCCGATCTCTCCGGGCACGACGGTGTCAGGATCAACGGCATAACGCTCAAAGGTCCGGAGCTGTCCGCCAGCATCAACGGTCTCCTGGCCGCCACCGACGACCCGAAGGGACTGAGGCTCGATGTCCGGGCCGAGAAGACCGACATCCGCTCGGCCCTGCGGCTCTGGCCGGAGGCCGCGGCTCCGCCGGTGCGGCGGTATCTGGTGTCCCATCTGAAGGCCGGGACGCTCGAGTCCATCGATCTCAAGGTGGCGATGACCGGGGCTGACATCGAGAAGGCGCTGACCGGCGGTCCGACGCCCGACGAGTCCCTGAAGATCGACTTCGCCGTCTCCAACGGCACCCTGCAGGTCGACGAAGGCATCCCGCCAATCGCCGGCCTGAACGTCACCGGCCAGGTCACCGGCAGGAAGGTGCTCGTTCGCGCCCCGGCCGGGCTGGTCCAGATGGCGAACGACCGTTCCCTGTCGGCCTCCGAGGGCGCCTTTGTCCTGGACAATTACTGGGACGACAACGGGGTAGCGCGCATCGACTTCCGCCTCGCGGGAGGCGCCGACGGTTTGGGGGCACTCCTGCTGGAACCGCGGATCAAGGAGATCGCGGGCTTCAACATCGATCCCGCCACCATGAAGGGCAGGACGGATCTGCGCGTCGGCATCGGCATGCCGGTCCATGACATTCCCGAGTTCAAGGACCTGCCGCTGAAGGTGGGTGGAACGATCAGCGATTTCGGCGTCGACGGCTTCTTCGGAAAGGACCGCCTAGAGGGGGCAGACCTGACCATCGCCTATGGCCGGGGCGATCTTTCGGTAAAAGGCAACGGCAAGCTCGCCGGCAGCGCGGCCGTCATCGACCTCCACAAGAACCGGCAGGGCGGGCAGGCCAGCGTTGCCTTCTCCCTCGACGAGGCCGCCCGCAGCCGGCGCGGACTGTCCTTCGGCTCGCAGCTCACCGGCACCATCGGCCTCAAGGCGAGCCTGCCGTTGGGCGAGAGTGCGCCCTCGGTTATCAATGTCGAGGCGGACTTGGCAAAGGCCGGGATCGACCAACTCGTGCCGGGCTGGGTGAAGCCGGTCGGTCGGCCGGGCAAGCTCACCTTCACCGTAGTGGACGGGCTGACGAGCGAGATCCGGGACCTTCAGCTCGACAGCGGCAATGTTCAGCTGCGCGGCCACGCCACCCTCAACAACGAGGGCGGCCTCGACAAGGCGGAGCTCTCGACCTTCAAGCTCTCGCCCGGTGACGACATGCGCGCCCAGATCGAGCGTTCTAACGGAGTCTACAGGGTCACGATCAGGGGCAATGTGGGCGATGCGCGGCCCTTCGTGAAAGGTGGGGGAGCGACCTCCGGCGGGCGCAGTGGAGGGGCGAACAAGGACGGCAAGGATTTCGACCTCGACCTGAACCTCAATATCCTGACCGGCTTCAACGAGGAGGCGATCACCAATGCCTCCGTCAAGGCATCCATGCGCAAGGACAGCCTGCGACAGCTCGATCTGAAGGGACGCCTCGGCGCGACCGATATCCTGGGCCGCACCATTCCCCAAGCTGGGGGCAACCCGGTGGTGATCATCCAGGCCGAGGATGCGGGCGCGCTCCTGCGCTTCACCGACATCTACAAGCGCATGTCGCGGGGCAATCTCATCCTGCAGCTCTCCACGGGAGACGAGCCGCAGGCCGGGCATGTGATCATGCACTCCTTTGCGCTCGTCAACGAGCCGGCCCTGCGTCGCATCATTCCGACTCAAACCCAGGTTGTTGCCGGACGCGATCGGGCCGGCAGACCGCAGCTGGTTCGTGTGGACGTGAACGAGGTCCAGTTCACCAAGGCGCGGCTTGAGTTCTCCCGCAGCGCCGGGCGCCTCGATTTCAAAGATGCGGCTATC
This sequence comes from Microvirga arabica, assembly GCF_016811235.1. Lineage (GTDB taxonomy): Bacteria > Pseudomonadota > Alphaproteobacteria > Rhizobiales > Beijerinckiaceae > Microvirga > Microvirga arabica. Next base: position 30,208 of record NZ_JAFBID010000042.1, read on the forward strand.
TGGGGCAACCAGATCGGGTTCACCCTGGGCGGGTTCATCGACTATGCCCGCGACCGCCTCGACGTGTCGGGAACCTTCGTGCCGGCCTACGGGCTCAACAACGTGTTCGCCCAGGTGCCGCTGTTCGGGCCGCTGCTCGGCGGTGGGCAGAACGAGGGACTGTTCGCCGTCAATTTTCGCCTAAACGGGCAGGCGAGCGCGCCGTCCCTGTCGGTCAATCCGCTCTCGGCGGTGGCGCCTGGCTTCCTGCGCAAGCTTTTTGGCGTGGGAGGCGAGCAGGCGCCGCAGACAGGTTCTCTGCCGGCGGCGCCCGATCGATAAGGGCTAAACCGCGCGCAGCAGCACGTGCTTCTTCTTGCCGAAGGACAGCTTGATCACGCCCTCGGCCGTGACATCCGACAGGCTCAACGTGCCGCGCTCGTCCGAGACGGTCTGGTCGTTGACCTTGAGGCCGCCACTCTTGATCTGCCGGCGCGCCTCGCTCGATGAGGGCACGAGCTTGGCGTAGTCCGGCCCGAAGGCTACCAGCACGCCGAGTCCGCCTTCGAGCACATCGGATGCGATTTCGATGGTAGGCAGGCTTTCGGCCAACGCTCCCTGTTCGAACGTCTTGCGAGCCGTCTCAGCCGCCAGTTCCGCTGCCTCGCGGCCGTGGAGGAGGGCGGTCGCTTCCGTTGCGAGAACCTTCTTGGCCTCGTTGATGTCGGCGCCCTGGAGCGCCTCAAGGCGTGCGATCTCATCCATTGGCAATATCGTGAAGAGCTTCAGGAAGCGGGCGACATCCGCATCCTCGGTGTTGCGCCAGAACTGCCAGTAATCGTAGGGGCTTAAGCTGTCGGCATTGAGCCACACCGCGCCGGAGGCCGTCTTGCCCATTTTGGCGCCGGAGGCCGTGGTGAGCAGGGGGCAGGTGACGGCATAGAGCTGCGGCGTTCCGAGACGGCGGCCGAGATCGATGCCGTTGACGATGTTGCCCCACTGGTCCGAGCCGCCCATCTGCAGGATGCAGCCGTAGCGCTTGTTGAGCTCCGCGAAGTCGTAGGCCTGGAGGATCATGTAGTTGAATTCCAGGAATGACAGCTCGTGCTCCCGATCGAGACGCAGCTTCACGCTGTCGAAGGACAGCATGCGGTTGACCGAGAAGTGTCGGCCCACGTCGCGCAGGAACTCGATATAGTTGAGCTTCGTCAGCCACTCGGCATTGTCGACCATGATGGCATCGGTCTTGCCCTCGCCGAACGAGATGAAGCGGGAGAAGACCGTCTTGATGCTGTCCTTGTTGCCCTCGATCTGCTCGACAGTCAGGAGTTTGCGACTTTCGTCCTTGCCGGAAGGGTCGCCCACCCGGGTCGTGCCGCCGCCCATGAGGGTGATCGGCTTGCCGGCCCCGGTCTTCTGCAGCCAGTGCAGCATCATGATCGAGAGCAGGTGCCCCACATGGAGCGACGGGCCGGTGCAGTCGTAGCCGACATAGGTGGTCAGCCGGTTCTCCAGAGCCGCCGCATCTACGCCCTCGAAATCCGAGGTCTGGTGAATGAAGCCTCGCTCGGTGAGCACCTTCAGGAAGTCGGATTTCGGCGCGTTCATCGCGTCTCTCTCAGGGGTCTTAGTCGCAGGTGAGAGGACCCTCTACCAGCTTCGCGGCAGGATTTCATCCGGTTTCCTCAGATCCACTTAGGAGGATCTCAATAGGAAAATAGACTTAGGCAACAAGCGCCTTGTCGGCCAAACTCGGGCACCATTCTATTCCGCTGCGTCAGCTTGACGCGGCAAAAACCCGGTCCTACATTGAAATAAAGTATCATTGCAAGAGGTGGGATATGTCTTGGCTGAATGACGCCTGGGACTGGATCGAAGGCGCGGCAGAAGACACGGTCGATTTCTTCAAGAACATCGGCGAGTGGGTTGTGGACGGGATCCTGTCCCTCCTTCTGTGCTACAATGTTCTGATGGCCAAGTATTTTCCGGGAATGACCATCGGCGACGCGCAGTACTTTACCCCATCTCACGCAGACAGCGACGTCGCGGGATTGCTGTCTGGTTCCAAGTGGAAGGGTGATACGATCACTTATGCGCTTCCCGACGCCCGAGGCGATTACGCGCTGTTCAACCCCAGTGCGTCCGGATTCGAGCGCCTGTCGGCACAATCAGAGGCTGCCGTACATGAAGCCATGGCTGCTTTGGCCAGCTTCATCCAGGTTGGCGTCTCTTACGTGGGCCGCAATGATGCGATGATCAAAGTAGCAGGCTTCCAGTCCGGATCGGTCATCGATACAAGCACGGGATACTATCCTGGCATGCCTGTCTATGGCGGTGAGACGTGGCTCGAATACGGTGCAACGACGAATATCCCAAAAGGGGAAACCAGCTACTATTTGGTTCTGCATGAGTTGGGTCATGCGCTAGGTCTGAAACATACCCATGACTCGGTGCCTGGATTGCCGGGCGTGTCTGCTGCGCGTGATTCAACAGAATACACCGTGATGTCTTACAATAAGACGAAGGAGCGCCCCGCTACCTTCATGCAGTACGACATCGCTGCTCTTCAGGCGATGTACGGCGCCGATTTCGTTACGAACGACACAAACACGGTCTACCGCTGGAATTCTGAAACGGGTGAGATGTTCGTCAACGGCATTGGCCAGGCAGCCAGGGAGGACAAAAAGATCTTCCTGACGATCTGGGACGGCGGCGGCGTCGATACCTATGACCTATCGAACTTCACCGACAGTGCACTGATTGATCTGACCCCAGGCGGCTTCTCGAAGTTTTCGCAGGGCAAGCTCGCTAGAAAGACCAGCGACAGCTTCGTCAACGGAAACGTCTATAATGCCTTCCAGTACCAGGGCAATCCGCGGTCTCTCATCGAGAATGCCATCGGCGGCAGCGGCAGTGACAAGATCATCGCTAACCAAGCCAACAACTCCCTGGAGGGAAGAAGCGGCAACGATGAACTCCAGGGCTTCAGCGGTAATGACACGTTGAACGGAGGCGTTGGCGACGACGATCTGCAGGGCGGTCTTGGCGCAGACAATCTGCAGGGCGGTGCCGGCTTCGACTTCGTCAGCTATTACCGCGCCACCTATGCCGTCACCGTCAGTCTTTTGGAGTCCTGGCGCAACACGGGCGAGGCCGCGGGTGACACATATAGTGGCATCGAGGGCGTGCATGGATCGCAACTGAACGACACGATCAGCGGTAATGACATCGGCAACAACCTCTATGGTCACGAGGGCTTCGACAACCTCTCAGGTCTGGGTGGGGCGGACTACCTCAATGGCGGTGGCGGCGATGATACGCTGATCGGCGGGCTCGGTGGCGATGCGCTCGACGGCGGCTGGAACGGCTTTGACACCGCCAGCTATCGCACTGCCGCTTCCGGTATCGTGGCGAGCCTCCTTAATCCTGCCGCCAACACCGGTGATGCTGCCGGCGACAGCTATACCTCCATCGAGGCGCTGGAGGGCTCAAGCTTTGCCGACACCCTCACCGGCAATCATGACATTAACGTCCTCAGCGGACGCGAGGGCAGCGACACCCTCTTCGGCCAGGGCGGTAACGACACGCTGTATGGCGGCGATGGCGGCGACAATCTGGTCGGTTGGCTCGGGGCAGACAGGATCGATGGCGGGGCACGATTCGACTATGCTGGCTACTTCACCGCCACAGCCGGCGTGACCGCCGACCTGCTCGAGAGCTGGCGCAACAGCGGCGAGGCCGCTGGTGACAGCTATGCGGGTATCGAGGGGATCGGGGGTTCGGTCTATAGCGATGACCTGCGCGGCTCGCACGAAGCCAACGAACTCTACGGCGACAGCGGCAACGACACATTGCAGGGTCGAGGCGGTGGCGATCTGCTGCATGGCGGTGACGGCTATGACTTCGCAAGCTACTTCGACGCCGGCTCTGCGGTCGTGGCAAATCTGTTGAACGCTTCCATCAATACCGGCGAGGCGGCAGGCGACAGCTACATCTCAATTGAAGGTGTGCACGGGTCGCAGTTCAACGACCTGTTGACGGGCAGCAACTTCGGCAATGACCTGTACGGCCATGAGGGTAATGACCAGCTGTACGGTGCCGGCGGGAACGACTATCTGTCGGGCGGCGGCGGCAACGATACGCTCACTGGTGGTGAGGGTTCGGACTGGCTGGAGGGGCGTGCAGGACGGGATGTGTTCCGCTTCGACGTGGCGCTGAACGCATCAAGCAATATCGACCAGATCATCGATTTCAGCGCCACGGAAGGCGATCAGATTCAGCTCAGCCGCAGCATTTTCGGAGCGATCAGCGGGTTTAATCTGGACAGCTCGGCATTTGCCGTCGGCTCGACTGCGACGACCTCGTTGCATCGCATCGTCTATGACAAAGGCACAGGCGCGGTGTCCTACGATGACGATGGCATCGGCGGAGCGGTGCAGGTGCAATTCGCACAGCTGAAGGCCGGCACGGCACTGACTTCTTATCAGTTCGTGCTGATGTAAGCCGTTTTTGCTCGATCTCATACAAAAGCCCGGTGGGCGACCCCACCGGCCTTTTCTTTATTTGCCCAGTATGCTGTCTTGGTAGACGGGGCTGCCTTTAGGCGGCTTCCTCAGCCGTGCCGAGACGCTTGTCGAGGTATTCGTCGACGGACACCATCAGTTCGTCGACACGGCCGTCGAAGAAGTGGTTGGCGCCGTCGATGACCGCGTGTTCGAGCTTCACGCCCTTCTGGGTCTTCACCTTCTCGATGACGCTGACCACATCCTTGACCGGGGCGACACGATCTTCCGAGCCGTGCACGAAGAGGCCGGAGGACGGGCAGGGGGCGAGGAACGAGAAGTCGTAGCGGTTCGCCATGGCGGCAATCGAGATGAAGCCCTCGATCTCCGGGCGGCGCATGAGGAGCTGCATGCCGATCCAGGCGCCGAAGGAAACGCCGGCGATCCAGCAGGCGCGGGCGTCCGGGTTCATGGCTTGCGCCCAATCGAGGGCGGCAGCCGCATCGGAGAGTTCGCCCTGGCCATGGTCGAAGGCGCCCTGGCTGCGGCCGACGCCGCGGAAGTTGAACCGCAGCACCGAGAAGCCGCGCTTCGCGAAGTCGTAGTACAGGTTGTAGACGATCTGGTTGTTCATCGTCCCGCCGAACTGCGGGTGCGGATGCAGGATGATGGCGATAGGAGCGCCTTTTTCCTTGGCAGGCTGATAGCGCCCCTCGATGCGACCGGCAGGACCCGTAAAGATGACTTCAGGCATGAACGCGAACCTCTTGCTCACCCCTCCATTGGGAGAGGGAAAAACCGTGACAGCCTTGACTCCAGGCCGCGGGTTCTCATAAAAGAACCCTTAGAACTATTCTAAAATGTTCCAATGTTTCATATCACCCGGGCGGCGTTGTCCAGCGGATGAGGCATCGGACAGATGTGGTTGCGGTGCTTTAGCACGGCAACCCAGGTCGATTGCAAGAATTTCGTGAGGCTCACGGCAGCTATGGCGGCAGGCCAGCGCACCTATCTCGACCACAACGCGACTTCGCCCCTGCGGCCGGAGGTTGCCGAGGTGATGCTGCGCGCTCTCCAGCTTCCCGGAAATGCCTCCTCCGTTCATGCCGAGGGCCGTGCCGCCAGGGCCGAGATCGAGCGAGCCCGCGAGCCGGTGGCCCGCCTCGTCGGTGCGCGGACCAAAAACGTCATCTTCACGAGCGGCGGCACCGAGGCTGCCAATCTCGTTCTGACGCCGGGCTTCCGCCGTCTTGGGCAGACGGGTGCGACCCGACTGCTCCTGGGCGCTGCCGAGCACCCCTGCGTGCTCAACGGGCATCGGTTCCCCTCAGACGCCGTCGAGATCATGCCCGTTGATTCCAATGGAACGGTTAATCTGGCTTGGCTTCAGGCCCGCCTCCGGAACGTCGCCGATGAGCGCGTGCTGGTTTCCATCCAGCTGGCCAACAACGAGACCGGCGTGCTCCAGCCTGTAGCTGAGGCGGCCCGTCTCGTTCATGAGCATGGCGGGCTGATCCACACCGATGCGGTTCAGGCCGCCGGCAAGATTTCGATCGATATGGCCGCGCTCGGGGTCAATGTGCTCACATGTTCGGCTCACAAGATCGGCGGGCCGAAGGGAATCGGAGCTGTGGTTCTCGCCTCCGATCAGTTCGAGATCGCCGATCGCCTCATCCGGGGCGGCGGGCAGGAGAAGGGCTACCGGGCCGGCACCGAGAACGTGGCGGCCATCGCCGGTTTCGGCGCTGCGGCCGCGATCGCCTTTGATGTCCTCGAGCAGGAGGCCGGGCGGCTTCGGGCTCTGCGGGACGAGGCAGAGGCTAAGCTTCGCCGGATTGCGCCCGATGCGGTTGTTGTGGGTGCGCAAGCTGAGCGGTTGCCTAATACCTTCGCCTTTGCCATACCCGGCCTCAAGGCCGAGACGGCACTGATCGCCTTCGATCTGGCAGGGGTGGCCCTGTCCTCCGGTTCGGCCTGCTCGTCCGGGAAGGTCAAGCGGTCGCATGTGCTCGACGCCATGGGCGTGGAGCCAGCCCTTTCTGAGGGCGTTTTGCGCGTGAGTTTGGGGTGGTCGACCACGAAAGAGGACGTAATCCGCTTTGCGGAGGCGTGCGAAAGGGTGGTCGGCACCTTATATAAGCGGAAGGCGAGTGCGGCCTAAACCAAGGCCTCGCTTCAAGTTCCATGTCATCAACCCGCGGCCCTTGAAGCCGTGAGCGGTGGGAGAGACACGATGCCTGCAGTGCAGGAAACAATCGATCAGGTCCGTCTGATCGACGTCGACCAATACAAGTACGGCTTCGAGACCGAAGTCGAGATGGAGAAGTCCCCAAGGGGCCTCTCCGAGGACGTGATCCGCTTCATCTCGGCCAAGAAGGGCGAGCCCGAGTGGATGCTCCAATGGCGCCTCGACGCTTATAAGCGCTGGCTCACCATGAAGGAGCCGGCCTGGGCGCGGGTGTCGTACGACAAGATCGATTACAACGACATCTATTACTACGCCGCGCCTAAGAAGAACCCGGCGCCGAAGTCCCTCGATGAGGTCGATCCGGAGATTCTCAGGACATACGAGAAGCTCGGCATTCCGCTCCGCGAGCAGGAGATCCTGGCCGGCGTCGAGCCGCAGCGCCGCGTCGCCGTGGACGCGGTGTTCGATTCCGTGTCGGTGGCGACAACCTTCAAGGAAGAACTCGCCAAGGCTGGCGTGATCTTCATGCCGATTTCCGAGGCCATTCGGGAATACCCGGATCTCGTGAAGCAGTATCTCGGCTCGGTCGTGCCGGTGACGGACAACTTCTTCGCCACCCTGAACTCGGCGGTCTTCACCGACGGGTCGTTCGTCTACGTGCCGCCGGGCGTGCGCTGCCCGATGGAGCTGTCCACCTATTTCCGCATCAACGAGAAGAACACAGGCCAGTTCGAGCGCACCCTGATCATCGCCGACAAGGGCTCCTATGTGTCGTATCTCGAGGGCTGCACCGCCCCGAAGCGCGACGAGAACCAGCTTCATGCCGCCGTGGTCGAGCTCGTGGCCCTCGATGATGCCGAGATCAAGTATTCCACGGTCCAGAACTGGTACCCGGGCGATGCCGAGGGCCGGGGTGGCATCTACAACTTCGTGACCAAGCGCGGCGATTGCCGGGGCAAGAACTCGGTCATCACCTGGACCCAGGTGGAGACGGGCTCCGCCATCACGTGGAAGTACCCGTCCTGCATCCTGCGCGGCGACAATTCCCGCGGCGAGTTCTACTCGATCGCGGTGTCGAACGGCATGCAGCAGGTCGATTCCGGCACCAAGATGATCCATCTCGGCAAGAACACCACGAGCCGGATCATCTCGAAGGGCATCGCGGCAGGCCGCTCCGAGAACACCTATCGCGGCCTGGTTTCGGCCCACCGCAAGGCCACCGGCGCGCGCAACTTCACGAACTGCGACTCGCTGCTCATCGGCAACCAGTGCGGCGCGCACACGGTGCCCTACATCGAGTCGAAAAACGCCACCGCCGTGTTCGAGCACGAGGCGACCACATCGAAGATCTCCGAAGATCAGATGTTCTACTGCCAGCAGCGCGGCCTCTCGGAAGAGGAGGCGACGGCGCTCATCGTCAACGGCTTCGTGAAGGACGTGCTGCAGCAGCTCCCCATGGAGTTCGCCGTGGAAGCGCAGAAGCTGATCTCGATCTCGCTCGAAGGCTCGGTCGGTTAATCAAAGGCAAAGACGTGGATGCCCGGGACAAGCCCGGGCATGACGCGAGACCCTCAAGGCCGTCATGGCCGGACTTGATCCGGCCATCCACGACTAAAACAACGGAATACTCAGATGCTCGAAATCAAGAACCTGGTTGTCCAGATCGAGGACAAGCGCATTCTCAATGGCCTCAACCTCACCGTGAACAAGGGGGAGGTCGCCGCCATCATGGGCCCGAACGGATCCGGCAAGTCGACCCTGTCCTACGTGATCGCCGGCAAGGAGGACTACGAGGTCCTCGATGGCGAGATCCTGCTCAACGGCGAGAACGTGCTGGAGATGGAGCCGGATCAGCGCGCCGCCGCCGGCGTATTCCTGGCCTTCCAGTATCCGCTGGAGATCCCTGGTGTCGCCTCAATGACCTTCCTGAAGGCCACCCTCAACGCCCAGCGCAAGGCGCGCGGCGAGGACGAGCTTACCACGCCGGACTTCATCAAGCGCGTGAACGCCGCTGCCACCCAGCTCGAGATCCCCAAGGACATGCTCAAGCGCGCCCTGAACGTCGGCTTCTCCGGCGGTGAGAAGAAGCGCATGGAGATCCTGCAGATGGCGCTGCTCCAGCCCTCTTTCTGCATCCTGGACGAGACGGATTCCGGCCTCGACATCGATGCGCTGCGCATCGTGTCCGAGGGCGTGAATGCGCTGCGCTCGGCCGACCGCGCCTTCCTGGTCATCACCCACTACCAGCGCCTGCTCAACCACATCGTGCCCGATACCGTGCACGTGATGCATGCGGGCCGCATCGTGAAGACGGGCGGCAAGGAACTGGCGCTGGAACTCGAGGCCAACGGCTACGCCGATTACCGGGAAACTGAGGCTGCTTGATATGGCTGACGTCACGCTCATGAAGACGCCGGCGGAAACCGCGCTGGCGCAGGCGTTCGAGAGCGCCAAGACCCTGTTGCCGGGCAACGTGGAATCGCGCGCTCAGGCCTTCGAGCTTTTCACCCAGCGGGGCTTGCCGCACCGCCGGGTGGAGGAGTTCAAGTACACCGATCTGCGCGCTTTCTTGCGCGAGATCGCGCCGTTCGCCTCGGCTCCCTCAGTTGACGAGGCCAAGGCCGCTCTGGCGGACGCAAAGGCGCTTGCCGGCATCGAGGCGCTGCAGGTGCCGTTCGTGAACGGGCATCTCGTGCGCGAGGCGGTGGATTTCCATAATCTCCCTGAGAACGTCGAGATCGTGCCTCTGACCGAGGCACTCGCCGACAATCATGATTGGCTCGCCAAGCTGAGCCCCGTGAAATGGGCGAGCGAGAACCCGGTCTATCAGCTCAACACGTCCTTCATGGCCGACGGCGTCATGATCCGGATCGCTGGACCTGTCGAGACGCCGATTCACCTGCGCTTCGTCACCTCTGCGGCTTCGGCTGTTGCCACGGCGACGCGCATCCTCGTGGTCGTGGAGGAGGGCGCCTCGGTGACCCTGCTTGAGACACACGAGAGCACGAACGGCGCCAACCACCAGCCGAACGACGTGGTGGAGCTGATCGCAGGCGACCGCACCAACGTGCAGCACGTCCGCGTCAATGCCGAGGGCGACAGGGCGCTGGCCCTCTCCACCCTCGCCGCCAAGATCGGTGGTGAGGCGGTGTTCAACAGCATCAACGTGGTGGCCGGTTCCGCCACCTCACGGCACCAGGTCTTCGCCGTTCTCGACGGCGAGAATACAAACCTGCGCGTCAACGGCGCCACGATGCTGAAGGGTACGCAGCATGCCGACTCGACGCTTGTGGTCGAGCATGCGGCGCCCCATTGCGAGAGCCGGGAGCTGTTCAAGACGGTGATCGACAATGAGGCGACCGGCGTTTTCCAGGGCAAGATCATTGTTCCACATCACGCCCAGAAGACCGACGGGCGCATGATGTCGGCAGCGCTCCTCCTAGAGGAGGGCGGCTCGATGAACAACAAGCCGGAACTTGAGATCTTCGCCGACGACGTGCAGTGCGCCCACGGCGCCACCTGCGGCCAGCTCGACGAGGACCTCCTGTTCTATCTCATGGCCCGCGGCCTGCCGAAGAAGGAGGCCGAAAGCCTCCTGGTCCAGGCATTCCTGGGCGAGGCGCTTGAGTTCGTGGAGAATGAGGCCGCCCGCGAGGCGCTCATCGGCACGGTCGAAGCCTGGCTGAAGGCTCGCTCGTAATACTCAACACGTCATGGCCGGGCTTGTCCCGGCCATCTCGACTGGAAGGGCACGGCGCTTTTCCTCATCGGGATCACCGGTACAAGGCCGGTGATGACCAAAGAGGAAGACAGGTAAGGCAATGAACGCTCCTGTGAAGCCATACGACATCGAAGCCGTTCGGGCGGAGTTTCCGATCCTGAGCCAGCAGGTCTATGGCAAGCCCCTCGTCTATCTCGACAGCGCCGCCTCGGCCCAGAAACCGCGGGCGGTGATCGACGCCATGGTGAACACCATGCAGACGGGCTACGCCAACGTGCATCGTGGACTGCATCACATGGCCAACGTGGCGACGGAAGGCTTCGAGCGCGCCCGCGAGACCGTGCGGGAATTCCTCAATGCCGGGTCCATCGACGAGATCGTCTTCACGAAGTCCGCTACGGAAGCCTACAACCTGGTTGCGGACTCGTTTGGCCGCATGAATATCGGGGAGGGGGACGAGATCATCCTCTCCATCATGGAGCACCATTCCAACATCGTGCCTTGGCACTTGCTGCGCGAGCGCAACGGTGCGGTGATCAAGTGGGCGCCGGTGGACGACGAAGGCAACTTCCTTGTCGAGGAGTTCGAGAAGCTGTTCTCGCCGCGCACCAGGATCGTCGCCATCACCCACATGTCGAACGTGCTGGGCACCGTGACGCCGATCAAGGAGATCATCCGCATCGCCCACGCTCATGGCGTCCCGGTGCTGGTGGACGGGGCCCAGGGCGCAGTCCATCTCCAGGTCGATGTGCGCGACCTCGACGCCGATTTCTATGTCTTCACCGGCCACAAGGTCTACGGGCCAACCGGCATCGGCCTTCTCTACGGCAAGCGTGAGTGGCTGGAGAAGATGCCGCCTTACCAGGGTGGCGGCGAGATGATCCGGGAGGTGCTGTGCGAGGGGATCACCTACAATGACCCGCCGCATCGGTTTGAGGCCGGAACACCTGCCATCATCGAGGCCATCGGCCTCGACGCGGCGCTCCGGTTCATGATGAGCCTCGGGCGCGAGAACATCCAGGCTCATGAGGAAGCCCTGTCGCAATACGCGCACGAGCGCCTGCGGGCCATGAACTCTGTGCGGATCATCGGGCAGGCCAAGGGCAAGGGCGCCATCATCGCCTTCGAGATGAAGGGCGCTCATGCCCATGACGTGGCAACGGTCATCGACCGGCAGGGCGTGGCCGTCCGGGCAGGCACCCACTGCGCCATGCCGCTGCTGAACCGCTTCGGCGCGACCTCCACCTGCCGGGCCTCGTTTGGCCTCTACAACACCATGCAAGAAGTCGATAAGCTGGCGGACGCCCTGCAGAAGGCGGAAGCCCTGTTTGCTTGAGGATGAACCTGTGAACGACCAATCCCCATCCAACGCGCCGCAGGTGTCCCCTGGCTCCGCGATCCCGCCGGAAGAACTAGACCGCATGACGGACGACATCATCGCGGCCCTGAAGACCGTCTACGACCCGGAGATCCCGTCCGACATCTACGAACTCGGCCTGATCTACCGCGTCGACATCGACGACGACCGGAACGTCGCCATCGACATGACTTTGACGGCCCCGGGCTGTCCCGTGGCCGGCGAGATGCCGGGCTGGGTCGAGAACGCCGTCTCGACGGTGCAGGGTGTCCAGAGCGTCAAAGTCAACATGGTCTTCGACCCGCCGTGGGATCAAAGCCGCATGTCCGACGAGGCGCGGGTTGCACTGGATATGTGGTGAGACCTTCGGCTCAATAGCTTACGAATTCTGAGACGTCATGGCCGGGCCTGTCCCGGCCATGACGTCTTAAGCGGTTCAAGGCGTGGATCCCCGGAACAAATCCGGGGATGACGGTGATCTTGGGTTTGCACAATAGTGATGGGTCACGTCCGGTTGATGGATACACCGCCGTCGACGAGTAGCGCGGTGCCCGTCGTGAAGCTCGATGCATCCGAGGCGAGATAGAGTGCCGACCGGGCGATCTCCTCGGGTCGGGCACGCCGCTTCAGAGCATGAAGGCCTTCGACGAAAGCGAGAGCTTCCGGTGTACTGACCCAGGCTTCGGCTAGAGGTGTATCCGTGCCGCCCGGCAGCAAGGCGTTAACCCGGATGCCTCTCGGGCCGAATTCACTGGCGAGAGACTGGGTGAGCCCAATGAGGCCTGACTTGCTGGCAGCGTAAGAGGCCACACCGGGCATTCCTGCCGTGTAGCCGACGAAGGTCGAGGTAAAGATCACGGAGCCGCCTCCGCGGTCGAGCATGGCAGGAATCTGGTACTTGGCGCCCAGAAAGGCTGCTGTGAGATTGACCGCGAGAGCCTCGTTCCAGCCCGCAAGCGATACGCCAGGCGTTGGCCCCATCTCGCCACTCATGCCCGCATTATTGAAGGCGATGTCGAGGCCTCCAAAGTGGTTGATGGCCGTGTCGACCAATGCATGAGCCAACTCCTCGCTCTTGATGTCGCCTGCCAGGGCAATGGCGCGCCCGCCCGCTGCCTCGATCTCCGAGACCAGGCTGTTCAAGGCATCCAGACGCCGTGCGGTCACGATGACGTTGGCACCTTCGCGCGCAAAGAGCCGAGCCGTCGCATAGCCAATGCCTGAGCTGGCTCCTGTTACAATGGCAGTCTTGTTCCTAAGTATTGTCATAACTGAGATCTTTCCTCATCGAGCTCATGGCTCGGGACTGGAGATCTCAAATTCCCCCTTGGCTTCCGACCCGCTTTCTGCGCCCGATTCCTGTGATCGGGCATGATTTCACGTCAATCGCTTGGCCGACTTTGGCTTGGTGCGAAATGACGGTAGGCTCAGCTTGCATCCGAGCAGTTGCGGGCCTTCCCGAGGGAGCCGATGAACACGCCTCATGTCTCCGAAATCCTCCACACCCGCTGCTGCATTGTCGGCGGCGGGCCGGCCGGGATGATGTTGGGGCTTCTGCTGGCCCGGCAGGGCGTGGAGGTACTGGTCCTCGAAAAGCATGCGGATTTTCTGCGGGATTTTCGCGGCGACACCATCCACCCGTCGACCCTGGAGGTTATGCACGAACTCGGGCTGCTGGATGAGTTTCTCGCCCGTCCGCATCAGCGGACGCAGACGGTCAGCCTCGTGGTCGGCGGCGTGCCGCTGACGCTCGGCGACTTCTCGCATCTGCCGACCCGCTGCAAGTTCATCGCCTTCATGCCGCAATGGGAGTTCCTCGACTTCCTGGCCGATCACGCTCGCGAGTACCCGCACTTCAAGCTTCGGATGCAGGCGGAGGTAACGGATCTGATCGAGGAGCAGGGCAGGATGGCTGGGGTGCGAGTCTCGACCCCGGAGGGGGCTCGAGGTAAGGGCCGATCTCCTGGTGGCTGCCGATGGCCGCCGCTCCGTGATCCGCGAAAAAGCCGGCCTTGAAGTGCTGGATATCGGCGCGCCGATGGATGTGCTCTGGATGCGGGTGTCAAAGCACCCTAGCGATCCGAGCCAGCTGCTCGGGCGCATTGAAGCCGGGCAGATGCTGGTGATGATAGACCGGGGTGATTACTGGCAATGCGCCTACCTCATCCCCAAAGGGTCGCTGGAACGGCTCAAGCAAGAGGGGTTGCAGGCTTTCCGCGCAAAGCTCGCGCGGGTTGCTCCCTTTCTGGGAGATCGCCTTGAGGAGCTGCAGTCCTGGGATGACATCAAGCTTCTGACGGTCGCCGTCGATCGGCTCAAGCAATGGTACAGGCCGGGGCTGCTCTGCATCGGTGATGCGGCGCATGCCATGTCGCCGGCCGGCGGAGTCGGCATCAATCTCGCGATCCAGGATGCAATTGCGACAGCCAACATCCTGGGGCCGGGGCTCAAGCGCGGGCCTGTGGGGCCTGAGCAACTCGCCCTCGTGCAGAAGCGGCGCGAGTGGCCGACCAGGATGACCCAGAGGCTTCAGGTGCTGCTCCAGAATCGGCTCATCACGCCGGTCCTCAACAGCACGCAGCCCGTTTCACCGCCCCGGCTCCTCCGGTGGCTGGCGCAGCAGCCCCTGTTCCGGCGCATCCCCGCCCGTCTTGTCGGCATCGGCTTCCGGCCGGAGCACGTGCGCTGACGGGTTCGCCGTATCGCGGTCCGGCCCGGTCTCGTTCTGATCCTCGTCCAGAATGTCGTCTGCTTCCTCGACCGAGGACAGCACCGGCGCGCGGGGAGCGTCGGGCACGGCGGCGAACATGGCGCGGGCGATCTCCTGCTCCCCCATGACGATTCTTGTCGCGCCGTATTTCATGACGTGCTCCTCCTGGGCGAAGGAGTGAGTGCGCACGATGATCGGCAGGTCGGGATTGATCATGCGGGCCTGCTCGACGACCTGACCGCTCTCGAACGCATCGGGGATTGCCACCAGGAGACAGCGGGCCTGCCCGATATTGGCGGCCGCAGCCACTTCGGGATCGGCCGCATTGCCGACAATGACCTCACGGCCGTCCTTCTGCAGATCGGCAACCTGCTCCTTGTTGGTCTCGATGACGAGCAACGGAGCACCGATCGACGCCATCTTGCGGCTGATGTACTTGCCGACCCGGCCATGGCCGACGAGCACCACGTGATCGGTGAGAGTCGTGACGGGGAGCGGTTCGCGCGCGGCATCCGCGGCGGCTTTCTCGGCTGCACGTGCTTCCTTCTCAGCCGCGACAGCCTCTGCCTTGGCCTGGGCTCGAGCCGTGTCGCGCTTTGCGAACCACCGGTCCAGCAGGGTGAAGAGGAACGGGTTCATCAGGATCGACAGGATGGCCCCGGCCAGGATCAGATCGCGTCCCTTCTCAGGCAGAATCTGAAGACCAACGCCCAAGCCCGCGAGAATGAAGGAAAACTCGCCGATCTGTGCCAGGCTTGCGGCAATGGTGAACGCAGTCGAGTTCGGGTGGCCGAAGAGCCGCACGATGGCGAAGGCCGCCAGCGACTTGCCCACGACGATGATCAGGAACGTTGCGACGACCGGGCCGAAATCGCTGATGAGGATCATCGGGTCGAACAGCATGCCGACCGAGACGAAGAACAGAACCGCGAAGGCGTCCCGCAGGGGCAGGGTCTCGGACGCGGCCTGATGGCTGAGCTCCGACTCGCTCAAGACCATACCGGCAAAGAAGGCGCCTAGGGCGAAGGAGACACCGAACAGCTCCGCGGCGCCAAAGGCGGCGCCCAGTGCAATGGCGAGGACGGCCAGGCGGAAGAGTTCCCGTGAGCCGGTATGGGCCACATAGTGGAGGATCCACGGGATCACGCGGCGGCCGACGATCAGCATGACGGCCACGAAGGCGATGACTTTGCCGAGAGTCAGGCCGAGGGAAATCACGATGGATTCAAGATCCGCCGACCCATCGGAGGTGGCATTGGCGAAGGCCGGCAGCAGCACCAGGGTGAGAACCATGGCCAGATCTTCGACAATCAGCCAGCCGACGGCGATGTGCCCCCGCTCAGTCTCGACGAGGCGGCGCTCCTGCAGGGCCCGTAGCAGAACGACCGTACTGGCAACCGAGAGCGCCAGGCCGAACACGATGCCGCCGCCCACGGTCCAGCCCAGGAGCCAGGCGAGACCCATGCCTAGGACGGTTGCGCTGGTGATCTGCACGACGGCGCCGGGAATGGCGATGGCGCGCACGGACAGGAGGTCCTTCAACGAAAAATGAAGGCCGACGCCGAACATCAGCAGAATGACGCCGATTTCGGCGAGCTGGTTGGCCAAGCCCTGATCGGCCACGTAGCCGGGTGTGAAGGGGCCGACCAGGACGCCTGCGAGCAGGTAGCCGATCAAAGGAGACAGACGGAAGCGATGCGCGAGGGCGCCAAAAGCAAATGCCAGAACCAGGCCGACAACGATGGTTGAAATCAGCGGCGTGTGATGCGGCATCTGCTCTCCTTCAACGGCGGCGGTTTTCCGGGGATCCTCCCGATATGGTCGACCTCGGCCATTGAGGCAACCCTGAACGGTCTCGACGTTTGCCCGCGGACCCCTTATCTATAGGCCAACGAACTCGTTCTGCCCGGGCCTTGAACCCGGCTGTCAGGAGAGAAGGCTTATGGCTCTACCCGGCTTCAAGGTCGTCACTTTGACCGACGCGGCGGCAAACCGCGTCAAAGATATCATCTCAAGGGCTGACCGTCCCATCGTCGGCGTGCGAGTCGGCGTGAAGAACGGCGGCTGCGCTGGCATGTCCTACACCATGGAATATGCGGAAAGCGTCAACCCGCTCGACGAGGTGGTCGAGGACAAGGGCGTGACCGTGCTCATCGATCCAAAGGCGGTGCTGTTCCTGCTCGGCACCGAGATGGACTTCCAGACGAGCAAGATGTCGTCCCAGTTCGTCTTCAACAACCCGAACCAGACCTCGGCCTGCGGCTGCGGCGAATCCGTCGCCATCACGCCGGCAACGCCCAACGCTCTCCAATCAGCGGAGTGATTCATGGACGCCGAGGCTATTCGCGACGTCTTTCGCAGCTTCGGACCTGTCCATATCCGCCGGATGTTCGGCGGGAAGGGGATCTACCAGGGCGAGCTGATGTTTGCCCTAGAAGCCGGTGGCGAGCTGTACCTCAAGGTGGATGAGGAGAGCGTCAGAGCATTCCAGGAACTGGGCTCCCGGCCATTCACCGTTGAGATGAAGAATGGCCAAGCGACGCTCACGAGCTATTGGCTCATGCCGGAATCGGCCCTGGACGACCCCGATGAAGCGCGGGATTTTGCCGCCATGGCCCTCGGCGCCGCCCGGCGTGCCAAGGTCCGCAAAGGCAACAAGGCGCCTTCAACCAAGAAGGCTCCTGGGAGGTCCCGGAAGAAAACCTCCGAGCCCGCTACTTAGCTTTCTTGACGGTCACCGGCCGCATAAGGAAGGCTGGGACGTGATCGCCGAGGCCGATGACGCGCTCGTCGTCATCCTCGCGCCGGGAGCGGCCCTGATAGCCCTGATCCGGGCTCCTGCCGCGCTCAGGCCGATCCCGTTCGCGGCGGGGCGCGCGACTCGGCTGCTCCTCACGGGGAGCAGCAGCAGGACGTGGCGCCGGGTCTTCCGCCCGTGCCGCTTCGGCAGGCTCCTGGGAACGTCCTGAAGACCGGACCTTGACCTTGCGGCCGCGTGAGCGCTCTTCGCCGCGTTCACCACGCTCGCCACGCTCGCCACGCCCACCGCGGCGGCGTGAGGAGCCTTCCGATTGCGGACGCTCCGCGAGTGTCGGGCCCTGCCATTCGACCGGCTGGCCGATCAGCTTCTCGATCGCCGCGAGGGATTTCTCATCGCCTGGACCCACCAGCGTAAAGGACTGGCCGGCACGTCCGGCCCGGCCCGTGCGGCCGATGCGGTGCACGTAATCCTCGGCATGGTGAGGGATGTCGTAGTTGAACACATGACTCACGGCCGGAATGTCCAGGCCGCGGGCCGCAACGTCGCTGGCGACCAGGATCGGCATCTCGCCGGTGCGGAAGCTGTCGAGAGCCGCCATGCGGGCGTGCTGGTCCATATCGCCATGGAGCGCCGCTGCGGCGAAGCCGTGCTTCTGCAGGGAGCGGTGGAGCACGGCCACGTCGCGTTTGCGGTTGCAGAAGACGATGGCGTTCTGCAGGTCCGTGGCGTTGCGGATCAGCTCGCGCAGGGTCTCGCGCTTCTCGAAATCCTCGCGGCCCGTCGCCACGAGGCGCTGGGTGATCGTCGAGGCGGTCGAGGCGGCGCGGGCCACCTCCACCTTCACCGGGTTGTGCAGGAAGGCGTCGGCCAGGCGCTGGATCTCCGGCGGCATGGTGGCGGAGAAGAACAGGGTCTGCCGGGTGAAGGGCACCAGCTTCACGATGCGCTCGATATCCGGGATGAAGCCCATGTCGAGCATGCGGTCGGCCTCGTCGATGACGAGGAGCTCGACGCCGGTGAGCAGAAGCTTGCCGCGCTCGAAATGATCGAGCAGGCGGCCGGGGGTTGCGATCAGCACATCGACGCCGCGGGTGATCTTGGCGTCCTGGTCGCCGAAGGACACGCCGCCGATCAGCAGGGCAACGGAAAGCTTGTGATTGATGCCGTACTTGTCGAAGTTGTCCTCGACCTGGGCAGCGAGCTCGCGGGTCGGCTCGAGAATGAGCGTGCGCGGCATGCGCGCCCGGGCGCGGCCGGTCTCCAGGAGCGTCAGCATCGGCAGGGTGAAGGCTGCCGTCTTGCCCGTGCCGGTCTGGGCGATGCCCAGCACGTCCTTACGGGCGAGCACATGGGGAATGGCCTGAGCCTGGATCGGCGTCGGCTCCGTATAGCCTGCGCTGGATACGGCCTGTTGAACTTTCTCGCTAAGTCCGAGTTCGGCGAAGGACATGAATTCTCATTACCGTTGGGCTGGGCGCGCTCTTGAAGTGCCGGCCGCGCTCTACGGCAACAAACAGGCGCGAAACTGGTTTCACCTGAGGCTCTTGCTCAAGTCGAGGAGTGGCCGGACCATAAGAGAAGCTATGCGCTTGTCAATCAGGCGAACTTGCCGGGGAACACTTGAGGAAGATTTGATGGCCGAAACGCTCCTTTTGATTCCCGGTCTGGCCTGCACCTCCCGTCTCTTCGAGCCGCAGATGGCCGCGCTCGGATCCGAGCGCGCAATCCTGGTCGCGGATCACACCCGCAATGATTCGATCCCGGCCATGGCGGCCCGCCTCCTACAGGAAGCGCCTAAGCGCTTTGCCCTCGCCGGGCTCTCGATGGGTGGGTACATCGCCCTGGAGGTGATGCGGCAGGCGCCGGACCGGGTGGCGCGGCTGGCCCTCCTCGACACGAGCGCCCGTCCGGATTCGGTGGAGGCAAGCCAGGATCGCGAGCGGTTGATTGCCCTGGCAGAGGCCGGACGCTTCGAAGACATCCATTCCAAGCTCTGGCCGCGTCTCGTGCATCCCGACCGTCAGGGGGATCGCGACCTTCAGGAAGTCGTGCTCGGCATGATGCGGGAAACAGGAGCCGAGGCCTATATCCGTCAGCAGCGGGCGATCATGGCCCGCGCCGACTCACGGCCAAATCTGCCTGGTATCGAGGTTCCCACACTTGTCCTTGTCGGGGAGGGAGACGCCATCACCCCGCCGGAGATCGCGCGGGAGATGGCCGAGATGATCGAGTGGGCATCTCTCGTCGTCGTGCCCGACTCGGGTCACCTGTCGACTCTGGAGCAGCCCGAGCGCGTGACACAGGCTCTCGGTTTGTGGCTGAACAAGGATTAACCACAATTTCGCAGATCGCTTGCGGGGCTCTTCGCAATCATGGTCAATGATTGGTTACTGCCTGCTTGAGCTGACAGGAGCGAAGCTCCACTCCAGGTCAAGTTATTGATTTAAAAGAGTTATCTGTGCTTCCCGCGTAATGGGGCAACGCGTCTGGATCCGCCCGGATCGGGCGAAATGCACAGGCGGAACACCTGTGAATTGGGTGAACGCGCTGTTCGGGTATCGACTGTGGCAGGAAAGTGACAGACGAAACGTCAGGCCTGGGCTACAAGCTGGGCCACATCCTTCTAACAGACGGACCAAACCAATGAAAAAGATCCTCCTCTCTTCGGTCGCTCTGCTCGGCCTCGCCACCGGCGCTGTCGCTGCTGACCTTCCCTCCCGCCGCGCTGCTCCGGCTCCGATGATCGCTGCCGTTCCGGTCTTCACCTGGACCGGCTTCTACGTCGGTGTGAACGCCGGCTACGGCTGGTCGAACGACGACTTCGACTCGGTTGACCTCGCTGATGAGGATGACGACGGCGGCTTCGTCGGCGGCGCCCAGGTTGGCTACAACTACCAGATCGGCTCGTTCGTGGTCGGTCTCGAAGGCGA
>NZ_JAFBID010000043.1 GCF_016811235.1 Microvirga arabica
CGTTTCAACACCATCACTTTGAGGGACAGCCACCCCGCTCCGCTAGCTCGTGAGCGGCAGGCCCATTACGGCATCTAGAATGAAAGCTGCGATCAACCCCATGAGCATGAATGATACTTTGGTGAAGGTGGAAAAACTTGGGTCGGGTTGCTGACTGCCGGACTCCGCCTTCCCCTGATCTATCATGTCTGTCACTGAGTGCCCCCTGTCGGCTTAGACGCCGAGTAAGGAGGGTAAGATGGGCGCCGGTGTGATGCTGGCAAGTTGACGACTTAGACCTACTACGTACGGATATTCGCTTAGAAAGCTCTAGAGCATCGTGCGGAAAAGTGGACCCGGTTTTCCGTCTCGACGATGCTCTCAATCAAGGAAGAAGCATCGGATGGATCCCAAAAGTGCTAATCCACTTTTGGGCCGATGCCTTAGAGCAACGCAGAGAGCACGACACCGAACTCAGAGCAGAGGTCTTGCAGAGTTCGACGCTTGAACTCGTTAGCGGTTATAAAGCTTCGTTCCCTATTTGTTCTTGACAGTTCTCCCAAGCTGAGCCATACCGTCGATGTCCTGCCTCGCGAGGGACGCGCCCGAGGCGTCGGTTGTGGAGGCGGGATGCGGTTCTGGCCGCTGCGGAGCAAGACGCTGGTTCCGCATGCCAGGGCTCTGAGCGGAGGATGAGGTTCATGGCTGCTGTTCGGGCAGGGCCATGGGCCGGCCTTCCAAGCCTCGCCAGCCCGAGGATCGTGGCATTAAGGGCTGCGCTCCAGAAGCACCGTGAAGCGGGTCTGAGGGTTCGTCCCTGATCCCGCCGGAGCGCGAGGCTCAGGGTCGAAAAGCCGTGCGCGGGAGGCCAAGGTGCTTCCCGTCCGGGCGGAACCCCCGTCCCAACCCGATCCTTCGCCCGCTCCACCGGAGTGCAGCGAAGCCGCCTTGCCTCCCGCGCTTCCCTTGAGTGCCCGAGACAAGCCACGACAAAGCCCACAGCCGCCACCCCGTCAGGGGAGGGAGCGCCCCCGCGCAGGCTCGATTTCAGCCTTCCGCCTTGACTTCCCCGGCCTCCCATGGATGTTGCGCCTCAAACCGAACCAGCAGGCTTTTGTCCATGTCCGCCTCCATGCACCGTTACCGTTCCCACACCTGCGGCGCGCTCCGCGAATCCGATGTCGGCGGGGTCGCCCGCCTGTCCGGCTGGTGCCACCGCATCCGCGACCATGGCGGCGTGCTGTTCATCGACCTGCGCGACCATTACGGCATGACCCAGTGCGTGATCGATCCCGATTCCCCGGCCTTCAAGATGGCCGAGTCGGCCCGGTCCGAATGGGTGATCCGGGTGGACGGCAAGGTGCGTAAGCGCCCGGCCGGCACCGAGAACCCGGAGCTGCCCACCGGCATGATCGAGGTCTACATCACCGACATGGAAGTCTTAGGCCCGGCGGCCGAGCTGCCGATGCCGGTCTTCGGCGACCAGGAATACCCGGAGGAGACCCGTCTCACCTACCGGTATCTCGATCTTCGCCGCGAGAAGCTCCACAACAACATCATGAAGCGCGGCGCGATCATCAACTCGCTCCGCACCCGCATGCAGCAGAGCGGCTTCTTCGAGTTCACCACGCCGATCCTCACGGCCTCAAGCCCTGAGGGCGCGCGCGACTTCCTGGTGCCGTCGCGCATCCATCCCGGCAAGTTCTACGCCCTGCCGCAGGCGCCGCAGCAGTTCAAGCAGCTGATCATGATCTCCGGCTTCGACCGGTACTTTCAGCTCGCCCCCTGCTTCCGCGACGAGGACCCGCGCGCCGACCGCCTGCCGGGCGAGTTCTACCAGCTCGACGTGGAGATGAGCTTCGTCACCCAGGAAGACATCTTCCAGACCATGGAGCCGGTGATCCGCGACACTTTCAAGGAGTTCGCGGACGGCAAGCCGGTGACGGAGACGTTCCCGCGCATTCCGTATTTCGAGTCCATGCTGAAATACGGCAACGACAAGCCGGACCTGCGCAACCCGCTGATCATCGCCGACGTGTCGGAGGTCTTCACCCGCGAGGACGTGACCTTCAACGCGTTCAAGAACGTGATCAAGTCCGGCGGCGTGGTGCGGGCGATTCCCGCCACGGGTGCAGCCTCGCAGCCGCGCTCCTTCTTCGACAAACTCAACGACTGGGCTCGCACGGAAGGCGCGCCGGGCCTCGGCTACATCGTGTTCGAGGAAGAGGGCGGCCAGATCACGGGCAAAGGCCCCATCGCCAAGTTCATTCCTGAAGCCGCGCAAGCGGTGATCCGCGAGAAGGCCGGCATCAAGGCGGGCGACGCGGTGTTCTTCTCGGCCGGCGCCGAGGACAAGGCGGCGTCCCTTGCCGGCAAGGCGCGCACCCGCATCGGCGACGAGCTCGGCCTCATCGACAAGGACCGCTACGAGTTCTGCTGGATCGTCGACTTCCCGCAATACGAGTGGAACGAGGACGAGAAGAAGATCGACTTCTCCCACAACCCGTTCTCCATGGGCAACATGGACCATGACGAGTTCATGGCGCTCGATCCGTCGGACAAGGACAAGATCCTCAAGATGACGGCCTTCCAGTACGACATGGTGTGCAACGGCTACGAGATGGCCTCGGGCTCCATCCGCAACCACCGTCCCGACCGCATGGTGAAGGCCTTCGAGATCGCCGGCTACGGCGAGCAGGAGGTCATGGAGCGGTTCGGCGGCATGTACCGCGCGTTCCAGTACGGCGCGCCGCCCCACGGCGGCATGGCGGCCGGCGTCGACCGCATCGTGATGCTGCTCTGCGGCGCGCAGAACCTGCGCGAGATCACGCTCTTCCCCATGAACCAGAAGGCGGAAGACCTGCTGCTCGGCGCCCCCTCCGACGTGACGCCCAAGCAGCTGCGCGAGCTGCACATCCGGCTGAACCTGCCGGAGAAGTAAGGGTTCTCTTCGGAGCGTGTGGTTGACACTTTCTCCGTCATGGCCGGGCTCGTCCCGGCCATCCACGTCTTAAGGCGCTTTCGTTTCTCTCAACCCTCATCCTGAGGAGGCGCGTCAGCGCCGTCTCGAAGGAGCCTTCAGTGCTCTCTGGAACCTCCTTCGAGACGCAGCTTCGCTGCTCCTCAGGATGAGGCTGGAGAGGCGGAAAGGGAAAACGTGGATCCCCGGAACAAGTCCGGGGATGACGTGGGACAGGTGGTCCCAACGATCCGATCGAGCGAGGCGCGCCGGTTGAGAAGAACATTGACGCCGGAGGGCAGGGCGCTCACAAGGTCCTTGGATATTCAATAGTTGCTGGGAGCGTGGCGGATGGGAGACAACATCTCGCAGGATCTGAAATCGGGGGCGATGTTCTACCATCAGCATCCGCGCCCCGGTAAGCTCGAGATCCAGCCGACGAAGCCCCTCGGCAACCAGCGCGACCTGGCGCTCGCCTATTCGCCTGGCGTCGCCGCCCCCTGCGAGGCCATCGCGGCCGATCCGGCCCAGGCCGCCAACCTGACCTCCCGCCAGAACCTCGTGGCCGTGATCTCCAACGGCACGGCCGTGCTCGGCCTCGGCGATATCGGCCCGCTTGCCTCCAAGCCCGTGATGGAGGGCAAAGCGGTCCTGTTCAAGAAGTTCTCCGGCATCGACGTGTTCGACATCGAGGTGGCCGAGAACAACGTGGACAAGCTCGTCGAGGTGATCGCCGCGTTGGAGCCCACCTTCGGCGGCATCAATCTCGAGGACATCAAGGCGCCGGAATGCTTCGAGGTCGAGGAGCGGTTGAAGGCTCGCATGGGCATCCCGGTCTTCCACGACGACCAGCACGGCACCGCCATCATCGTGGGCGCCGCGGTGATGAACGCCCTGGAACTCGCCGGCAAGCGCATCGAGGAGGTGAAGATCGTCACTTCCGGGGCGGGCGCCGCCGCGCTCGCCTGCCTCAACCTTCTCGTATCGCTCGGCGCCAGGCGCGAGAACATCTGGGTCACGGACATCAAGGGCGTGGTCCATGAAGGCCGCAACGAGCTCATGGACCGCTGGAAGCAGGTCTATGCGCAAGTCACCGATGCCCGCACGCTGGCCGACGTGATCCCTGATGCGGACGTGTTCCTCGGGCTGTCGGCCGGCGGCGTGCTCAAGCCCGAACTGCTCGCTCAGATGGCCCCGCGCCCGCTCATCATGGCGCTGGCCAACCCATACCCTGAGATCATGCCGGAGGAGGCGGAGGCCGCGCGTCCCGATGCGATGATCTGCACCGGGCGCTCGGATTATCCGAACCAGGTCAACAACGTCCTGTGCTTTCCTTACATCTTCCGCGGCGCGCTGGACGTGGGCGCAACCACGATCAACGAGGAGATGAAGGCGGCTGCCGTGAAGGCCATCGCGGGCCTCGCCCGCGAGGCGCCGTCCGAGGTGGTGGCGCGGGCCTATGGCGGCGAGGCCCATCCCTTCGGGCGCAAGTCCCTGATCCCGAGCCCGTTCGATCCGCGTCTGATCCTGCGCATCGCGCCGGCCGTGGCGCAGGCCGCCATGGATTCGGGCGTCGCCACGCGGCCGCTCGAGGATATGGAGGCCTACACGGAGTCACTCGGCCGCTTTGTGTTCCGTTCCGGCTTCATCATGAAGCCGTTGTTCTCGCAGGCGAAGGCCAACCCGAAGCGGGTGATCTACGCCGAGGGCGAGGACGAGCGCGTGCTGCGCGCCGTGCAGGTCATCGTCGAGGAGGGCATCGCCAAGCCGATCCTGATCGGACGCCCCAGCGTGATCGAGACGCGCATGAAGCGCTTCGGCCTCTCCATGGAGATCGGCCGGCATTTCGAGCTGGTGAACCCGGAGGACGATCCGCGCTACCGCGATTATGTCGCCACCTACGTAGAGGCCGCGGGCCGCAAGGGCATTACGCCGGATGCCGCCCGAACCCTGGTGCGCACCAACTCCACGGTCATCGGTGCGCTCGCCGTAAGAAGAGGGGATGCGGATGCGCTGATCTGCGGTCTCGAAGGCCGCTTCCAGTCCCGCGTCAAGCACATCAAGGACATCATCGGTCTGGCTCCCGGCGTCAACGAGATGGCGGCCCTGTCGCTCGTCATCACGTCGAAGGGCGCCTACTTCCTGGCCGACACCCATGTGCAGTTCGACCCGAGTGCCGAGCAGATCGCCGACATGACGATCGCCTGCGCGAGCCACGTGCGCCGCTTCGGCATGGAGCCGAAGATCGCGCTCCTGTCGCATTCCGATTTCGGCGCCGCCGACAGCCGCTCTGCGCTCAAGATGCGCGAGGCGCTCGCCTGCATCACCGAGCGTGCGCCGGATCTCGAGGTCGATGGCGAGATGCAGGCGGATTCGGCCCTGTCCGAGATGCTCCGCGAGCGGGTGAATCCCCATTCGCGCCTGACAGGCGAGGCGAACGTGCTGATCATGCCGAACCTCGATGCGGCCAACATCGCGTTCCAGTTCACCAAGATCCTGGCGGATTCGCTCCCCGTCGGCCCGATCCTGATCGGCCCGGCCAAGCCCGCCCACATCCTGACGCCGTCCGTGACGGCCCGCGGCATCGTCAACCTCACGGCCATCGCGGTCGTCGAGGCGCAGGCCGCGGAGCAGGATCAGCCGATGCTGATTTGATATCGTTTGAGGTTATCTAAAGCCCTCATCCTGAGGAGCGGCCGCTAGGCTGCGTCTCGAAGGAGGATCCAGTGCTCTCTGGAACCTCCTTCGAGACGGTCGCTGCGCGACCTCCTCAGGATGACGTTGGTGTCAGGGCTGCGATGGACTACTCCACCGTCGCCGAGATGTTCAGCTTCGCCAGCGCTTCCTTCGGGTCGGAGGCCAGCATCGCGTCCATTACGCCGAAGCCGGACGGGTTCTTGGGCTGGGCATTGATCGTGAGCTTGCCGGGCTTGCCGATGAAGCGGCCGACCGCCTGACCTAGGGTTTTTGCCTGTTCCGAATTGCCCATGATGGATGACACGACGAACGGTGCGGCGCTGGCATAAATCGTCCGCAGCGCCTCGGGCGTGGTCTTCTGCTCCTTGGCCGCCTGGGCCAGGTAGCGTCCGAGCAGGCCCTTGTCCTCGACCACGATGTCGGCCGCTTTCGCCTTGGCGCCGATCAGCGCAGCCGCAGCCGTCGCCTCATCCGGGCTAAAGAGGTCCTTGGTGACGTTGCCGATGGTGCCGGTCAGCGAGAGGGCGCCCATGTCCTGCCCCTGCACGGACACTTCCTTGAGGGCGATCTCATTGGCGGCCTCATTCCAGGTGGCGGCGACAAGGAACGACGAGTCGAGGGTCTTGTAGCCCAGGGCTGCGAGCTGCTTGACGAGATCGTCCGTGCTGGTCGCGGGCAGCGCGATGACGAGGTTGCGCTGTTCGATCCGGATGTTCGTCGGGAGGCCGTTCACGGGCTTGTCCGCCGTCACCTCGAAGTCCTTGAGCGTGAAGTTCACCCGCTCGGTCGTCTTGTCGCCGGCCTTGTTCGGGACATCCACGTCGATGCCCGACAGGCGCAGGGTGCCGAGCGTCGGGATGAGTGAGCGAAGCGCCTCCTGGTCGAGGTCTTCGATCGGCTTGCCCTGGAGCGCCTTGAGGCCGTTCAGGCTCGGCGTCAGGGAGAAGCCGGTCAGGCTGATGGTGCCCACCTTCACGCGGCCCTCCTGATCGCCGATTTCCAGCCCCTCCAGGCGGGTGTCCGCCGGTTGCGAGCCCGTGCTGCCCGTATAGGCGAACCGGTCGATGCGGCCGATCACGGACGGCTTCCGGTCCTTGGCCTCGGCACCTTTTTTGGGCGTGGCTTTGATCCGGATGTCAGCGGCCTCCATGAAGCCGATATCGAAGGCGCCTGCGATGTCGACCATCGCGGTTCTGAGGCGGCTCTCTTCCTCGGTCGACAGGTTGTTCTTGCCGCCCATCTCCGTGAGGAACGCCAGGGTGCTGCCCCAGGAATCCTGGGTGGGCCGGGCCATGACGTCCCGAGCACTCACCCGGGCGATCTGCACCGACATGTTCTCGCCGCTGTCGACCATGTCGAGATTCTCCATGGTGACGGCGCCGTAGATCCGGGTCATCGGCGCGGAGGCGGAAGCGTCCTTCGTCTCGTAGAGCCGCACGAAAGCCGGGGTGTTCAGGTCGCTGAGGGTGGTCTGGCCGTAGCTGAACAGGACATTGCCTTTCGCGCCGGTCCTTTCGATCGCCATGGCTCCGATGACGGCCTTCGCGACCTGCCCCTGGACAACGTCGTTCAGGGAGACGTTCCTGTAGAAGATCGTCTGGGTTTGCTGGCCCAGCTTCTGCGTCACCTTGATTTCGGGAGCCGTGACCTGCCGGGCGCTGATCCGCATCAGGCGGTCGGCCAGGGGCTCGGACGCGGATGAGAAGAGCGATTCGACCTCGCTGCGGGAGACGGTCACGCCGGAAAAGTCGATCCGCTTCACCTCATAGGTGAGATCGCCCCAGGTGAAGCGCACATTGTCCAGGCTGAAGCTGTCGGCGGATTGCGCGAAAGCCGCGCTCCAGAGCGGAACCCGGATCGCCTCGACGGAGACGTGCCGATCGCCTTGGCCGGAAGCCAGGTTGCGAACCACGGCCGGCTCGAACTGCATGGCGGCCGAGCCTGCCATCAAGGCGAGCGCGCAGACGCCTGCGCGGTAACGAAGTCGCATGAGATCCCCCAAACCAGGCCCAATCCGGGCCGGCATCCTTTAGCCTATAAATGTCCGGCGGGGGAGAATACGCAGTTACGTTACGATTTTACAACGAGAACGAGGTGCCGCAGCCGCAGGCGGCCGTGGCATGGGGGTTCTCGATCTTGAAAGACTGGCCGATCAGGTCGTCCACGAAGTCGATCACCGAACCGTCCATGTACTGGATCGACACCTCGTCGACCACCACGGTGGCGCCGTCCTTCTCGATCACGAGATCGTCGTCCTGCCGGGTCCGGTCCACATCGAAGGCATATTGGAAGCCCGAGCAGCCGCCGCCATTGACGCTGATTCTCAGGTGCGAGCCGTCCGGCTCGGAGGCCATGATCTCGTTGATGCGGCGGGCGGCGCGCTCTGTCAGGGTGATACCGGTCATGGTTACTTCCAGTCCATCGAAGGACGCAATTCTTGCACTAGGTGTTAAGAGCAAGGTAAGTGCGCCCTGACAAGGCTTCAACCCGGGGATATGTGTGCGGCCCTTTGGCGAAAGATGGCGAGCCCCTTACGCCTGCGATCCGTGGGGAAGCCGCGGGCGGCTCTTCCCCGAGGCGGTTTCCCCGACCCGCAGCGATTTCCAGCGCGACCGGGACCGGATCATCCACTCCTCGGCCTTCCGCCGGCTCAAGCACAAGACGCAGGTGTTCGTCTATCATGAGGGCGACCATTTCCGGACGCGGCTGACCCACACCATCGAGGTGAGCCAGATCGCCCGCGCCTTGGCTCGCTCCCTCGGGCTCGATGAGGATCTGGCCGAGGCCCTGGCGCTCTCCCACGACCTCGGCCACACGCCCTTCGGGCATACGGGCGAGGATACGCTGGACGAGTGCATGGCGGGTTTCGGGGGCTTTGACCACAATGCCCAGGCCCTGCGTGTGGTGACCCGCCTGGAGCGCCGCTATGCGGAGTACGACGGGCTGAACCTCACCTGGGAGACCCTGGAGGGGCTGGTCAAGCACAACGGCCCGCTGCTCGACTCAGACGGCAAGCCGACCCTGCGCTATGCTGCCCGGGGCGTGCCGCTGGCGATCCTCGAATACAACACCCAGCAGGACCTGGAACTCGCCACCCATGCCGGCGGCGAAGCCCAGGCGGCGGCCATTGCCGACGACATTGCCTACGATGCCCATGACATCGACGATGGCTTAAGGGCAGGGCTGTTCCGGATCGAGGATTTGCGCGAGGTGCCGTTCCTCGCCGAACTCCTGGCCGAGATCGAGAGCCGCTATCCGGGGCTCGACCTCTCCCGCCGGATCCATGAGTTGACCCGGCGCGTGATCACACGCTTCGTCGAGGACGTGGTGGCGGAAGGGGAGCGCAGGATCACGGCCCTGGCGCCGCAGAGCGCAGGCGACATCCGGCAGGCGGGGAGCACGATGGTCTGCTTCTCGAAGGCCATGACCGAGGCCGACGCCTCTATCAAGCGGTTCCTCTATGCCCGCATGTATCGTCACCCGGACGTGATGCGGGTTCGGGCCCAGGCCGACGACGTGCTGCGGGACCTGTTCCGCCGCTTCAAGGCCGAGCCGGAGCTGATGCCGGAGGAGTGGCAGGCGGATCTCCCGAGAGACGACGAGCCGCGTCTTGCCCGCCGGGTGGCGGACTACATCGCCGGCATGACCGACCGATACGCAATCCTTGAGCACCGGCGCCTGTTTGACGTGACGCCGGACTTGCGTTAGGCGCGGCTCAGTCTTTTTAGAGTCTTGAAACGCAACCCTCATCCTGAGGAGCAGCTGCAAGCTGCGTCCCGAAGGATGGTCCAGAGAGCACTGGAGGCGCCCTCGTCCTTCGAGACGGCCTGACGGCCTCCTCAGGATGAGGGCTCAGGTAGCGTTTTCCGGCTGCGGTCGGGGCCTTGTCGCCCAATTGAGATGAGTACCATGAACATTTTCGGGCTGTTCGAGAAGCGGGTTGCGGATGCGCTTGGCCGGTTGGCCGAGGCGGGCAAAATTCCATCGGGGCTGGACGTCAGCCGCGTGGTGGTCGAGCCGCCGCGCGATCCCTCCCACGGCGATCTCGCCACGAATGCCGCCATGGTGCTGGCCAAGGAAGCGCGCATGAACCCGCGCGCCCTGGCCGAGCTGCTCGTCGCCGACCTCGGGGATGATCCGCGCGTCACCAAGGTCGAGATCGCCGGCCCCGGCTTCATCAACATCCGGCTGAACGCAGCAGTGCTGCACGAGGTGCTGCGCGCCGCCGTCGTCGACGCCAACGGCTTCGGCCGCAGCGACCAGGGGGCGGGCGCTCCGGTCAACGTGGAATACGTCTCGGCCAATCCCACCGGCCCGATGCATGTGGGCCATTGCCGTGGCGCGGTGTTCGGCGATGCGTTGGCGGGCTTGCTGGATTTCGCCGGCTACAAGGTCACCCGCGAATACTACATCAACGATGCCGGCGCACAGGTCGATGTCCTCGCCCGCTCAGCCTACCTCCGCTATAAGGAGGCCCTGGGCCAGGAGATCGGCGAGATCCCGGAGGGGCTCTATCCGGGCGATTACCTCAAGCCCGTCGGCGAATTGCTCGCCAAGGAGCATGGCCAGAGCCTGCTCGACAAGCCGGAGGCCGAGTGGCTGCCGCTGGTGCGCGAGGTATCCATCAACGCCATGATGGACATGATCCGCAACGACCTCGCGGTATTGAACATCCACCACGACGTGTTCTTCTCCGAGCGCTCTCTGCAGCTTGGCGCCAAGGACCAGGTGAAGGCGCTGATCGAGGACCTGCGCTCGCGCGACCTCGTCTATATGGGCCGCCTGCCGCCGCCCAAGGGGCAGAAGGATGAGGATTGGGAGGATCGCGAGCAGCTCCTGTTCCGCGCCACTGCCTTCGGCGACGAGGTCGACCGCCCGCTGCTGAAGTCGGACGGCTCCTACACCTATTTCGCCTCCGATATCGCTTATCACCGCTCCAAGTTCGAGCGCGGCTTTGCCTCCATGATCGACGTTTGGGGCGCCGACCACGGCGGCTACGTCAAGCGCATGCAGGCGGCCGTGAAGGCGGTCTCCGACAACAAGGCCGATCTCGACGTGAAGCTCTGCCAGCTGGTGAAGCTGCTCCGCGGCGGCGAGCCGGTGAAGATGTCGAAGCGCTCCGGCGACTTCGTCACCTTACGCGAGGTGGTCGACGAGGTGGGCCGCGATGCCACCCGCTTCATGATGATCTTCCGTAAGAACGACGCGACCCTGGATTTCGACCTCGCCAAGGTGGTCGAGCAGTCCAAGGACAACCCGGTCTTCTACGTGCAGTACGCCCATGCCCGTTGCGCCTCCGTGTTCCGACAGGCGGGGGAGGCGTTCCCGGGCGCTGACTTCTCGGCGGCTCAGCTTGAAAAGGCGGATCTCTCGATCCTGAGTGACGAAGCGGAAATGGATATCATCCATCGCATCGCCCAGTTCCCCAGGGTTATCGAGGCGGCGGCGGAAGCACATGAGCCCCACCGGGTCGCATTTTACCTCTACGATCTGGCGAGCGCCTTCCATAGTTTATGGAATAAGGGCAAAGACTTGCCGCAATTACGCTTTGTTAATCTAACTGATAAAGAGTCAACACAAGCGAGGCTCGCTCTCGTGCATGCCCTGAAAGGCGTGCTCGCATCTGGTCTCGCAATCCTGGGCGTCACGGCACCCGACGAAATGCGATAGTGTTTCCCAAGGCGGATCAACCGCTTAGGAGTTTTCGCGTCGGGTCCTGTCACGTCGTGCCGGCGGAGCAACAGGTGCTCCTGTCGCGTAACTGGAGATCCGGCGCATGAGCGAATCACCGAAGCCCCGTTTTGCCATCGACCTCAACGAGATCGAGCGGCAACTCGCCCAGGCGGGCGCCCCGCAGAACCATCAGGCTTCCGCCTCGCGGAACGATCCGCTGGCGGAATTGGCCCGGATCGTGGGGCAAGACGATCCATTTCAATCGATTCTGGCCAATGACGGCTCGTCCCGCCAGCGCCCACAGGGTGCGTCAGTGGACGATCTTTTCGCCGTCCGCGACACTATGACGCCCGCAGCCCGCGAGGTGCCGGTCCGTGCGTCTCACGCCGGTCAGGCCCAGCCCGTCTACGATCAGGACGGCTACCCTCATGCCCGCGCGGCCGAGCCGGCCTACGGCCATCAGGATCAGGCGTCCTACCAGCAGGATTCGTACGGCAACGAGGCCTATGCCCAGGACTATTACTCGGATCAGGCCGCCCAGTACCCCAACCAGGGTTATGACGCTGCTGACCGCCTCGACTACCCGCCGGTGGAGAAAACTCGCTCCCGCAAGGGGCCGGTTGCCATCGCGGCCGTTCTCGGCGCTCTCGTTCTCGGCGGCGGTGGGGCCTACATGGCGTCGGATTCGTCCTCGATCACGGGCGGCGAGCCGCCGTTGATCAAGGCGAACAACGAGCCGACCAAGGTGCAGCCGCAGAACCCGGGCGGGGTCGAGATCCCGAACCAGAACAAGCAGATCTACGAGCGCGCCAACCAGGACGGCGCCACCAAGGTGGTCAACCGCGAGGAGCAGCCCGTCGACGTACAGCAGGCCGTGCGCATGAACGGCAACGCCGTAGCGGACGCCACCGGCGGCACCCTCGGCGCGGCGGGCAAGCCCCAGCAGACCGCCAGCTTGAACCTCGGCGAGCCGAAGAAGGTCCGCACGGTCACGATCCGTCCGGATGGCACCATGGCCGGCGAGGCACCGGCGCCCCAGCCGGCAGCTCCCGCCGCCATGACCCTTCCGCCGCAGGCTCAACCCGCTCCGGTCCAGGTTGCGTCCGTCCAAGTCCCGGCGGCGCAGCCTAAGCCGGTCGCGAGCACGCCCGTAGCAGCTCCGGCCACGCCTGCTCCGACCCCGAAGCCCACCCCGGCCGCAGCAACACCCTCCAGCACCCCGGCGCCGCAGCAGGTGGCCTCGGTTCAGCCGGCGGCTCCCGCGGCCGCGGAGACGACCCCGACCGGCGGCTTTGCCGTGCAGTTGGGCGTTGCCACTTCCGAAGCATCGGCCCAGTCGGTCTTCGCTTCGTTCCAGCGCAAGTATTCCGATCTCGAAGGCCAGTCCTCGATGATCCGCAAGGCCGAGGTGAACGGCAATACCGTCTACCGCGTCCGCGTCGGACCGATGTCGAAGGAGGAGGCCTCCTCCCTCTGCTCCAAGCTCCAGGGGCAGGGCGGGCAGTGCTTCGTGGCCAAGAACTGACCTAACTTGGAACTGAGCAAGCTTAGCAGCCGAGAATTCTTGACCCTGCCGAGCAGGGGACGTAAGGCGCGGGTATGACCACCCGCGCCTTTATTGCTGGATGCTCCGGCTTTGAACTCACCCCCGACGAGGTTGCCTTCTTCCGGGAAGCGCAGCCTTGGGGCTTCATCCTGTTCCGCCGCAACGTGGATACGCCTGAGCGGGTGAGGGCGCTCTGCGCCTCCCTGAGGGACACGGTCGGACGAACCGACGCCCCGATCCTCATCGATCAGGAGGGTGGCCGGGTTCAGCGCATGGGGCCGCCGCACTGGCCGAAATACCCGCCCGGGCGCACCTACGGGCTCGTCCACGCCAACGATCCTCTCGTCCAGCGGGAGATCGCCCGCCTCGGGGCGCGGCTGATCGCCCACGACCTGCGGTCCGTCGGGATCACCGTGGATTGCCTGCCGGTCCTCGACGTGCCGTCGCCCGGAGCCCACGACATCATCGGCGACCGGGCCTACGGCAAGACCCCCGCCCAAGTGGCCGTGCTCGGACGGGCCGCCGCCGAGGGGCTGCTGGCCGGCGGTGTCCTGCCGGTGGTCAAGCACATGCCGGGCCACGGCCGGGCCGGGGCCGACAGCCACCTGGCGTTGCCTGTGGTCGAGGCCTCCCGCGAGGAGTTGGAGCGGCACGATTTTGCGACGTTCCGTATGCTCACCGACATGCCGCTCGCGATGACGGCTCACGTGGTCTACACGGCCCTCGACCCGGAGAATCCCGCCACCACCTCCCGCATCGTCATGGAGGAGATCATCCGCGGCCATATCGGCTATGACGGGCTGGTGATGACCGACGACCTGTCCATGCATGCCCTGTCGGGATCCTTCCGGAGCCGGTCCGAAGCGGCTTTTGCGGCCGGCTGCGACATGGCCCTCCACTGCAACGGCAGCATGGAGGAGATGAGCGCGGTGGCCGAGGCTGCCCCCATCCTGACTGGCGATGCCCTGCGCCGCGCTAACGCTGCGTTAGCGCGCATCACCCACGAGCCTGAGCCTCTGGATCCTGTGGATGCCCGGGCGCGGCTCGATTCCGCGCTTGCGATGATCGCCTAAAGCCCGTGAAGCTTCGCGCGGAGTGAGTTGAGTATCATCCATGGCAAAGCCCTTACCCTTTGACGAAGTCGAGCTGAACGAGCGTGCCGAGAGCGAGCCCGCTCTGCTCGTCGACGTGGACGGGTTCGAAGGACCGCTCGACCTGCTGCTTGAACTCGCCCGCCGCCAGAAGGTCGACCTCCACCGCATCTCGATCCTGGCGCTTGCCGAGCAGTACATCGCCTTCATCGAGGCGGCACGGCGCATGCGCCTGGAGCTGGCGGCCGACTACCTCGTGATGGCGGCTTGGCTCGCCTATCTCAAGTCCCGCCTCCTGCTGCCCGAGCCGCCGAAAGGCGAGGAGCCGAGCGCCGAGGATCTCGCCTCCGCCTTGGCCCTGCGCCTGCGTCGCCTGGAGGCGATCCGCGAGGCCGCCAAGCGGATGGGCGAGCGCGCCTGGCTCGGCCGCGACGTGTTCGCCCGCGGCGCTCCGGAGCCGGTGATCATCAACCGGGATTCCCATTACGAGGCCAGCCTCTACGACCTGCTCAAAGCCTATGCCCAGCAGCGACAGATGCGGTTCAACGCCAGGGTTTCGCTGCACAAGCGGAATGTCTGGTCCCTGGTCGAGGCCCGGGAGGCCCTGGAGCGCCTTGTCGGTCACCTGAGTGATTGGGTGACCCTCGACACCTATCTTGTGGAATACATGGTCGAGCCCGCCATGCGCCCGACCGTTCTGGCCTCGGCCCTCTCCGCCACCCTGGAGATGGTGCGTGAGGGCAAGCTCACGGTCCGGCAGGACGAGGCTTTCGCGCCGGTCTGGGTCAAGCCCGTGGCCGACCCGGCCGAGGCAGGAGTTTAGGATGCTGCCCGACATGCAGGACGAAGCCCCCGAAGCCATGGAAGACGAGACCCCTGAGGTCAGCCATGTGCCCGATCACAGCGAGGCCATGCGCATCGCCGAGGCGCTGCTATTCGCCTCCGCGGCGCCGTTGAGCGCCGAGGAACTGGCCGGCCGCCTGCCGGAAGGCGCGGACGTGGAGAAGATCCTGCAGGACTTGGCCGAGCTTTATGCGCTTCGGGGCGTCAACCTCGTACGTGTTGCCGGGAAATGGACCTTCCGCACGGCGAGCGACCTGTCCTTCGTGCTGGCCCGCGACGTGGTCGAGCAGCGCAAGCTCTCCCGCGCCGCCATGGAGACGCTCGCCATCATCGCCTATCACCAGCCGGTGACCCGGGCCGAGATCGAGGAGATCCGTGGCGTGGCCACCTCGAAGGGCACCATCGACACGCTCCTGGAGACGGGCTGGATCCGCCTGCGGGGACGCCGGAAGGCGCCCGGACGCCCCGTCACCTACGGCACGACGCCGGCCTTCCTGGAGCATTTCGGCCTCGATGCCATCGAGGACCTGCCGGGCCTTGAGGAGCTGAAGGGCGCGGGCTTCATCGAGGGCCGCGTTCCCTCCGACTTCTCGGTGCCGGTTCCGTCCGATGCCGATATCCTGCGCGAGGACGAGGATCCCCTCGAGGACGATCTCCTGCAGCCTCTGGACATGCACCAGACCGAGGCCGGCGAGGAATGACGGACAGGCCAGCGGGCTCCGCCCTGGACCGGTTCCGTCTGCCCCGATGGGGCCAGCGCGGCACGGCGGGCGCCTCAATTCCCGCGCAGCTGACCTTCGAGAGCATCGTCCAGGCCTATGGCAGCCAGCGCGCCCTCGACGGCGTCTCGCTCACCATCGAGCCGGGCGAGATCGTCTGCCTGCTCGGCCATTCCGGTTGCGGAAAGACGACCCTCCTGCGCATCGCAGCCGGCGTGGAGGCTCCCACCTCCGGCCGGGTGCTCATGGACGGCATGGAGGTGAGCGGGCCAAGGACTTTCCTGGAGCCGGAGAAGCGCGGCATCGGCCTGATGTTTCAAGATTATGCCCTGTTCCCGCATATGACGATCCTGCAGAACATCATGTTCGGCCTCAAAGACCTCTCGGCCTCCGAGGCCGGGGTCGCGGCTCGCCGGGCCCTGTCCCGCGTCGGCCTGGAGCATTACGCCAACGAGTACCCTCACACCCTGTCCGGCGGCGAGCAGCAGCGGGTGGCGCTGGCCCGCTCCATCGCGCCTCGTCCCGGCGTGCTGCTCATGGACGAGCCGTTCTCCAACCTCGACCGGCGCATGCGCGATGCGATTCGGGACGAGACTGTCGCAATTTTGAGAGAAACCGGCGCTACGACCATCGTGGTGACCCACGACCCGGAAGAGGCCATGCGGATCGCAGACCGGATCGTTCTGATGCGGGCCGGTGCGATCATCCAGCACGGGGAGGCCGAGGAGATCTACCGGAGGCCGGCGAACCTCTTCGCCGCCCGGTTCTTCTGCGACTTCAACGAACTCGAAGGCGCGGTCCGGAACGGCCAGGTCAGCTGCCCGGTCGGCGTCTTTCCGGCGCCGCATCTGCCGGACGGGCCCGCAATCGTCTGCGTGCGCCCGCAGGGCGTGAGGCTGAAGCCCGCCGGCTTCTGCCTGCCGGGCCGGGTGGTCTCGCGCCGCTTCCTCGGGGAGGTCGACCTTGTCCAGATCGACGTGCAGGGCGTCGACCGTCCGCTCCAGGCCCGCGTTCACGATCCCGTTGGCGTGAAGGAGGGACAGGATGTGGGCATCGAGGTCGATACGAAGGATGTCCTTGTTTTCGCCGCGTCCGACGCATAGGTTGGCGGCGAGTTCCTTATCTGAAATGCCGCGCCCCTCGAGGGCGCAGGAGGATTGCCATGGGTGGCACGAGTATTTGGCACTGGATCGTCGTGGGTCTGATCGTCGTCCTGCTGTTCGGACGCGGCAAGATCTCCGACATGATGGGCGACGTCGCGAAGGGCATCAAGGCCTTCAAGAAGGGCATGTCCGAGGACGACACCCCGGCCAAGCCGGTGCAGCCGTCCGAACCGGTCCGGACCATCGATCACCAGAACGGCACGACGACCACCACGACCACCGTCTCGACGGACCACAAGGTCGGCTAAGCGATGTACGCGCGCCGCAGGATGTGGCGCGTCGGTACGTGTGAGTATCTAAAGGGCAGGTTCGAGGCCACGTCATGTTGGACATGAGCTGGGGTGAGATCATGACGATCGGCGCCGTCGCGCTGATCGTGATCGGCCCGAAGGATCTGCCCAAAGCCCTGCGCACCGTGGGACAGATGACCAGCAAGCTCCGCCGCATGGCGTCGGAGTTCCAGGGCCAGTTCAACGAGGCCATGCGGGAAGCCGAACTCGACGAGGTCAAGAAGCAGCTCCAGAGCGTGAACGAGGCCGTTCCATCGCTCAACACGAGCTTCAACCCGATCCAGACGATCCGGGACGAGCTGAAGACCTCCATCGAGGCGCCCGTTGCAACCGCCGAAAAGGCGCCGGAGCCGGAGAGCAGCCCAGAGCCTGCCCAGGTGGAAGTTCAGGTGCCTTCCGATGCCTCGGTACAGGCGGCGGTGGAGGGACGGGCGCCGGCGCCCGCCGATCCGCTCGTCGACCTGCCGCTCCCACAGAGCGTGGATCCGGCAACGGAAATCGCCGAATCCCTGCGGCGGGAAGCCGAGTATGAAGCCCAGCAGGCTGCTCTTGCCCAGCAGTTCGCAGAGAAACCGGACGCGAAAGTCGGATGACCACTGCCGTCGAACAGGATGAGGTCGAGTCCTCGCGCGCGCCTCTGATCGAGCACCTGACCGAGCTGCGCTCGCGCCTCATCAAGGCGCTGGTCGCGTTCGTGGCGATGTTCTTCATCTGCTTTGCCGTCGCGAAGTACATCTACAACGCGCTGGTGTGGCCCTACGTCCTGGCGGTCGGCTCCCCCGAGGCGGCGCGTCTCGTCTACACCCATGGCCTGGAATACCTGTTCACCCAGATTCAGGTTGCGGCCTTCGGCGCGGGCTTCCTGGCCTTCCCGGTCATCGCCATGCAGGTCTACAAGTTCGTGGCGCCGGGCCTCTACAAGAACGAGCGCCGGGCCTTCGTGCCCTATCTCGTCGCCACGCCCGTTCTTTTCGCCGTCGGCGCGGCCTGCGTCTACTTCATCGCCATGCCGCTCCTCATGCGCTTCTCCGTGGGCATGCAGCAGCTGGCCGTGGAAGCCGGGCCGACCATCGAGTTCCTGCCCAAGGTCAGCGAGTACCTGTCGCTGATCATGACCCTGATCTTCGCCTTCGGCATCTGCTTCCAGCTGCCGGTGATCCTGACCCTGCTGGCGCGAGCCGGAATCATCGATTCGCAGTTCCTGAAGGACAAGCGGCGCTACGCCATCGTGATCGTGTTCGTGATCGCCGCGGTCCTGACCCCGCCGGATGTGATCAGCCAGTTCGCCCTTGCGATCCCCACCCTGCTTCTTTACGAGGCATCCATCTTCTCCGTCATCATGGTCGAGAAGAAGCGTGCGGAAGCCGAGGCCGCGCGCGCGGCAGAGGAATAGGGCCGACAGGCTCGACACACCGGCCGCCACCCTCGGCAGAAGATTGAAGGGGCGGCCGTGTCGAAGGGGCGGGGCCGTTCGACGAAGCAGGTCCTCATCCCATGCACGACATTCGTTCCATCCGCGAGAATCCCGCGGCTTTCGACCAAGGCCTCCGGAACCGGGGCATGGGGCCCTTGTCCGCGCAGCTGATCGCCCTCGACGACCGGCGCAAGAGCGCCATCTCGGCCCTGCAGGCCGCCACTGAGCGCCGCAATGCCATGTCCAAGGAGATCGGACAGGCCAAGGCCAAGAAGGACGAGGCGCGGGCGCAGGAGCTGATGGCCGAGGTGGCCCGGATCAAGGAGACGATGCCGGAGCTGGAGGAGGCCGAGCGCGTGGCCGAGAAGGCCTTGTTCGAGGCTCTTGCCGCGATCCCGAACATTCCCAAGGAGGGCGTGCCGGTCGGTGCCGACGAGCACGGCAACGTGGAGCGTCACCGCGTTGGTACGCCCCGCATGTCGAACAGCGCCAAGCAGCATTTCGAGATCGGCGAGGCCCTTGGCCTCATGGATTTCGAGACGGCCGCGAAGCTCTCCGGCTCGCGCTTCGTGGTGCTCAAAGCAGGACTCGCGCGTCTGGAGCGGGCGCTCGGCCAGTTCATGATTGACCTGCACACCAATGAGCACGGCTACACGGAAGTGAACCCGCCGCTGCTCGTTCGCGACGACGCCATGTTCGGCACCGCGCAGCTGCCGAAATTCGAGGACGATCAGTTCTGGGCCTTCCCGGGCAACTCCCTCGAGCAGGTTGTTGCCGCAGCCCTTGAGGGCCAGCCGCGCGATGCCGTCGCCAAGATGATCAAGGACACCCGCTACGGGATGATTCCGACGGCGGAGGTGACGCTCACCAATCTGGTGCGCGAGCAGATCCTGTCCGAGGAAGAACTGCCGCTGCGTTTCACCGCGCTGACCCCGAGCTTCCGCGCCGAGGCGGGCTCTGCCGGGCGCGACACGCGCGGCATGATCCGCCAGCACCAGTTCGTCAAATGCGAGCTCGTCTCGATCACCACGCCCGAGACTTCGGCCGACGAGCACGAGCGCATGCTCACCAGCGCCGAGAACGTGCTGAAGAAATTGGAGCTGCCGTTCCGCACCGTGACGCTCTGCACCGGCGACATGGGCTTCTCCTCGACCAAGACCTACGACATCGAAGTCTGGCTGCCGGGGCAGGGGGCCTATCGCGAGATTTCGAGCTGCTCGGTGTGCTCCGACTTTCAAGCGCGCCGCATGAATGCCCGCTACCGCGCCGCCGGCGAGAAGCAGCCGCGCTTCGTGCACACCCTCAACGGCTCAGGACTGGCTGTCGGCCGCACGCTGGTGGCGGTGCTGGAGAACTACCAGAACGAGGACGGCAGCGTCACGATCCCCTCAGTTCTGCAGCCCTATATGGGCGGTCTCACCCGCATCGAGCGTCAGGGCTGAACATGCGTATTCTCTGCACCAACGACGACGGCATCCACGCTCCGGGATTGAAGACCCTGGAGGCCATCGCCCGCGAGCTGTCGGACGATGTCTGGGTCGTCGCGCCCGAGACGGATCAGAGCGGCGTCGCCCATTCGCTCTCGCTCAACGATCCCCTGCGCCTGCGCGAGATCTCCAGCCGTCACTTTGCCGTCAGGGGCACGCCGACGGATTGCGTGATCATGGGCGTGCGCCACCTCATGCGGGATGCCAAGCCCGACCTCGTGCTCTCCGGCGTCAATCGCGGGCAGAACGTGGCCGAGGATGTGACCTATTCCGGCACGGTGGCGGGCGCCATCGAGGGCACGATTCTGGGCGTTCCTTCCATCGCGCTCTCCCAGGCCTACGGCCCGACCACGCGCGATGCGCCGCGCTGGCAATGCGCCGAGCATCACGGCCCAAAAGTGGTGCGCAGAATTCTCGAGGCCGGCATCGACAAGGGCATCCTCGTCAACGTGAACTTCCCGGATTGCGAGCCGGAGGAAGTTGAGGGGACGGCGCTCGTCAACCAGGGCCAGCGCACGCAGGAACTTCTGCGGCTTGATGAGCGTCGCGACGGGCGCGGTAACCCTTATTTCTGGATCGCTTTCGAGCGACGCCCCTTCACGCCCGGCAACGGCACGGATCTCTGGGCCATCGCCAACCGGCGCATCGCCGTCACGCCGTTGCGCATCGACATGACCGACGAGCCAACCCTGACCCGATACGCACAGGCCTTCGGCTGATGAGGATGCGGGCGCGATGAACCAGGATCTGCCATACCTGCCCGAGGCGGACGATGCCCGCGACGAGCAGGCGGCGATCGGGGCGGCGTCCTTCATCCTGTCGTTGCGGGCCAAAGGCATTCGCGACACGGCGCTCCTGCGGGCCATGGAGCTTGTGCCGCGCGAGGTCTTTGCCCCGCGCCGCTTCACCGATCTCGCCCGCACCGACGTCGCCCTGCCGTTGCCCTGCGGCCAGACGATGACCGGCCCCGCAACGGTGGCCGCCATGCTGCTGGCGCTTGGCGTTCAACCCGGCCAGCGTGTGTTGGAGGTCGGGACGGGGAGCGGATACGTGACGGCGCTCCTGGCGCGGCTCGGCGCGGAGGTGACGAGCGTCGAGCGCTTCAACACCCTGGCGGCGGCGGCAGCCCAGCATCTCAAGATCGTCGAAGCAGGCAAGGTCCGCCTGGAGGTGGGCGACGGGCTCGCCACGCGGGTGCGGGACCGGTTCGATCGCATTCTCCTGAACGGCGCACGCCCGGAGTTG
This sequence comes from Microvirga arabica, assembly GCF_016811235.1. GTDB lineage: Bacteria > Pseudomonadota > Alphaproteobacteria > Rhizobiales > Beijerinckiaceae > Microvirga > Microvirga arabica. Next base: position 21,107 of record NZ_JAFBID010000043.1, read on the forward strand.
CCGGAAGCGCTGATGCCACTGCTCGGACCCGGAGGGCGCCTCGTGGGTGCGCTGACCGTCGAGGGCATGCCCCGCCTCGTGAAGATCGAGCGCGACGCCGATGGAGAGCTCATGCAGAGCCTCGGCGTCCCTCTCCGGATTTCTCCGCTCGTCACCGGGATTGCGGCAACTCTCTGACGAAAACGAAATTTTTTCGACAAGGTTACGAGAAAGTGCGCACCATCAACCGTTGCTTAACCTGAACAGGCTTTTAATCGCTCCATCGAGTTGCGTTCGGTTGGGGTTGAGTGATGCGTTTGCGTGTGAGTTCTGGACATTGGGCTGCGGTGTCTCGGATCGCCCTGGTGGCTTTGATCGGCAGTGCCGCTGCGGCGTGCAGTACCGACAGCGCGCGGTTCGCGGAGAACCCCTTCTCCAATCCCTTCGCGGCCAGCGAGCGGATGGACACCGGCGCCTCGGCTCCGTCGCAATCCCAGGCTTCCCCGTCCTACGCGGCCGCCCCGATGCCGACCCCCTCGGTCCAGGCTCAGGCCCTGCCGCCGGTTCAGGCCCAGCCCCTGTCGCAGCCCGCCCGCATCGCCTCGGCTCCCGCTTCCGTCCAGCCGCGCCCGGCGCCGGCCGTTCAGACCGCTTCGGCCCAGCCCAAGTTCCGCCTCGTCGACACGTCCAAGGTGCCGGCCGCCACGACCCCCGTCGCCGCCGCCGAGCCCGCCCGGCGCGTTCGCCCCGGCATGACCGCGACGGCGCAGGCTCCCGCCCCTGCTGCTCCGGCTCCCGCCAAGTCGGCTCCGATGCAGGTCGCCTCGGCTGTCGATGAGCCCTTGGTTTCCGCTCCTAAGCCGCTCGTGTCCGCACCGAAGCCGGTCGTCGAGCAGCCCAAGGTCGCGGCCCTCACCCAGCCCGAGCCGGTGAAGACCGTCGCGCCGGCAGCACCTGCCCCGCAGTCGGAAGCCGCGAAGGCGCCCGCACCGGAGCCCGAGGCCACTGCCAGCGTTCCGGCAGGCGACTTCCGCTGGCCCGCTCGCGGCCGCGTCATCGCCGGGTTCGGCGCCAATGGCGGCAATGAGGGCATCAACATCGCCGTTCCTGAAGGCACGCCGGTCAAGGCGACCGAGGCCGGCACGGTGACCTACGCCGGCAGCGAGGTGAAGGGCTACGGCAACCTCGTCCTCATCAAGCACGAGAACGGCTACGTCTCCGCCTATGCCCATAACGGCTCGCTCAGCGTGAAACGCGGCGACCAGGTGAAGCGCGGCCAAGTGATCGCCACCTCCGGCCAGACCGGCAACGTGACCTCGCCGCAGCTCCACTTCGAGATCCGCAAGGGCGCGCAGCCCGTCGATCCGATGAAGTATCTCGGCGGCTGATCGTGAGAGAAGTTTAGGTCGGATTCGTAGTTCGAAGCCGATCAAATGAAGGGACGGTGGGCTCAGCCACCGTCCCTTTGTCGTTTGTGATGGCTGCGGTGTCATCCCCGGCGGCTCATCGGGCCGGGAAGGGGATCCATAGCGCTGAGCAGCTGAGTGGATTCCCTTCCCCTACGCTACGCTTCGGTCGGGAATGACACTAAAGGCGATGGTTCAGATAGATCTTCTCAGATCGCCTTGCCCAAGCGCCCAGCCAGATCCTGAATGAACTGCCAAGCGGTGCGGCCGGAGCGGGCCCCGCGGGTCGTCGCCCATTCGAGCGCCTCCGCACGGATCGCATCGCGGTCCCCCTCCAACCCGAGATGGTCCACATAGCCGAAGACCATGTCGAGATATTCGTCCTGGCTGCACTTGTGAAAGCCGAGCCAGAGGCCGAAACGGTCGGAGAGCGAGACCTTCTCCTCGATGGCCTCTCCCGGATTGATGGCCGTGGAGCGCTCGTTCTCCATCATGTCGCGGGGCAGGAGGTGGCGGCGGTTGGACGTGGCGTAGAAGATCACGTTGTCCGGCCGTCCCTCGATCCCGCCCTCCAGAACCGCCTTGAGCGACTTGTAGGAGGTGTCGTCCCCGTCGAAGGACAGGTCGTCGCAGAACACGATGAAGCGGTGCGGTTCGGCCCGCAGCAGGCCCATCAGGTCGGGCAGAGTCTCGATGTCCTCCCGATGGATCTCGATGAGCTTCAAGGGGCGTGCATCGGCAGGCCGCGTATGGTTGATCTCTGCATGGACTGCCTTGACCAGGGACGACTTGCCCATGCCCCGGGCGCCCCAGAGCAGGGCGTTGTTGGCCGGCAGGCCCCTGGCAAAGCGCCCAGTATTCTCCGCCAGCTGGTCCCGCACCCGGTCGATCCCCCTCAGGAGGCTCATCTCGACCCGGTTCACCTTCGGCACGGGGGAGAGCCTGCGCCCTGCTGCCTGCCAGACGAAGGCGTCGGCTGCCGTCACATCGGCGTGAGCCGTGCTGACGGGAGCAAGGCGCTCAAGGGCATCGGCGATGCGCGTCAAAAGCGCCAATGTTTGGGGAGAATTGAGGTCTGCGGACATCTCGGGCTCAAGCTTCAACGAGGCGGAAAGGCACTGCTTAGCGCAGAAAGCGTCAAAGGGTCCATGCAAGGAGCTCTGGAAATCCCAGCGACTTCATTGATTTCGCGGAGTCGATGGGTATAGTCCGCCACGCTTTGAATCCCGTCCGGCGCGGGTAGGCCCCAAAAGTGCCTGCCACGCGCCTTTATCCATGGAGAGCCGCTTGTTCATTTCACCTGCCTACGCACAAGGGGCCCCCGCGGCCGGCGGAATGGAGATGATCCTTCAATTCGTCCCGTTCATCCTCATATTCGTCATCATGTGGTTCCTGATCATCCGGCCCCAGCAGCGCCGGGTGAAGGCTCACCAGGAGATGATCAAGAACGTGCGCCGCGGCGACACCGTCGTCACCTCCGGCGGCATTATCGGCAAGGTGACCAAGGTGACCGAGGACGCGGCCGACATCGAGGTCGAGATCGCCGACGGCGTGAAGGTGAAGGTGGCCCGCGCCATGATCTCCGACGTCCGCTCCAAGAGCGAGCCGGTCAAGGCCTGAGTGAGACAAGGCCGGCCCGTCCCCTGCGCGGATGGGCCGGTTCGCCGCAGCCTGCTGCGGCAGAGAGTGTGAAAGGTTGAGCTGACGATGCTGCGCTTCTCAAAATCGAAGATCATCGCCACGGCGGCGGTTATCGTGATCGGCCTCCTCCTGGCGGTTCCGAGCATGATGTCCCGCGAGCAGCGTCAGGCCTATCTGAATGCGATTCCGGGCTGGGTGCCGTCCTGGCTCGTGCCGTCCCGCGCCATCGTGCTGGGCCTCGACCTGCAGGGCGGGTCTCACGTGCTCCTCGAGGTCGACAACCAGGACCTGCTGCGGGGCCAGATTACCCTTCTGCGCGACGACGTCCGCCGCATCCTGCGCGATACCCGTGTCTCGTCCCAGAACGGCATCCAGACCATCCAGCGCGGCGTGCAGATCCGCGTGCCGGACGCGGCCGACCGCGACCGGCTGCTGCCGCGCCTGCGGGAGCTGTCGCAGCCGACGGGCAACGCCATGCTGGGCCAGACCGGCGCCAACACCATCGACATCAACACCACGCCCGATGGCGCGATCACGCTGACCTACACGGAAGCCGGCATCAATGAGCGCGTGCGCCGCGCCGTCGACCAGTCCATCGAGGTCATCCGCCGCCGCGTCGACTCGACCGGCACGACGGAGCCGAGCATCCAGCGCCAGGGTGCCGACCGCGTCCTCGTCCAGGTGCCGGGTCTCCAGGATCCGCAGCAGCTGAAGGCGCTCCTCGGCGAGACCGGCAATCTCGAGTTCCGCCTGCTCGCCCAACAGGGCGCGACCGATGTCGACCTGCTGCCCATGGACGACCAAGGCGGCCAGCGGGTCCCGGTCGAGCGCCGGGTCATCGCCGAGGGCGGCGACCTGACCGACGCGCAGCCCGCCTTCGACACGCAGACCAACCAGCCCATCGTCAATTTCCGGTTCAACATCCGCGGCGCGCAGCGCTTCGGGCAGGCGACGACGGAGAATCTCGGGCGTCAGCTCGCCATCGTTCTCGACAATCGAGTGATCTCCGCGCCGACGATCCAATCGCCCATCACCGGCGGCTCCGGCCAGATCTCCGGCAGCTTCACGGTCGAGCAGGTGAACAACCTCGCCGTGCTGCTCCGCTCCGGCGCCTTGCCGGCCAAGCTCACCATCGTCGAAGAACGCACCGTCGGCCCGGGCCTCGGACGCGACTCCATCGAGGCCGGTAAGATGGCCACCTATGTGGCGGCGATCTTCGTGATCATCTTCATGTTCGCCACCTACGGCCTCTTCGGTCTGTTCGCGAACATCGCGCTTCTCGTTCACGTCGGCCTCATCTTCGGACTCATGTCGGTGCTGGAAGCTACCCTGACCCTGCCGGGCATCGCCGGCATCGTGCTCACCATCGGCACGGCGGTGGATTCCAACGTGCTGATCTACGAGCGCATCCGCGAGGAGGTTCGTGCCGGCCGCTCCATCGTGTCGGGCATTCAGGCCGGTTTCGATCGCGCGTTCGCGACCATCGTGGACTCGAACAGCACCATGGCCATCGCGGCCGTGATCCTGTTCTTCCTCGGCTCCGGCCCCGTGCGCGGCTTCGCGGTCGTGTTCATCCTCGGCATCCTGACGACGGTTCTCACCGCCGTGACCCTGACGCGCATGATGATCGCGCTCTGGTATCACTGGATGCGTCCCAAAGCTCTTCCGTTTTAAGGAGTGCGTATCGTGCGCCTCGTTCGCCTCTGGCCCGAAAACTCCCATTTCGACTTCATGCGCTTCCGGCGCGTCTCGTTCCCGCTGTCGGCCGTGATCTCGATTCTGACGGCGGTGATGCTCCTGACCGGCGGCCTCAACTTCGGCATCGACTTCCGGGGCGGCACGCTCATGGAAATCCAGTCTAAGTCCGGCCAGGCCGATGTCGCCGAGATCCGGCGCACCGCTGAAGGCTTCGGCTTCGGCGAGGTGGAGGTGCAGGAATTCGGCACCGCCGGAGAAGTCTCGCTCCGCTTTGCGATCCAGCCGGGTGGCGAGGCCGCGCAGGCGGGTGTCGTGCAGAAGGCACGTGATACGTTCAGCCCCAATTACGAGTTCCGCCGCGTCGAGACCGTGGGCCCGCGCGTCTCGGGCGAGCTTGTCCAGTCAGGCACCATCGGCGTGGTGCTCTCGGTCATCGCGGTGCTGTTCTACCTCTGGTTCCGCTTCGAGCGGGAGCTGGCGGTCGCCTCCATCATCGGCACGCTCCACGACATCGTGCTGACCATCGGCTTCTTCGTGATCACGCGTCACGAGTTCAACATGACATCCATCGCGGCGATCCTCACCATCGTCGGCTACTCGCTCAACGAGACGGTAGTGGTGTTCGACCGAACCCGCGAGCTGATGCGCCGCTACAAGACGATGCCGGCCGAAGAGCTGTTGAACCTGTCGATCAACCACACCATGTCCCGTACGATCATGACGGGCACCACGACCGCCCTGTCACTTCTGGCGCTGGTGCTGTTCGGTGGCCCGGCGATCCAGGGCTTCGCGCAGGTCATGCTCTACGGCGTGGTGATCTGCACCTATTCGGCCATCTGCATTTCGACCCCCATGCTGATCTATATCGGCCTGCGCGGTTCGGAGGCCGTGAAGGTTCCGGAGAGCAGGGCCGCCGCCGCGGAGTAAGCTCATGAATGCCGGTCGCCTCTACGACGGGTTCCTGCCGGGCCGCTACCAGTTCGATGCCTATGGCAACGGCGGGTTCCGCTTCGCCGACATGTCCCATCGAGGCTCTCTGCTCGCGCTGCCCTCGGGTGTCAGGGCATGGCCGGTCGCGTCCATGGCAGAGCTCACGGACGAGGTGCTCGATCCGATCTTCGCCGAGGGCGATGCGCTCGAGCTCCTGCTGTTCGGTACGGGCGCTGATATAGCGGCTCTTCCAGCCGCGTTCCGGACACGGTTCCGCGAAGCGGGGATTGGGCTCGACGTGATGCAGACCGGAGCGGCTGCACGGACTTACAACATCCTGCTCGCCGAGAACCGCAAGGTTGGCGCCGCCCTGATCGCCGTTCCTTGAGATGTCGGAAGCGATTTCCAACTTTGCTCATTGCGAGGCGCTCGTGCGCGAAGCCGATCCGGACCGCTACTGGGCAGGCCTCTTCGCGCCTGCCGATAAGCGCCCGCATCTCTACGCGCTCTACGCTTTCAACTTCGAGATCGCCCGCGTGCGCGAGGGGGTGCGCGAGGCGCTCGTCGGCGAGATCCGCCTGCAATGGTGGCGCGATGCCCTGCAGGGCGAGGCACGGGGCGATGTGCGCGCCAATCCGGTGGCCGCGGCGCTCGACGACACGATCGTTCAGTTCCGCCTGCCGCGCCAGTCGCTGGTCGACCTGATCGATGCCAGGATCTTCGATCTTTACGAGGATCCGATGCCGAGCCTCAACGACCTGGAGGGCTATTGCGGCGAGACGTCGTCGAGCCTGATCCAGCTTTCCAGCCTCATCCTCTCCGAGGGCTCAAATCCGGGCACCGCGGATGCAGCAGGACATGCCGGCGTCGCCTATGCCATCGCGGGCCTGCTTAGGGCCTTCCCGATCCATGCGCGGCAGGGGCAGGTCTATGTGCCGGCGGATATTCTCAACAAACAGGGCGTGGTGCGCGAGGACATCGTCACCGGTCGCGGCGGGCCCGGGCTGAAAGGCGCACTCGCCGATCTGCGCGCCGTCGCCCGTCGGCATCTCGAACAGGCGCATGCGCTGCGCACCACGATCCCGAATGCCGCCAAGCCTGCCTTCCAGTCGATCGCCCTGGTGGAGCCCTACCTCAGGGCCATGGAGCGTCCGGACTACGACCCGTTTCAAACCGTGGTGGACATACCGCAATGGCGGCGCATCTGGGCGCTCTGGCGTGGGCCGTTTTAGGACACGTGTGCCCTCTAAGGTCATCTTGGACTAAGCAAAGCGCAGATCCGGGATTGTAAGACTAGTAAAGCACCGTGATTCCGGGGCCGCACAGCGGAGCCCGGAACCTATAACCGCTAACGATGCAGGATGATGCACGTCGCGGCCCGCATCTCCTGAAGCGTTGTGGTTATGGATCCCCGCCTTCGCGGGGATGACAGTGCTGAGGTTCTGGAGCACGCTCTGAAAGCAGATCCCGTATCGGCTCCGCCGTCCGGGATAACGGAAAGTGCTTACTCCGCAGCCTGAGGCAGCGCACCGCCCGACATCCACGCCGCCAGATCCGCCCGTGCCCGATCCGTCAGCGCCTTCTTCCGGGCAACTGCCTTGGCCGGCCCGCGCAGGCGCTTGCCGTCCTCAGATTTCGGCGTGAAATCCAGCGGCGGGAAGAGGCCGAAATTGACATTCATGGGCTGGAAGGAGCGCGGCCCCTCGTCGATGGTCTCAATATGTCCGCCCGTGATGTGGTTGATGAGGGCACCCAGCGCCGTGGTGTGGGGCAGGGGCTGGACCGGACGGCCCAGCCGCTCGGCAGCGGCGAAGCGGCCGGTCATCAGGCCCACCGCCGCGCTCTCCACATAGCCCTCGCATCCGGTGATCTGGCCGGCAAAGCGCAGGCGCGGCATCGCCCTCAGGCGCAGCGTCGGGTCGAGGAGCTTGGGCGAGTTGAGATAGGTGTTGCGGTGAATGCCGCCGAGGCGCGCGAACTCTGCGTTCTCCAGGCCCGGGATCATGCGCAGGATCGCGCTCTGGGCGCCGTATTTCAGCTTGGTCTGGAAGCCCACCATGTTGAACAGGGTGCCGAGCGCATTGTCTTGGCGCAGCTGCACGATGGCGTAGGGCTTCCTGTCGGGATTGCGCGGATCGGTCAGGCCGACCGGCTTCATGGGGCCATGGCGCAGGGTTTCGCGGCCGCGCTCGGCCATCACCTCGATGGGCAGGCAGCCGTCGAAATAGGGGGTGTTGGCCTCCCATTCCTTGAACTCGGTCTTGTCGCCGGCGATCAGCGCGTCGATGAAGGCCTCGTACTGCTCCCTGGTCATGGGGCAGTTGATGTAGTCCTTGCCCGTGCCGCCCGGCCCCACCTTGTCGTAGCGCGACTGGAACCAGGCGATGTCCATGTTGATGGACTCGCGATAGACGATGGGCGCGATGGCGTCGAAGAAGGCCAGTGACGTCTCGCCCGTGAGATCGAGGATTGCCTGCGCCAGAGCCGGAGAGGTGAGGGGGCCGGTGGCGACGATGACCGAGGACCAATCCTCCGGCGGCAGGCCGGTGATCTCGCCGCGCTCGATGGTGACAAGGGGATGAGCCTCGAGCGCCGCCGTCACGGCGGCGGAGAAGCCGTCGCGGTCGACGGCCAGCGCGCCACCGGCGGGCACCTGGTTGGCGTCGCCCTTGGCCATGATCAGCGAGCCGAGCGAGCGCATCTCCTGATGCAGCAGGCCGACCGCATTGGTCTTAGGGTCGTCCGAGCGGAAGGAGTTGGAGCAGACGAGTTCGGCTAGGCCGTCGGTCTTGTGCGCATCGGTGCCGCGGACGGGGCGCATCTCGTGCAGCACGACGGGCACACCCGCCTGGGCGATCTGCCAGGCGGCTTCCGAACCGGCGAGGCCGCCGCCGACGACATGAATGGGTTCAAGCTTGCTCATGGGCTTGAAGTAGCGAGCGCCGGTTGGGCAATCAACCATAAACTCAAACCGAGAAAGCCGGTCTCGTGAGGCCGAATGCCACGAGAGGGCACAGCCGCTCTGCGGCCATGCCCTCCCTTCGTTCCTCTTGAGCGAGGATGGGACTGTCCTTCTTAGAAGAGAACGAAGCAGTCGGCCGACAGAGCCGTGCCGGCCTTGAACTGCGCGAACTGGATCGCTTCACCGACGCCGTTGCCGTCGGCATCGTAGTACAGGGCGCCTTTCGCCTTGTCGTAGACGAGGCGGTCGTCGGCATCCTTGGCGCTCTGGCCGATGCAGAAGTTCGACGCGTCAAGGGACCCCCGGTCCCTGGCGCCTGGATCCACGGGGAGCTTCGAACCGACATCGAGAGCCTCAAAGACATAGGCGTTGAGCATGATCTTCTCGCCGGCCTTGCTGTTGAAGTCGGTGATGCGATCCACTCCTGCATCGTTGAGATCCCGGCTGAACACGAAGGTATCGACGCCGGCGCCGCCCTTGAGGGCGTCATCGCCAGCTCCTCCGCTAAGGATATCCATGCCGGCCCCGCCGTTCAGGATGTCGTTCCCGCCGCCGCCGGAGAGATTATCATCGTTCTTGGTGCCGGTGATCCGGTCATCGGCAGAATCGGCTTTGAAGTAGAAGCCTTCGCCATCGAGTTCGATCCCGAACGGCTTGTACCCTTTGGTGCTGAATTTCTTGTAGGACATGGTCCTCTCCTTGAAGATTTAGGTTCTCAATTTCTGCAACATAGTATCGGTCGCGAAAGCGCCGGCGAAATAAAGTTGCACAATGGTTGGTCAAGGAGGATCATCTCGAAAGAACAGGGGCAGGCATGGTCAAGCTGTTCTGTCTGTGCGAAATGTCACCAAGGCGGGGTGTCAATCATGCATCCTGTCCGCCTCACACTGCCTTGAACGTAAGGGGTCTTGGGTATGCCTGCTCGTCGTGTGGTGCTCATTACCGGCGGAAGCCGCGGCATAGGGGCTGCGGTGGCGCAGCTCGCAGCCGGGCGCGGCTACGATGTCGCCATTACCTATCGCTCGGAGCATGAGGCCGCCGAGCAGGTTCTTGCCGCCTGCCGCTCTGCCGGAGCGAGAGCAGTGGCCTGCCGGGGCGACGTAGCCGTCGAGGCCGACGTGGTCCGCCTGTTCGACGAGGCCGAGGCAGCCCTGGGGCCGATCTCACATGTGGTCAACAATGCAGGGATCACCGGCAAATCCGGCAAGCTGGCGCAGACCTCCGCCGAGACGATCCGGGCCTGCATCGACATCAATGTCCTGGGTGCCCTTTGGGTGGCGCGCGAGGCTTCACGCCGGCTGCCGCAGAGCCCCGGCGACGGCGCCCGGACCATCGTCCACATCTCGTCGGTGGCGGCATCTCTCGGCAGCCCCAACGAATATGTCTGGTACGCGGCCTCGAAAGGCGCCATCGACTCCCTGACGATCGGGATGGCCAAGGAGCTGGCGCCTGAGGGCATCCGGGTCAATGCGGTGTCGCCCGGCATGACCAAGACGGAGATCCATGAACGAAGCACCCAGGACGCCGGACGCCTGGAGCGGCTGAGGCCGCACATTCCGCTGGGCCGTATCGGGGAGCCGGGAGAGGTCGCTGAAGCGGTGCTGTTCCTGATGTCGGAGGCAGCTTCCTACATCACGGGCGCCAATATCCCAGTTTCGGGCGGCCGCTGACGACCTCCAGACAAGCAAACGCCCGCCTAAAGGGGCGGGCGAGGGCCTTATGCTGCAGTGCAGCAGATATTTACGCGACAGCGTGCTCGCGAGCGATGTTCTCGATCTGGAAGCGGGAGATGCCAAGATCGTCGAGTTCGCGGTCGGAGAGCAGGGAAAGCTCACGGACGGTTTCGCGATAACGCATATAGGCGCGAACTTTAGAGAGAACGTAAGACACGAACATGGGAAACTCCTCATCAGTGGCCGACCCCTGTGGTCGGTGACCTTTGTTCTTGCGTGTGCAGTGCGGATATAAGTGTGTGCGGTGCCGAAGAGGAGTGGTAATAATGTAGGGCAGTTATGCTTTAGTAGCATAACGGGCTAATGCCGCGTTAACGGGAGTGCTCATTTGGCATGCCTCCCCTCCGGAACGACGTGTTGTCACGATCCGCAGGCAGCAAGCCCGATCAACAACTCTTCTGTGTGCCGGCCAAGGTTAAGGCCGGAGAAAGGCCCCCCTGCGTTGGACAGAGTGAAGTAAATTTTAGAGGCACGATCCGGTGCTTCGATAAGCATAGATGCGCCTCTGTAGCATTTTGAACAAATGTTCATATTGCTGCATGACTTAACGAATGTCCGAAGTTGCTTGGAGATCGTTGGAACAGTCTCCAAAGGTCTGCGTTCATCTCGCACCTTTACAGTAATGGAGATGGTTCCGTGAAGAAAATCGCACTCGGAGCCGCCCTTCTCTTGTTGAGCAGCGCGGCCTATGCCCAGACATCGACCCAGACCAACACGAACACCAGCACGACCTCCCAGTCGCAGTCGTCAGATTCGAACAATCTGCTGCGCAACCAGTCCGGCACCAGCAGCCGCACCGAGACCACCGGCGCGACCCGCAGCGAATCCTCGGGCACGCAGACCAATGTCCGCACCCGCGAAGAGGGCACCACCCGTGTTGGCGTCGGCATCGAGACCCGTGAGCGGTCCGGTGTAGCCGTTCGCTCCCGCACGGTGCGCGAAGTTGAGGAGCCGAGCGTATCCGTCACCCGCCGCCGCACCGTGACCTCCATCGAGGAGCCGGATACGGAAGTGCGCCGCACGGTGGTCAAGAAGAAGCCCACCAAGAAGGTTGCGGTGAAGAAGGCAAAGACCAAGAAGGTCGCGGTGAAGAAGCGCCGCTACCAGGTCGTCGATGAGCCGGTGGAGGTCCGTCGCCGGACGGTGCGCCGCTACGAGGAGGTCAACGAGCCGAGCGTCTCCGTCAACCGCCGCACGACGATCCGCCGGACGCAGGATACCTCACCGAGCGTTGGCGTGTCCGTGGAGCAGCGTCGTTCCAATGACGTGAATGTCTCCACCAGCCGGACACGTTCGAGCGCTCCGGAGACGACCGGCACCGTCTCGACCCGCAGCCGCACTGACGTGAACAGCAATACCGGTAGCAATACGTCCGGTTCGAGCAACTCCTCCACGACCATCCGTCCGCAGCAGGGCGGTTCCTCGTCGGGGAGCAGCACGAGCACCAGCGAATAAGCTGGTCGTCAAGACTGGAGAGAGAGGGTCAGGTTTCTGGCCCTCTTTCGCTTTTCTTAGCATCGAATGAGATATGTGTGCTCATTCGTGAGCCTTGCTGGCGGGTTCGAAAGAATAACCTTAGAGTAGATGGGGAGATTAGGAAGATAAGAGTCACATGAATAGGGAACCGAGTCTTGCTATCAGGTTTGTTGGCGATCCTGATTTTTGGAACCGTTCTCCCAGGAAAATTTTATATACCAAAGTGTCCTGGAGTAGATCTATGAAGAAAACTCTCGTTGTCATCAGCGCAGCCCTTTTGGCTGCAACCTCCTTCGCCGGTGCCGCCGAGGCCCGACCCGGAAAGGGCAAGGGCCATGCCTACGGGCACCAGAAGAACCATAAAGCTCAGCGCTATGTCGTGCAGCGCCGCAACAACAACGCTGCCATTGCCGCCGGCGTGACAGGCGCCATTCTCGGCGGCGCACTTGCTGCAACGGCCCGCCCGGCCTACCGCACCTATGAGCGGCCTGCCTACAGAACTTATGAAGCTCCGAGGCGCACCTACTATCGTGAAGAATACTACGACAGCTACGACTACTGATCAGCTGGCGAGAGGGCGCCTCCGGGCGCCCTTTTCATGTTCAGCGCCGTAGATTCCCAACGGCGATAACAGCCCGCAAGGGGCCGTATTCGGTCTGCTTTCTCACATCGATCTGCACGCGCGCCCCTGGCTCCATCCGATACGAGCCGGACCCGGCCTGCCGCCCCGAAGCGGCAACGGCATCGGCCCGGACAGTGCCGCTGATCCGCACGCAGGTATCCGAAGCTTGGAGCATGGCAAAGCCAGGAGGGCAGCGCGAAGCGGCCTGTGCCTGGCCAGCCATGGCCAGGCCGATCAGAGCAAGAGCTATCGAGAAGCACCTCATAATGAAGCGGAGCTTATCGGCTCCGCTTCAAGAGGCAAGGCAAGAATGCAGGGCCTTCAGAGCCCGCCCGATCCGCTCCTGCGGCCGTACTGCTCCGCCACGTCCGGACGGTCGACCTCTACATGGAACTGCTCGGCTTTGGGGCTGTAGTCCTGAATGGCGCCAATGCCATACCGGTAGGCCAGTTCACCACCGAGCCAGCCGCTGAACAGCAGCAGGGCGGTCTGGGTGCCGGACAGCCACACGCCCCAGCCCTGGACGCCTGCGGCCGGATCGTCCAGGCGCACGCCCACGTTGATCAGGGCAAGAGCGACGACGACCAGATTGGCCACCATGTGAGCCCATGAGACCCACACATTGCGAACCCGGTCGATGGTGACGAAGTCGATCATGCCGGGAACCGCAGCCACGAGCGCAGTGACGATGCCGGCGATCAGAAGCCAGTACGACGCCTGAGCCCAGAAGGGATCCTGACTTGCCAGGAAGACGATGTCGGTTCCCAGGGCTCCGATCAGGAAGGCGACCGGGAAGACGATGAGCATGTGGTGAAGCGGATGTCCGGCAATGGCCACCGTGCTCTGCACCCCATGACGATGATACCGACCCATGACACTGCTCCTCATGCTTGGCTTGAGGAAAAATGCTCCGGCCAAGCCTTCGTTCCGATCTCATGCCGATCCGCCGCACGAGATGGCGCTGGACATCCAGGTGGCGATGGGAGATAGCGTCTCCGCATTCCGCAGGGGAATGGCCTGCGGAGGTCATCCCTGCGGCGGTCTGATCGGACGGATGACGACACTTCCGATGGTTCTTGATCCTGCCACCCTCACCGTCGCGTTCGTTCTGCTGGCGGCCGTGCTCGGTACGCTGCTGATATTCTCGTGGACCTTGAACCGCCGGCTCAAGGCAATGGCGTGGTGGGGAAGCGCCTTCTGGCTGATCGGGATCGGGATCGGAGCGGCCAACCTTGGGAAGGCTCCCCCAAGCTATATGGTTCTTCTGCTGGCGAACGCTGCCGGGATACTGTCCTACGGGGCCCTTTACGTCGGCTGCCGCATCTTCAACGACCGCCCCGGCATCATCCTTCCGGGTGGAGCTGGGGTTGCCATCTGGGTGGCAGCCTTCTCTTTCATCTACGATTCTCAGGGGTACAGGCTCATCCTGGCCTCCCTCCTGACGGGAGGCTACGCGGCATTGTCGGCCTGGGAGCTGTGGCGCCACGCCGTGCAGGCGCTTGCCTCTCAGCGCGTGGCGGTAGTGCTCCTGTTGGGCCTTGCCGTCTTCAACCTCCTGCGCGGGCTGCTCGGCATCTCGCTGACCTCTGTACCCTGGATCGACAGCTTCGGCCGGCGCTGGTCGCCGGAGATGGCCCTGTTCCTGGTGGTGATCGGTCCGACGCTTGCCTTCATGTTCCTGTCCATGGCGAAGGAGCGCCTGAAGTTCGAATACAAGCAGGCAGCTCTCGTCGACGACCTGACCGGCATTCCCAACCGCCGCGCCTTTCTGCAGGCGGCCGCCAGGCTGCTCGACCGGCTACACGACAGGCCGGCGGGCTGCCTGCTGTTCGATCTCGACAACTTCAAGGCCATTAACGACTGCCACGGCCACTCCGCCGGCGATCACATCCTCAGAGTCTTCGCCCGCACGCTCACGGATAACCTGCCGAAGGGGACCTTCGGCAGGCTGGGTGGTGAGGAATTCGCCGCGATCCTTCCCATCGGGGCGAAGGACGCTGCGGGCATCGCCGAGAAAATCCGCCACGCCTTTGCTGAGGCCGGAAAGGCGGCCCTCGCGACGAGCGGGGAGGTGACCGTCAGCATCGGCTGCGCGACGGTGTCCCGAACCATGGCCGAGGATCTGCTCCGGCGTGCGGATCGCGCGCTCTACCGCGCCAAGGAGAGCGGCCGGAACATAGTCGTCGTGGTCTAGATAAGCCCGTTCGCCTGGCCTTAGACCACGAAGAACTCGTTGTGGCTCAGAGCGAGCCCCTTCTTGAACTGGGCGAATTCCACAGGCTTGCGGGATCCGGAGCCGTCGGAGTCGTACGACAGGATGCCGGTTTTCCTGTTGTAGTTGATGTAATCGTCCGAGTCTTTTGGCCTGTTGCCTGCATTGAAGAAGTCGGCGTCCAGCTTGCGCGGATTGCCGGCGCTGCCGGGGCCGAGCTTCCGGAAGATCGCATTGTCGAGCCAGACTGAATCGTCTTTAGCCCGGTAGTGGGCGACGAAGTCGAAATTGACCTTTCGATCCGTGACGGAGGTTCCGAGCCGCGTATTGAAGACGAAGATGTCGCGTCCGAGGTCGCCAAACAAGGTGTCGTTCCCGCGCCCGCCATAGAGACGGTCGTTGCCGTTGCCGCCGAACAGCCAATCCTGGCCGTTGTCGCCATAGAGCCGATCGTGACCTCCATCGCCAAAGACGTAATCGTTGCCGCCCATGCCTCTGATGGTGTCGTTGCCGGATCGTCCGGCCAGGTCTTCATCGAAGCCGGTGCCGCGGAACACGTTGGATCCGGCTGTGCCGATCCACTTCTGGACCGAAGTTGAGGTGACACAGGGGAAGTGGTCCAGCTCTTATGTTAGTTTTCTCGGCAGATTTCCTTTTTCGGTGAAGGAGGTTTGTCATGAGGAAGAAGCGCTTCTCGGTTGAGCAGATCGTGGCGGTCCTGAAGCAGGCGGAACTGGGACTGCCGGTGGCGGACTTGATCCGGCAGGTCGGCATCTCGGAGCAGACGTTTTATCGCTGGAAGAAGCAGTACGCCGGTCTTGAGTCGGATCAGGTGCGCGAGCTCAAGCAGGTGATCGAGGAGAATGCCCGCCTCAAGCGGCTGGTGGCCGAACTCAGCCTAGACAAAGCCGTGCTGCAGGATGTGCTGTCAAAAAAGTTTCCCGGCCCGCGCTCCTGAAGCAGGTGGTGCGCTACGTGCAAGCGTCTCATGGCTACAGTGAGCGGCGGGCCTGTTCGGTCACAGGCCAGCATCGCTCCACCCAGCGCAAGCCGCTGACGAGGGATCAGTGCCACGAGCTGCGCCAGCGCACGCACGAGATCGTGCGCACGCGGGTGCGCTATGGCTATCGGCGGGTGCACATCCTGCTCAAGCGTGAAGGCTGGACCGTCGGTCGCAATGTCGTCTACCGGCTCTACCGCGAGGAAGGATTGGCTTTGCGCAGCAAGCAGCCGCGGCGCCGCAAGATGGTGGTGCAACGGGAGGGGCGATGCCAGCCCGAGCGGCCCAACCAGGCCTGGAGCCTCGACTTCGTCCATGATGCCCTCAGCACCGGCCAGACGTTCCGGGCCCTGACGGTGATGGACGTGTTCACCCGTGAGGGGCTGGCGATCGAGGTCGGGCAGCGGTTGCGAGGCGAGCACGTGGTGGAGGTGCTCAACCGTCTGGTGCGCCAGCGCGGAGCACCGCAGTACCTGTTTGCGGATAATGGTGCCGAGTTCACCGGTCATCTGGTCGATTTGTGGGCGTATCATCATGGCACCCGGATCAACTTCTCCCGACCCGGCAAGCCGACCGACAACGCGCATATCGAGACGTTCAACGGCAGCTTACGCGACGAGTGTCTGAACCTGCACTGGTTCGAGACCATCGCGGAGGCCAAGCGGCTGATCGAAGCTTGGCGGAAGGAGTACAATGAGAGCCGTCCTCACATGGCTCTTGGAAACAGCACGCCGCAGGAATATGCTTTGCGGATAGGCCCTTCGCCGGTAGCGAAGGGTTCAGTGGCCGACGGAAGCTAACCCTGGCCCTGGACCACCAAACCCAAGCGCTTCAGCTATCATCGATGCTGTCGTTGGCGATGGCACCGAAACTTGAGGCGTTGATGACCGGAGCCATGCTGAACATCCTTCATCAGGAAAAGGAGCCCGCATGCTTAAATGTGTTTGCGAGTGTTGGGAGAGGCTATTTTAGATCAGGGGATAAATTTAGGGGTAATCATCAGGTGCATGAACCAGGACAGAAACTTGCCTGCAATAGTATTGTCCGGATCGGTCTGCCTGAATTGTACTGGAACTCCTGCGTGCTCTTTGCCGCGTCCTCACAGATCGCCTGACGCTGCCGATTGGCAGGCAAAATGTGCAGATTGATCCTGCCGCCCACGGCTCCTTTCTTCCGAAATATGGTGGCGTCGATCTGGCCGAAGGCCAGTATGCTGCCGAGGTAATCGGAGGCGGCGTTTCTTCAAGAGAGAAGATGTGATTGAAGAAAACCTTAGATGGGAAAATAGAGCTTGTTTATGACTTTGCGTTAGGATCTCTTCGATTACACTATGAGACGGTGTGTTGGGCTAACCATCGCGGGGGAACGTGTGACAGACGAGGAAATTGAAGCCGTTGCGGAGGAACTGGCCAAAGCAGGCGGGGTCTCCTGGTATCCTGGACGGACACGCGGGGCGCTCCTGAGGCCGGTCAGCGAACGGTATCGGGACCGGGCCAAGCTGGCGATTGCAGCCCTTGACCGGGTCAGGGCTGGACATGATCCGGCGGAGGCGCCGCTACCCCAAGCAGCGGCTTCTTCAAACCAGCCCGACAGGATCGAAGTGGGAGCCACCGTGGTTTACCGTCCCCCTGGCGACCAGAGGGCTGTGACCTGCCGGGTCGAGCGCATTGAGGCCGACCGCGCCTACCTGGTGCCTGTGCCCCGACCGGACATTGGGTGGGTATCGCTGGATAGCCTCCAGCCCGTCGGAGGAGAGACTGCGGCGAAAGGAGATTAGGGAAAGGAGCCGCAAGGTCTCTTCACTTCGCCGGCAAAACCGGCTAGCAGTTTGCATCCTTACCAAGCGGGTGGATGGTCTGACATGCGTTGCTTCTTCCACCTTGTGAGCAATCATGACGAGATTGTCGACAATGCGGGCATCGAGGTCCAGGATCTCGAGAGCGCCAAGACGCAGGCTCTCATCGCCATCGAAGAGCTGAGAGCAGAGATCGGCACCGAGGCCGATGATTGGTCGGGATGGCGGCTGGAAATCGTCTGCCCTGTCGGGACCCTTCTCCACTCCCTGCAACTCGTCGAAACGGTGCGTTGACCTCCGCCGGTCTCTTGAATTCCGTAACCCTCCCTATGCACTCACTTTGAGCGGAACGAATCCAAGAAGTCGGTCGATGCAGGCGCTCAGCTCCGCCAAGTTGTACGGTTTGCGAAGAATGGTGAACCCGTCGTCCATGGCTGCTTGAGCGACATTGCTGTAGCCGGTGGCGAGCAGGACCGGCAGGGACGGCTGCTCGCTGCGGACGATGCGGGCCAGATCGACTCCATTGAGGTCGCCCGGCATCACGATATCGCTGAACACGAGGTCAATCCGCGTGCCGGACCGGAGGATTGTAAGCGCCGTCTGAGCATCGGCCGCGTGCGTGACCTGAAATCCGATCTCCTCGAGGCTGGCGCGGGTGACCTCAGCGATGTCCAGGTTGTCCTCCACCAGGAGAACATGGCCATGAGCGCTTCGGACCGGAGGTTCCCCGGCCGGTGCGCTGCCACCGGCAGCAGCCTCGATGGTCCGCGGCAGGTAGAGCGTGATCGTGGTGCCGCGCCCGGCTTCGGACAGCGCGGTTGCCGCGCCGCCCGACTGCCTGGCGAAGCCATAGACCTGACTCAAACCGAGGCCTGTTCCCTTGCCGACGGCCTTGGTCGTGTAGAACGGCTCGAAGACGTGGGGCAGAACCTCCTCGGGGATGCCGCTGCCGGAATCCGTGATGCTGAGCGCCACGAAGTCTCCCCGAAGGCCGATAACATCCGGATCGCGCAAGTTCAGGTTCCAAGCTTCGATCAGCAGCCGACCGCCATCGGGCATGGCATCGCGGGCATTGACGGCGATGTTGAGGATGGCGAGTTCGAGCTCGTTGAGATCGACCTTCGTGTTCCACAATCCGGGCGGCAGCCGCATGTCGATGGCAATGTCGCCGCGCAGGGACGAGCGGAGCATGTCATGCAGGTCGAGCAGGTAGCGCGACACATCGACGATTTCGGGCTCATGCGTCTGCTGGCGGGAGAAGGACAGGAGCTGACGCACGAGACTTGCCCCGCGTCCGGCTGCCGTATCGATGGCATCGAGGGATCGCTTCTGCCGCTCCTCCATGGGATAGCGCCGCAGCCGGTCCACATTGCCTTTGACCACCATCAGCAGGTTGTTGAAGTCATGGGCGACGCCTCCGGTGAGATGGCCCACGGCCTCCAGTCTCTGCGCCTGCTTGAGAGCCGCCTCGGCTACCTCGCGCCGCTCGATCTCGGCATGAAAGCTGCGGGTGCGCTGAAGGGCCAGGAGGCTGATGGCGAACAGGCCTAAGGTCGCAGGAAGGCCGAAGGCCAGGAGCCACCGCATCTGCGACCAGAGCTCCCACCATACGGCAGCCGTCTCGACACCAACCTGCACGTAGACCGGGTAGCCGGGGACCTTGCGATAGCCAATCCAACGTTCGATCCCGTCGATCTGGGAGGTGGCTATGAAGCGTCCGACCTGCTGGTTCTGCTGGATGCTTCTGATGAAGCCGCTCTGAGGGTTGAGGCGCATCGGCTCGGTGCCGCGGGACGGGTAGCGCGCCAGGAATTCGCCGTCGGCGCGGATCAGGCCGAAGGAATCGGCGATGCCCCTGGCAATCCGGCCGTAGAACTCGCGGAAATGCTCGGGCCGCACGGAAACTGCCACGATCCCGTCGAAGCTCCCATCCTGCGTCGGGCGGCGCTGGCTCACCACAAAAAACCGGATGTTGCCAACCTTGGAGGTGATCGTCTCGCCGATGAAGGTGCCCGCATCCTGTTCGGCCTGCATCTTGAAGTAGTCCCGGTCCGAGTTGTCGAGATCGCGCGGCACCGGCAGGATGGTGCTCGACACGAGCGGCCGTCCGGCCTTGTCGAACACCCATATGGCCTCGATCTGCGGGAGAGCGTCCTGGGTGCGCCGCAGGCGGCTCTGGAGGCGGGCCTCCTCGGCCAGGATCTGCTCAGGCGTGAGGCCGCGCAGCACCTCGTTCGTCTCGGCCATCGTGCGCTCGATGGTCTGGAGCGCCTTGAGGCTGTGCTCCTGAACCACGTCCAGAGCACGCTCAATCCGCTCTTCTGCATGTTCGCGGATGCGGCGGTAATCGTCCCAGGCCGTATAGGCGAAGAACAGGGCAGGGCCGAGCAGGATCGCGACCAGCAGCAGTTGCAAGGGCCAGAGGACGGTGCGGCTCTTCGGTGTTACGCGACCCACAAACGAAGACCTTCCTGGCATGGCTTGCAAGAGTCTCTCGAACTTGAGCGTCCGTCTGGCTCGGGTAATCAGGTCTGGCGCTTCCCTGCCGCTGCACGGGAAGCCTGACGGGCCAGATATAGCCTTGCAGGGGAGTGTCAAGGGCATCCGACCGGGGTTGGTCGCGACGGCAGGCCGCCGCCCGTCTATCGCCAGGCCGTCACGACCAGGGCGCTCATGCGATTCTCAAAGGGCGATGCGCCGAACTGACCGGAGAGCGCCTCGGAAGCCCTGGCCGTGATCTCCTCAAGCCGCTCGGGGGCGCGGGCCTCGATCTCGGCCCGCAGGGGCGTGCCCTGGCACAGGCCGATGGCCGGCTCCCGCGGGGAGGCGGCTCGGCTGGCCTTCTCCGCCAGGTCGATGTCGACAGTCTCGAACCCCGCCTGCTGGACCTCGCCGCGCACCCGGTCGGGATCGAAATAGCCGAAGGGCACCCGCTCGATGAACCGGGGCGGGTCATCGGGGAAAGCCTTCGCGACGGTGTCGGACACGATGCGGCTGACTGGATTGAGGTCGAGCGAGTTCCAGACATTGAACACGAAGCGTCCGCCGGGTTTCAGCACCCGCAGGGCCTCGCGGTAGGCGGCCAGATTGTCGGGGAAGAACATGACGCCGAACTGGCACACGACCGCGTCGAAGGTGCCCGTCTCGAAGGGGAGTGACTGGGCGTCGGCCTGCTGCCATCCGACATTCGGCGCCTGCAGCTTGGCTTGCGCCAGATCGAGCATCGCCTGGTTGAGATCGGTCGCTGCGATCTCGACCTGCGGCGGCAGGACCTTCGCCATGGCACGGGTCACGATGCCCGTTCCTGCCGCCGTCTCCAGAACGCGACCCTCGGCGATGTCAGTCAGGCGTCCCGCCAAGTCCTCGGCGAAGGTTTCGAAAAGCAGCGGGCCGAGATATTGTTCGTAGACCGTCGGAATGGAGCCCTTGAAGGCTGCATCGGTGGCGCTCATCGCCTCCTCCCCTGTCGAGCCGGAATGATCGTCCCTTGGATGCAGAGGGGCAATGGCGCAGAAGAGGCAGAGCGCTATTCCAGCAGCCAGGCGAAGGCCCGTTCCAGGCTTGCCGCTCCGTCGCGGTCGAACCAGCGGCCGTGGCTGAAGATGACCCGCTCCGGGTTCCACGCGACGAGCCGCGAGACCGCCTCCTGGGCTTCCTTGCGGCGAAGGCGAACGACGAAGCGCAGATAGGCCGGGGCCTTGCCGTTGGGCGCGTCGACACCGGTGAGCCTGGCGAAGAGGCGCGTTCCCAGCGGGAGCTTCTCCGGCTCCAGGTTCTGGATCAGATCCGTCAGGATGAGGGTTCGCGTGGGCCGGTGCAGGAACGCGACCTCGCGAAAGCCCGCGCCGCCCGAGATGACGGCCTGCTCGATCTCCCCACCCCAGTCCTCCGGCGGCGAATCCGTCAGGTCGCGGTCGAACCGGATGCCGGCTTGGCGCACCTGCGGCCGCTGCCGAAGGTTGGGAGCGGCGGAGGTCTTGGCCGCCGGGCAGCCGCCCTGCCAACCCTTGAGATGCGTCCAGTGCGCGATGTTGGGCGCGACGAGATGGCGGATCGGCCCGAGCGTCTCGATCTCGCGCCGCAGCTCCGGGTTGTAGCGCGTGGGCGAATGGAGCCACACATCGCCATTGCCGAACCGGATCACCGTCATCCGCACCGGCAGGCTCAATCCCATCGCCTCCTG
This sequence comes from Microvirga arabica, assembly GCF_016811235.1. Taxonomy (GTDB): domain Bacteria; phylum Pseudomonadota; class Alphaproteobacteria; order Rhizobiales; family Beijerinckiaceae; genus Microvirga; species Microvirga arabica. Next base: position 42,744 of record NZ_JAFBID010000043.1, read on the forward strand.
CGGCCCGCTGTCGACGATCCAGAGGTTCTCGGCAACGGGCTTGAGCACGTCGAGGGGAGGGTAGGTGACATCTTCACTGGCCATGGGTGCGCCTTTCTCAAGCGTTTCACCGTTATAATGCGTCGCCCGGGGGAGAAGGTTCGCTTGATCCCGCTTTGACTTCTCTCATTGCTCAGGCATGCCCTATCGGCGCCGACCTTTTGGACCTGTCGTGCGTTTGAGGGAGGGCGGCTCGCACAGGTCAGCAGCGCCCCGATCCGGGAGACAATCGATGACGCAGGCAAAACTCTTCACGCCGTTCCAGATCGGAGACTTCACGCTCGCCAACCGCATCGTGATCGCGCCCATGTGCCAGTACTCGGCCGAGGATGGCTGCATGACCGACTGGCACATGATCCATCTGGGCCAGCTCGCGCTTTCCGGCGCCGGGCTCCTGACCATCGAGGCAACGGGTGTCACGTCGGATGGACGGATCACCTATGCGGATGTCGGCCTCTATTCGGATGAATGCGAAGCCGCCATGCGGCGCGTGCTGGACGGGATCCGCCGCTGGTCGCACATTCCGATTGCCATTCAGCTTGCCCATGCCGGGCGCAAGGCCTCCACCGAGGTGCCCTGGAAGGGCGGTGCGCAGATCCCGCCGGATCATCCCCATGGCTGGCAGACGGAGGCGCCCTCGGCCGTTCCTCATTCCGACGGCGAGGTTCCTCCGACGGCGCTGGACAGAGATGGGCTTGCACGGGTGCGGGAGGCCTTCGCCGATGCGGCCAGGCGCGCAGCGCGGCTCGGCCTCCATGCGGTGCAGGTCCATGCGGCGCACGGCTACCTGCTGCACCAGTTCCTCTCGCCCCTGTCCAACCGGCGCGAGGACGAATATGGCGGCTCGCTCGAGAACCGTATGCGCTTTCCGCTCGAGGTCTTCGATGCGGTCCGCGCCGCCTTTTCCGCCGATCGCCCCGTAACCGTGCGCGTGTCGGGCACGGACTGGGCCGAGGGTGGCTGGACGATCGAGGAGACGGTGGAATTTGCCAGGGTACTGGAAGCGCGCGGGTGCAGCGCCATGCACGTCTCAAGCGGCGGGCTGACGCCGGCGCAGCGGATCGCGGTCGGTCCCAACTATCAGGTGCCGCTCGCCCGCGCGGTCAAGCAGGCTACGTCCATGCCGGTGATCGCCGTCGGTCTCATCACCGATTTCGTGCAGGCGGAGGCCATTCTCAGCACCGGCGATGCCGATCTCGTCGCCATCGCCCGGGCCATCATCTACGATCCCCGCTGGCCCTGGCACGCCGCCGCCCATTTCGGCGCCGCCGTGAAGGCGCCCAACCAGTACCTGCGCTCGCAGCCGCGGCAGTTCCCGCACCTGTTTGATGCGCGGGCGGATGATTAATGAAGAGCAGAGATGGGCTGGCTTACTGCGGACGCGAGCCCTGCGGCAATCGTAAGATAAGCGAGCGTCAGGCGATCAGCTTTCACTCCGCCGCCTGCCGCGTCACCTTCTTGTCCTTCTTGGCCGGTGCCTTCTTGGCGGCTTCCTTCGGAGCAGCCTCCTTCTTCAACGGCCTGCGCTCCAGCACTTCCTTGAGGAAGCGGCCGGTGTGGCTTTCCTTGGACTCGGCAATGTCCTCGGGGGTGCCCTGAGCGACGATGCGGCCGCCGCCGTTGCCTCCTTCGGGGCCCATGTCGATCACCCAGTCGGCGGTTTTGATGACCTCGAGGTTGTGCTCGATCACCACCACGCTGTTGCCCTGGTCGACCAACTCGTGGAGCACTTCCAAAAGTTTCGCGACATCGTGGAAGTGCAGGCCGGTGGTAGGCTCGTCGAGGATGTAGAGGGTGCGGCCGGTGGCGCGCTTGGACAGTTCCTTGGAGAGCTTCACGCGCTGCGCCTCGCCGCCCGACAGCGTGGTCGCCTGCTGGCCCACATGCACGTAGTCGAGGCCAACGCGGGCGAGCGTCTGCATCTTCTCGCGGATCGACGGCACGGCCTTGAACAGCTCGCGGGCTTCTTCCACCGTCATGTCGAGCACATCGGCGATGGACTTCTCGCGGTACTTCACCTCCAGGGTCTCACGGTCGTAGCGCTTGCCCTTGCACACGTCGCAGGTGACGTAGACGTCGGGCAGGAAGTGCATCTCGATCTTGATCACGCCGTCGCCCGAGCAGGCCTCGCAGCGGCCGCCCTTCACGTTGAAGGAGAAGCGTCCGGCCTGATAGCCGCGCGCCTTCGCCTCGGGCAGCCCCGCGAACCACTCGCGGATCGGTGTGAAGGCACCGACATATGTCGCCGGGTTCGAGCGCGGTGTGCGGCCGATGGGCGACTGGTCGATGTCGATGACCTTGTCGAGATGCTCCAGCCCGTCGATGCGCTCGTGCGGTGCCGGGTGCTCCAGCGCGTTGTTGAGCTTGCGCGCCACGGCCTTGTAGAGCGTGTCGATCACAAGCGTGGACTTGCCGCCGCCGGACACGCCGGTGATGCAGGTGAAGGTGCCGAGCGGGATCTCCGCCGTCACGTTCTTCAGGTTGTTGCCCTTGGCGCCCACCACCTTCAGCATGCGCTTGGGATCGCGCTTGCGGCGCTTGCCCGGCACCTTCACGGCCAGCTCGCCCGTGAGATACTTGCCTGTGAGCGACTTCGGGTTGTTCATCACCTCGTCGGGCGTGCCTTCGGCGACGATCTGGCCGCCATGGATGCCCGCGCCGGGGCCGATGTCGAACACGTAATCGGCCTGGAGGATCGCGTCCTCGTCGTGCTCCACCACGATCACGGTATTGCCGAGATCGCGCAGGCGCTTCAGCGTGCCGAGCAGGCGCTCGTTGTCGCGCTGGTGCAGGCCGATGGACGGCTCGTCGAGCACGTAGAGAACGCCCGTGAGGCCGGAGCCGATTTGCGACGCGAGACGGATGCGCTGGCTCTCGCCGCCCGACAGCGTGCCGGAGGCGCGGGCGAGCGTCAGGTATTCCAGGCCCACATCCACCAGGAAGGTGAGGCGCTCGCGGATCTCCTTGAGAATGCGGCCGGCGATCTCGTTCTGCTTCTTCGTGAGCTTCTTCGACAGGTCGCTGAACCACACCTGCGCGTCCTTCACGGACAGCGCCGTGGCATCGCCGATGTCGGAGCCGGCGATCTTTACCGCCAGGGCTTCCGGCTTCAGGCGCTTGCCGCCGCAGGCCTCGCACGGCGTCTCGCTCATGAAGCGGCCGATTTCTTCCCGCGCCCAGTCGCTCTCGGTTTCCTTGTAGCGGCGCTCGAGATTGGGGATCACGCCCTCGAAAGGCTTCTTCACCTCGTAGGCGCGCATGCCGTCGTCATAGGCCATGCGGATGTTCTCGCCATCCGAGCCGTAGAGGATGACCTCGCGCACCTTCTCGGGCAGCTCCTCCCAGGGCTTCGTCATGGACGCCTTGAAGTGCTTGGTGATCGCTTCCAGCGTCTGGCCGTAATAAGGCGAGGTGGACTTCGCCCAGGGCATGATGGCGCCGCGCTTGAGGGACAGCGTCTCATCCACTACGAGGGCCTCGTCGATGCGCATTTCGTGGCCGATGCCGCCGCAGGTGGGGCAGGCGCCGAACGGGTTGTTGAACGAGAACAGGCGCGGCTCGATCTCAGGGATTGTGAAGCCGGAGACAGGGCAGGCGAACTTCGACGAGAAGACGATGCGCTTCGCCTGTCCCTTCTCGTCCTTCTCGTCGGCGTATTCGATGACCGCGATGCCATCGGTGAGCTCGAGCGCGGTCTCGAAGGAATCCGCCAGGCGGGCTGCGATATCGGCCCGCACCACGATGCGGTCCACCACCACGTCGATGTCGTGCTTGAACTTCTTGTCCAGAGCAGGGGCCTCGTCGATGGCGTAGTACTCGCCGTCGATCTTCAGGCGCTGAAAACCCTTCTTCTGGAATTCGGCGATCTCCCTGCGGTACTCGCCCTTGCGGCCGCGCACCACGGGGGCCAGCAGGAACAGCCGCGTCTTCTCCGGCAGCTCCAGCACCCGGTCGACCATCTGGGACACGGTCTGGCTCTCGATGGGCAGGCCGGTGGCGGGCGAATAGGGAATGCCGACGCGCGCCCAGAGCAGGCGCATGTAGTCGTAGATCTCGGTGACGGTGCCCACCGTCGAGCGCGGGTTCTTCGACGTGGTCTTCTGCTCGATGGAGATGGCGGGGGACAGGCCATCGATCTGGTCCACGTCCGGCTTCTGCATCATCTCCAGGAACTGGCGGGCATAGGCCGACAGCGACTCCACATAGCGGCGCTGCCCCTCGGCGTAGATGGTATCGAAGGCCAGCGACGACTTGCCGGAGCCGGACAGCCCCGTGAACACCACGAGCTGGTCCCGCGGGACCATGAGGTCGACGTTCTTGAGGTTGTGCTCCCGCGCCCCGCGCACGGAGATCACGCGCGCATTCGGATCGCCCGCCTTGGCGCGGTTGAACAGGTCGTCGAGTTTAGCCATTGCCCGCTAGCCTTTTGAGGAAGACCGGCCTCGCCAGGCCGGTTCCCGCATATGTGATGCCCCAGCCGCCGGCGCAATGCGGCGGATGATTCCAGGAGCAGGATCCTAGAACAAAGAGGGTACGGAGGGCAATGGGGTAGAGGGGAGACAGAGAAGTTTGGCGCCGAAAGATAGTCGGAGACTGGAGAGCTTGGCCGTTCTTGTCCCGAAGGATGTCCTTTTCTCTAGCTTCGAGCTTCGCGGGTCCATATAACGATGCGTTATGGTGCCAGTTCCACCCCGGTGATCCATGACCCTGACACTGACTATTCAATCCTTCAGGCGTGTCCACGCCTTTGCCACCAAGGGCATTATCACCGCCATCAACAACGACCCTATCATTGCCGTCGCCGCCCAGCAGCCTGTCCTTGCTCGGGGCAACCGGATTAGCGGGATCCGTGTTGGGGGTGGGGTCGGTGCCGTCGATGAAGTCATCACCGGCTCCGCCGGACAAATTATCGTTGCCGGCTTGGCCGTATAGGTCGTCATCCCCCCTTGCCGCCGTCGAGACGGTCGTTTCCCTCGCCTCCAGTCAGTTGGTCGTCATCGTCGCCGCCATTGAGCTTGTCATTCCCCTCTGCCCCAAAGAGGTTGTCTCTGCCGGCGTCGCCATAAAGGCTATCGTTGCCTTCGTCACCAGTAAGCGAGTCTGTGCCTTCGCCGCCATAAAGCTTGTCGTTGCCGAGGCCACCACGGAGAAGGTCTCTGCCGAGGCCGCCGAGTGCCTTGTCCGATCCAAAGCCACCAAAGACGGTGTCGTCACCAGCGCCTCCGGTCAGGTTGTCTATGCCGTCGGCTCCAAAGATATAATCGTCGCCCGCTCGGCCGTCGAAAATATCCTTGAACTTCGAGCCGAAGAAGAAGTCGTCTGTCGTGGTCCCTTTAAGGGCCTTCCTCTTCGTGGTGATGCGGTAAGTTGTCATTTCTTGCTCCCGTGCAGTAGGAAAAATACCGCACGTTATCGCGTTGCAATCAACCGTTGCTTGCAGCCCCCGAAAGTGTTCACGACACCCAGTGGTCCGTTTTCCTAAACGGAGCGCAGCAGCCGTTAACTGGGGACAGGCCTGTGCAGAACCTCATGCCCGGCTTGCCCCCTGGCCCCTCCGGCCCCAGAACAGCCTCAGGTGAATGAGGAGTGGCTCCGATGGCGGGCAGCGTGAACAAGGTGATATTGGTGGGCAATCTGGGGCGTGACCCTGAGGTTCGTCGCCTGGGAAGCGGGGATCCTGTGGT
>NZ_JAFBID010000044.1 GCF_016811235.1 Microvirga arabica
CGGCGCCATCAGCAGCGGGCGCGCGAATGCCACTGGCGCAAACGCACCCGACGCCGACGCAAGGCCCGGCTGTAGTACTAGAGCATTTTCGGCGAAGTGGCTCCGGTTCGCCGCCAAAAATGCGGCAAACCAAAGAAGAGAGATGATTCCACGCAAGTGGAAACAGCTCTCGATCAGCGGGCTCGCTTCGAGGCACGCGGGAAGAGCGGGATCACCTTGCTGTCGCGCAGCGGGTTCAGGTGCCGCTGGATCGCCGCGTGCAGGTCGCGGCTGACGATGGGCTTCTGCAGCAGCGGGAATTCGCTCTCCTCGCCGGCTGCTCCGGGATTGCCCGTGATCAGCAGAACGGGCAGAGCCGGCGCGATCTGCCGGATCTCACGGGCGAGCATGACGCCGTTCATCGTGCCCGGCATCGCGATATCCGCCAGCACCAGCGCGGGCCTGCGGGCGTTCAGGGACCTCATCGCCTGCGCGGCATCGGTGGCGATGCTGGTCACGTATCCGAACTCCTCCAGGCTCGACTGGAGAGCGAGCGCCACTTCGAGTTCGTCGTCCACCACGAGAACCTCGGTGTGGGTGGGCACCGGCTCCTCGGGGGCTTCGTCCTCGCTCGGCAGGCCCTGCGGCAGCAGGGTCGCGGAATCGGCTCGTGGCAGATAGAGGACGATCGCGGTGCCGTTTTCGTCCCGGCGCACCTCCGAGGCGCCGCCAAGGCCCTCCAGGAAGTGCAGGCTCTGCCGAAGGGACAGCCAGGACGAAAGATCGAGGTTGCGCAGGACGAAGGCCTGCTCAAGATCCGCCTCCGGGGCGTGGCGCCCGTCATCGGGCCCTGTGCTGCGGATCGTCAGCTGCACGAAATCGCCCTCGCGCGTCAGGTCCGGCAGCGCCCCCTTCTCGACCGTCACGTTGCAGGCATCGAGCGTGATGGTACCGCCCTGAGGCAGGGCATCCCGCACATGCCCGCTGAGCATCACGATCGCCGTCTGGATGTCGTCCGGATCGGCTTCCACGGACCAGAGATCGTCCGCCAGGAACAGCCGCATGTCGACGGTGTCGCGCAGCAGGGATCGGCTCATCAGGTCGGCCACCGAGCTCACCTGCTCGGCGATGTTCACATACTGGACCTTGGCCTCGCCCTGGCGGGCAAAGGCCGTCGAGCGGGCGATGAGCTTGGCGGCCTGGTCGGCGGCCACGAGGGCCGACAGCAGCTTGCGCTGCAGGATCGGCTGATCCTTCAGCTGGCGGGCCGCAGCGTCGATATTGGCGCTGATGACCATGAGGCGGTTGTTGAGGTCATGGGTGATGCCGTCACGCAGCCGGTCGACGGCTTCTGCCTTCTGGAGGCGGCGCAAGGCCTCGTCCTCATCCGATGCGGAGCTCGTGTCGGGAAATGCATCCTCGACGAATGCGAACGGAACGGAAGGCTCTTCCATCGGGCCGGCCGTGACATCCTCGAAAACGGCGAACTCATCGGCTGCGTCCCCATGCTTGTCCCGGAGAGCCTCCCGGATCTGCCGCCCGATCAGCAGGGGGGCACCAGCCGCCAGCAGCAGGAAGAACCCGGCCGCTGCCGCGATCAGCGTGGATTCCCTGAAGAAGGCAGCGCCGGCCAGCGCGAAACCCGACAGGATCAGGGCGCAGGACAGGGCCAGCAGAGTCAGCTTCAACAGGGCAGGCAGCACAGGCACTCAAGCTTCCCGAAAATATGGATTGACCCGGCGCCGCTCAGACGCCACTTCCAACCGCTATCTTGTGTAGCACGAACCGAGGGCAAGCGCGGCTGCCTCGCGATAAAGTGTTACTGTCCGACAAAGGAGATGATTGTGCGGCTTTCTGATGTCCAAGGACTGGCCAAGCTGGCGCTCGCGGTGGTTTTGACGACCTCTCTCGCCCCACAGGCCAAAGCGCAGGAGACCGCCGAGCAGTCCATCGAGCGCCGCGTCAACGAGCTTCTCAGGCAGATGACCCTGGAGGAGAAGGTCGGCCAGCTGAACCTCGTCTCGCACGGTCCGCCCCTGCGCTGGGAGGATATTTCCGAGGGCAAGGCCGGCGCCCTGCTCAACTTCAACAGCGCCCAGGACGTCGCCCGCGCCCAGGCGCTTGCGCGCCAGAGCCGCCTCAAGATCCCGCCGCTCTTCGGCCTCGACGTGCTGCACGGCTTCCGCACCCAGTTCCCGCTTCCGCTAGGGGAAGCCGCGGCCTTCAGCCCGCGCATCTCGCGCATGGCGTCCGAATGGGGCGCGAGGGAAGCGGCCTATGTGGGCGTGAACTGGACCTTCGCCCCCATGGCCGATCTCTCCCGCGACAGCCGCTGGGGCCGCATCGTCGAAGGATTCGGAGAAGATCCGTATCTCGGCTCCGTGCTGACGGCTGCCCGCGTGGAAGGCTTCCGAAACGGAGGCCTTGCCGCCTCCACGAAGCATTTCGCCGGTTATGGCGCGCCGCAGGGCGGGCGCGACTACGACACCACCTACATCCCGCGCGCGGAGATGTACGACACCTATCTGCCGCCGTTCCGGGCTGCCGTGGAGGCGGGCTCGGCGAGCTTCATGGCGGCCTTCAACGCGCTGAACGGCGAGCCCTCGACGGCCAATCCCTGGCTGCTGACGGACGTGCTGCGCCGGCAATGGGGCTTTGACGGCTTCGTCACGTCCGACTGGGTCGGCATCGGCGAGCTGATCAACCACGGCATCGCGTCCGACGGCGCGGAGGCCGCCCGCAAGGCGATCCTCGCCGGCGTCGACATGGACATGATGGGGCTGCTCTACATCAAGCACCTGCCCGACGAGGTGCGCGCCGGGCGCGTGCCGGAGAGCGTCATCGACGAGTCGGTGCGCCGGGTGCTGCGCACCAAGTTCCGCATGGGCCTGTTCGACCGTCCGGATATCGATCCGTCCCGCTCCGACTCAGCCTTCCCGAATGCGGAGTCACGCCAGGCGGCGCGCGAGGTCGCGCGCGAAACCTTCGTGCTGTTGCAGAACCGCGGCAGCGTGCTTCCGGTGCCGACGAGCGCCCGTTCCATCGCGGTGATCGGCCCGCTGGCCGATGCGCCGCACGACCAGATGGGGCCGCATGCCGCCCGCGGGCACAAGGAGGACAGCGTCACGATCCTGGAAGGCATCCGCCGCCGGGCGCAGGGCACCGGCATCACGGTTCGCCATGCTCCCGCATGCGACCTGTTCTGCCGCGACACCAGCGGGCTCCAGGCCGCTCTCGATGCCGCAAGACAATCGGATTTCGTGATTGCGGTCTTCGGCGAGCCGCAGGAGCTCTCCGGCGAGGCAGCCTCCCGTGCTCACATGGAACTCAACGGAAAGCAGATCGAGGTACTGGAAGAGCTTGCGAAAACAGGCAAGCCAGTTGCGCTGGTGCTCCTAGGAGGGCGCCCGCAGGTTCTGGGACCGGTGGCCGAGCGCATCCCGGCGATCCTCATGGCCTGGTATCCGGGCACCGAAGCCGGGCCTGCGGTTGCCGACGTGCTGTTCGGCGACGTGAGCCCGAGCGGCAAGCTCCCTCTCACCTGGCCCCGCGCCACCGGGCAGCTGCCGCTCTACTACAACCGCCTGCCCACCGGGCGGCCGACGCTTGAGAACAACCGCTTCACCCTGCAATACATCGACGAGAAGATCGCGCCGCTCTACCCGTTCGGCTGGGGCCTGAGCTACACGCAGTTTTCCTACTCGGATGCAGCGATGACGCAAAAGCAGCTCGACCAGGGCGGGGGGCTGGAAGTTGCGGTGAACGTGAAGAACACGGGCGCGCGGGAAGGCCAGGAGGTCGTGCAGCTCTACACCCGCGACCCGGTGGCAAGCCGCAGCCGCCCCTTGCGCGAGCTGAAAGCCTTCGAGAAGATTGCGCTCAATCCCGGCGAGACGAAGCGCGTGACCTTGCGCGTGCCCGTGGAGTCGCTCGGCTTCCACCTCGATAACGGCACCTATCTGGTCGAGGCCGGCACCATCGAGGCCTTCGTGGGCGGCTCCTCGCTCGCCGAAAGGGTCGGAGAGGCCGAGATCGTGAAGACCTTCCGCCTGCCGCCCATGGAGCGGCGCGCCTCCGCGTCGACCAGCGTCGCGCAGTAACTGGAGACAAGGCTGCCCGAGCATCGCTCTCGGGCAGCCTTTCGACCCATTGGATCTCTTGGTCGATCAGCGCTACGCTCACGCCTATGAGCGCTCAGTCGACCAAGCCGGAGCCCCGCGATTTCACCATCCGTTCGATAAAGGCCGTCGTGGCTCATGAGCGGACCGAGGCGGCCGACACCCTGCTCGGGATGGCTCTCACCTTCGTGGCGGGCGCGATCAATGCCGGGGGCTTCCTGGCGGTCGGCCAGTACACCTCGCACATGTCGGGCATTCTCTCCGCCATGGCCGACCACACGGCGCTGGGCTTGTTCGCCCTGGCGGGGCTCGGGCTTGCGGCCTTCCTGCCCTTCATCGCGGGCGCCGCCTTCTCGGCCATGCTGATCAACTGGGGCCGCCGCCATCATCTCGGCAGCCGCTATGCCATGCCGCTGATGCTGGAAGCTTGGCTTCTGCTCGGCTTCGGTCTCCTGGGGTGGTTCGCCCATCCTTCGCCGGCTTTCGTGACGCTCGCCGTGCCTCTCCTGTGCTTCATCATGGGTCTGCAGAACGCGACCGTCACCAAGATCTCCGGGGCCCGCATGCGCACCACCCACGTAACCGGGATCGTCACCGACATAGGGATCGAACTCGGCAAGCTCCTCTACTGGAACCGGAACCCGGACAATCCGGACCGGGTTCTCGCGGACCGACCGAAGCTGCGCCTGCTCGCCCTGCTGCTCGCCTCCTTCTTCATCGGCGGCGTGATCGGCGCCATCGGGTTCAGCCAAGCAGGATTCCTGTTCGCATTGCCCTTCGCGCTGCTGCTGTTGCTGCTCGCCGGGCCTCCCCTGGCCGAGGATGCCTCGTCCCTGGCCCGGCAACTGAGAAAGCACTGAAACACTTGCACCGGGCGCTCCCCAGCGAACGGAACATCGATGAAGGCTTGGCAGTTCACTCATGACAGAGTGGAGCCGTCGCCATGTCAAACCTCAGCCGCAACCCTGTCGAGACCCTGGCCCGGGCAGGCTATGGCGCAAGGGGCGTGGTCTATGGCCTCGTCGGCGCCCTTGCGCTTCTCGCTGCCATCGGGTCCGGAGGACAGACCGGCGGCAGCCGCTCCGCCCTGCAGACGCTTCTCTCCCAGCCCTTCGGCAAGGTCTGGCTCGTTTTGATCGCTATCGGCCTGTTCGGCTTCTGCGCCTGGCGGATCCTGGAGGCGCTCACGGATGCCGACAACCGCGGCTCGGACATGAAGGGCTTGGGTATCCGGGGGGCGCATCTGATCAGCGGCTTCATCTATGCGGGTTTGGCCCTCTTCGCTCTGAACCTTGCCCTCGGGCGTAGCCAGGGAGGCGGGGCTGAGGATCAGGGCGCCCGGGACTGGACAGCATGGCTCATGAGCCAGCCCTTCGGCCGGTGGCTGGTGGGCCTCGTCGGGCTCATCGTGATCGGCGTGGGCCTCGCCTTCATCGCGAAAGCCTGGCGCGGGCGGGTGGCGGACCGCCTCTCCCTGCCGGCCGACAAAAAGGATTGGATCTGCACCATCGGCCGCATGGGCTTTGCCGCCCGCGGCATCGTGTTCCTGATGATCGGCGGCTTTCTGGGCCTTGCGGCCTGGCACGCCTCCTCCTCCGAGGTGCGCGGCCTCGGCGGAGCCCTGGAGTCCCTGCAGCAGCAGCCCTACGGCTGGATCCTTCTCGCGCTGACGGCGCTCGGCCTCTTCGCCTTCGGCCTCTTCGGCCTCATCCAGGCCCGCTACCGCCATATCGACGCGCCGGATCTCGACGACGCCAAATCCGCCGTTGCGCGCGTCGGACGATAAGCAGGCTGTTGCGGAAAGTCTGGCGATCCCGGGAAGACTCGAACTTCCGACCTTCGGTTTAGGAAACCGCTGCTCTGTCCTGCTGAGCTACGGGACCGCTGACGTGACGGGATTTAGCACGGGTGGCAGGGGCATTCCAGTGGGTTGCGGATCGGGAAATCAGGATCCGGTGCTCTGCTGTGTGGCGTGAAGGAACTCCCTACGGCCAAGCCAGTTGGTGAAGGCAACTGGAGGTACATCATGGCGCAGACGCTTCGCGATTTCCTGAAACAGGTCGAAAACCTTCCCCCCGACACCCTGCTCTGCGTCGCCGAGGTGGACGAGGCTTTCGCCGCCCATGTGGCGGAAATCGAGGTCATCGAGGATGCGAAGTCTCAGAACCGCAAAGCGGAAGGCATCGAGGCGGTGGAACTCGGGAACGGCAAAGAGCGGGTTGTGGTGATCCGCTGGTAGCCTGAAAGAAGCAGTTTTGCTGGCAAAAAACCCGCCGATCTTGGCCGCAACATTCTGCGGGCTCTTCGATTGACTTGCCATGGCGGCGGCATTCCGGGCCCCGGAATGCCGCTCCATCTTGCAATGAAAACCGGTCAGGATCTCACCATGACGAAGAACATCCCAGGCTCCCGCACGAACCCTGAAGGCATTCCGCAGGAAGGCCATGGCGGCTCGAACACGCGCGGCACGCAACACCAGCAGGGCAAGGACGGCAACGGTGCCCAGAAGCGGCAGCAGGAGAAGAAGTCATGAGCAGCACCGGCAACCGCAGCAATCCGAACCAGACGCGCATCGCAGGCCATCAGGAGCACGACGAGCCGAACGTCAACGCGAGCGGCAAGCCCGAGATCGGCCAGCAGGGCGGCGCAACCCATCAGGAAAGCCGCGATCACAACAAGCACAACAACGCGGGGCAGAGCGGGCACAAGCCGCAGCAGCACAGCCCAGCGCAGGAAAAGCACTGATCCGGACATCCTAAGCGTAGCCGTTTCATCCTGAAAGGATATGATCCCGTCCCATGACGGGATCAACCCTGCGGATGCTGCTGGCCCTGTGCCTCGGACCGGCCCTGGACGGCGGGGTCTGGGAGGCCTTCGCGCAGACGCGGCCTAACCAGCGGCCTGCCTCGTGCATGGGCGAGACCCGGCCCGACCGTCTGCAGGGGCTCTCGCCGGAGGGCGACCTTGTCCTGGCATCGGGGCAACAGGCCCGCCTGTCGGGCATCCGTCTTCCCGACGCTTCGCCCCATCGCGAAAACGCGCTGTCCTGGCTGGGAGCGCGAATCGGCCAATCGGCTCTCATCCAGGGATCTGACAGCCGCGACCGCTGGAACCGGGTTTCCGTGCGCATCCGCTCGGCCGGGGAGGCCCCGGCGCTCGACTGGGCCCATGGATTGGTCGAGGCCGGCCTCGCACTGGTCGATGCGGGACTGGACGGGGTCTTCTGCCAGCCCGAGTTCCTCGCCCTCGAGGCCACAGCCCGCGAACGCCGCCTTGGTGTTTGGGCCGATGAACGCTATAAGCCTCTCGATGCAAATCAATCCGAGCGCCTGCGCGAGCGGATCGGCAGCTTCGTGCTGGTCGAAGGCCGCGTCAGGAGCATCGGCGAGCGCAAGCAGCGCACCTATTTGAACTTCGGGGGGCTCTGGGCAGAAGACTTCACGATCATCGTCCCCAGGACAACGTGGAAGCAGATGCTGGATCGCGGTGTGGGCGCCGAGGCGCTCAAGGGCCGGCAGATCCGGGCCCGAGGCATTTTGCAGCCTTGGCAAGGCACCGCTTTTTCGATTGTCATACCGGACATGATCGAACGTCTCGAAGGCGATCGTCTGCCACGATGAACGAGCATGATCAGAACACGTCGGACAGGTAGTTCCATCTTCGGCAGCCTCATGCTCGCAGCCCTGCTCGCGGGCTGCTCGGGCTTTGGCGGGGACGTGTCGCTCCCGGCGAACGCCCCGCGGGTGATCGGCCCGGATCGCGACCGGGACCATGTGCGCCTCGTCAGGGCTTTCGGCGGAGAGGGCCGCGCACCGCAGCTCCAGCAGCTCCTGACCGATGTGACGAACCGGCTCGTCATGGCCACCGACCGGCCGGACGAGGCTTTTCAGATCACGATCCTGAACTCGCCCGCGGTCAATGCCTTCGCGTTGCCGAACGGGCGCCTCTACGTGACGCGCGGCCTCCTGGCGCTCGCCAACGACACCTCCGAGGTGGCCGCCGTCCTGTCCCACGAGATCGCCCACGTCACCCTGCGCCACGCCTCCCAGCGCAGCGAGCTGCAGGCCCGCTCGGCCCTGATCGAGCGCGTGGCCGAGAACGTGCTGAACGATGCCGAGGAAGCGGCCACGGCGCAGAACCAGTCCCGCTCGACCCTTGCCAGCTTCTCGCGGGCGCAGGAGCTCGAGGCGGACCAGACCGGCGTCAAGGTTCTGGCCCGCGCCGGCTTCGATCCTTTCGGCGCACCGCGATTCCTGACGTCACTCGGGCGCTCGGGTACGAGTTCCGACAGCCAGACGGGAGACCGGCTGGCTTCGCATCCGAGCACCACCGACCGCGTGTCGCGCGCCTTGCAGGCCGCGCGGCGGACGGAACTGCCGGGTGGCGGCGAAACCGGGCGGTTGGCCTATCTGACGGCTCTCGAGGGGCTTGCCTATGGCGACGATCCGGCCGACGGCGTCGTGAAGGGCCGCCGCTTCATCCATTCCCGGCTCGGCGTCGCCTTCGAAGCGCCCGAGGGCTTCAGCCTCGAGAACACCTCCCAGGCCGTGCTCGGGTCTTCTGCCGACGGGGAGCGTCGCCTGCTCTTCGATGCCGCCGATACGCCGGAGGGCCAGAGCCTGGAAGACGTGCTGCGCTCCACCTGGACGGACACCATCGAGCCCGGCACCCTCACGCCCGGCACGGTGAACGGCCTTCCCGTGGTGACGGCCCTGTCCAACGGCAAGGAGTGGACCTTTCGCCTCTCGGCTGTCCGGATCGGCAGCACCACCTACCGGCTCATCATGGCGACCCGGGGCAACAGGGGCGACCTGGAAGCGATCTTCCAGCAGACCCTCAACAGCGTCCGGCAGGTGCAGCCCGAGGAGGCTCGGCGGATCAGGCCTCTCAAGCTGCAGATCGTGACCGCTCAGCGGGGCGACACGGCACAGACTCTCGCCGCCCGCATGCCAATCGACCGGCCGCTCGAACGCTTCCTGCTGCTCAACGGCCTCGACAGGAACGCTCCCCTGAAGGTAGGCGAGCGCTACAAGATCGTGGTGGAATAGGGCCGCGCTCCCAGACTTTGAAACGGCATCGGCGAGGCAGTTGCCCGCCTCGCCGATCCAATTCCAGAAAAGCTCGTGCGTCTTACACGAAGGCGCCTGAGGCCTGAGGGTAGCGCTCGACGAGCGCGCGCTTGAGCTTCTCAAGCGCACGGTTCTCGATCTGGCGGACGCGCTCCTTCGAGATCCCGAGGCGATCCCCCAAGAACTCCAGGGTCACCTGCTCGTCGTCGAGACGACGGGCGCGCAGGATGCGCAGTTCACGCTCGTTGAGAACTTCAAGCGCCTGCTGCAGCCAGCGTACGCGGCGCTCGGTGTCGATCGAGTCGGTGACGGTCTCGTCCGGCAGCGGGCTGTTGTCGACGAGAAACTCGACCCGTTCGGCGGAGTTCGATGAATCGGCATCCAGAACCGGTGCATTGAGCGAGGTGTCCGGTGCGGACAAGCGGGCGTCCATCAGCGCCACGTCGGCCTTCGAGACGCCGATCGCCTCGGCGATCTTGGCGTGCACGTCGGAGGAGATGCGCTCTTCACCGCCGCGGGTGAGACGGGCGCGCAGGCGGCGCAGATTGAAGAAAAGGGCTTTTTGGGCGGAACTCGTTCCGCCACGGACGATTGACCAGTTACGAAGGATGTAATCTTGCACGGAGGCACGGATCCACCAGGTCGCATAGGTCGAGAAACGGACTTCCCGTTCAGGCTCGAACCGGGCCGCGGCCTCGAGGAGACCCACATGGCCTTCCTGAACCAGATCGGCCATCGGCAGGCCGTAGTGACGGAAACGGGCTGCCAGCGCGATGACGAGGCGCATGTGGGCAGCAGTCAGTTGATGAAGCGCCGCCTCATCGCGGTTCTCTTTCCAGCGCACGGCAAGAAGGTGCTCCTCTTCTCTTTCGAGAAAAGGTGCATTCATGGCAGCGCGGACGAACCGGCGGCGAACCCCTGAGATTTCTCCCATTGTGTGCTCTCCCTTGGCAGAGACACAACGAGCGAGGCCGCAAAAAGTTCACTTCCAACAGCCGAGTTTGGCAAAATAGATTCCGCCCTTTGAAAAACAAGGCTCCGAGCACAAAAAAGCCCGGCCTGAGGCCGGGCTTTTCGAAACCTTGTGAGGTGCGCGATCAGGCGGCCTCTTCCTGCATATCGTCGCCTTCCGCATCGCCGTCCTCAGCACCCTTCACCCGGCGCGGGGACTTGGCGAGGCTCTGCTCGATGAGCTTGAGCGCTTCCGTGTCCGTGATCTTGTTCACGGCCGCGATCTCGCGCACGATCCGGTCGAGGGCGGATTCGTAAAGCTGGCGCTCGCTGTAGGACTGCTCGGGCTGGGCCTCGGAGCGGTAGAGGTCGCGCACGACCTCGGTGACGGCGATCAGGTCGCCGGAATTGATCTTGGCCTCATATTCCTGGGCGCGGCGCGACCACATGGTGCGCTTCACGCGGGCACGACCCGTCAGAACGTCCAGGGCCTTTTGGACCAGAGCCGGTTCGGCGAGCTTGCGCATGCCGACGCTGGAGGCTTTACCCGTGGGGACACGGAGGACCATTTTGTCCTTGTCGAAGGAAACGACGTACAGCTCCAGTTTGAAGCCTGCGATTTCCTGCTCTTCGATGGCCGTGATGCGGCCGACGCCGTGAGCGGGATAAACAATGGCTTCACCGGACTTGAACCCAAGGCGCTGGGCGGACTTCTTGGCGGTTGTCATGCGAGAGAGGCCTCCTTGCATGGCCCTTGCCTGAACGGCGAGGGAGCTGTTGCCCCACCGGACAGGGTCCCGGTGGAACGAGGATGGGATGTGAGTGTCGCGGAACTTGAAGATTCCGCGCGTCTCCCTGATGTCAGCCAGCGGCTACAAACGCTCATGCCCTTGACCAAGGCAGCAACGCTCCCTTAAGTCAAAGGACGCGAATCTTTGCTTCATTATGTGAACCGCCGGTCTGCAGAGACGGTGCACGGCTTGAGCGCAAGCGACGGCATTCACGGACCCTATCACAGTCCGGCCGAAAAAGCAAAAATATTTCAAAGCACAGCGTTAAGAGTGCCCGCTCAGGCTAAGCCTGAACTCAGTCGCCTTCGCCGGGATTGGACGTGAAATACGCCTCGAACTTGCCTGCTACGCCATCGAATTCCTTCGCGTCGGCAGGCGCATCCTTCTTGACGGTGATGTTGGGCCAGCTCTTGGCCATGTCGGCGTTGAGCTTCAGCCATTGCTCAAGGCCCGGCTCCGCATCGGGCTTGATCGCCTCGGCCGGGCATTCCGGCTCGCAGACGCCGCAATCGATGCACTCGTCCGGGTGGATGACGAGCATGTTCTCGCCCTCGTAGAAACAGTCGACCGGGCACACCTCGACGCAGTCCATGTATTTGCACTTGATGCAATTTTCAGTGACGACGTAGGTCATGCACGGTCCTTCGGGGTCTGTTCCATTCGAGAGAAAGGGTTGCTGCCGCTCTAGCCCTTGTCGGGGTCGCTGACAAGCGCGCCGTTGTCCTGGCTGAGATCCAGGTAGAGCAGCCTTGCTTCCGGTGCAGGGCCCCGGCGCTGGCCGAGATCCTCGATCCGGACCACCAGGGTAGCCCGGGGCAGCGCGAGGGTCACCACGTCCCCGACAGCCACCGCCTTGGCGGCGTTGTCGGTGCGCTGTCCATTGAGGCGGACATGGCCGCCGGTCACCATCTTGGCGGCCAGCGTCCGGCTTTTCGCGAAGCGCGCGAACCACAGCCACTTGTCGAGCCGCTGACGGTCCTCACGCATTCACTCAAAACCTCACTTCTTGCTGTCCTCGAGCTGGGCTTTGAGGGCCATCAGCTTGGCGAAGGGCGAATTCGGATCCGGCTGCTTCTCGCGCCGGTCGCGGCCGCCGTCCTGGCGGTTGTCGGCGCGCTTGTCGGGCCGAGGACCACGACGGTCCTCCCCGCGGCGGCCCTCTCCATGACCCGGTCCACGCGGCGGACGGCTCTGCGGACGACCTCCCTCCCCCTGCGCTTCGCGGCGCTCGGGACGCGGCCGGCGCTCGCCGGCCTGATCGTCCTGGCCTGCTCCATGGCGTGGGCGACGGTCGCCGCGATCCTGGCGCTGGTCCGTGCGGTCGGAGCGCTCCCCGCGCTCATGACGGCCGCCGCGGGCATCGCGACCATGACGAGCCTGCGCGCCTTCGTGATGGCGGCGACCCTGGCGCCAGACCTCGATCATCTCGGGCTCGGCAGGGGCGGTCTCACCGGAAGAAACTTCCGCGGGAGCAGCCTCGGCCGGAGCATCCGCGGGAGCCATTGCGTTGCCCTCGGGCGAAGCCACGGCTTCAGCGGCGCTGGCCTCGACCTCCTGTTCGGAGACGGCCGCTTCGGGAGCCTCGACGGCGACCGCGCCGATCTCCTCGGTACCGATTGCAGCCTCAGGCGCCTCGGCGGGAGCTGCCTCGGATGGGGCTTCCTCGGCCGCAGCGGCAGCCTCGCCCTCGGGAGCGGCCGCCTGGGGCTCGAGAGCCCGCGGGGCTTCCACGAGCGGCACCGTGATGGCAGGGCCGGGACGGCGATCCATCACGTAGCCGAGCGACTTCAGGATCGTGGCGAAATCCTCGCCGGCGCAGCCCACGAGGGACGTCATGGCAACCGTCGGCACGAAGCCTTCGCCGTCGGCGGCGCCTGCCGGCGGCTCGCCGGGGGTGACGCCGGGGCGGTAGGCGATCGCCGGGCGGATGAGGTCGGCCAGGCGCTCCAGGATGTCGACGCGCACGGCGCGGCCGCCGAGCACCCGGAAGCCCGCGGCGCGGTAGAGTCCATGGGCGATGTCCGGATCGACCGGGATCGAGGTGCGGCCGGACTGGGCCAGATGAGCGATCTCGTCGATGCCCTTCTGGTCGAGGCCGCCGTTCTGCAGGGCCCAAAGCTGGGTTGCGAGCACACGGGGCGCCGGCTTCAGCAGGGCCGGCAGGTAAAGATGATAGGCGCCGAAGCGCACGCCCGCCTTGCGGAGCGCCGCGCGGGCCTCCTGGTCGAGGCTGCGGACATCGTTGAGGACCTTGGCGCGCTCCAGCACGCCGAGCGCCTCGCCGATCTGGAAGCCGATGCCGCGGGCCAGGCCCTGCAGCTCCTGGCTGTCCTCGAGTTGCAGCAAGGGGCCGAGCAGGCGCACCACATAGGCCTTGAGCCAGGCGCGCAGGCGGTTGTCCACCTTGTCCCGGGCCGGACCCGTGAGATGCTCGTCCGAGAGGATGCGAAGCTTGGGGTCGAACAGCTTGTCGCCGGGTTCCAGCTTGGCCACTGGATCGCCCATCCAGCGGATGGTGCCGTCGTTGGACAGCACGAGCATCGTGTCGGGGGTTTCGGCGAATCGGTCCGCCCGCGCCTCGATCTCGCCCGCCAGCGCCTTGCTGGCGGCGTTGCGCAGGGTCTTGACCTCCGTGGTGTCGGCCTGGGGATCAGGCACGAAATGGAAGCCGTGCAGGTGACCGATGTGCTGACCCTCGACGGTGACGTCGCCGGTGGTCGTAATTTCCGCTTCGAGCATCTTGTTCTCTCTCAAGCGCCGCATGAGAACGCTCGTCCGCCGGTCGATGAACCTTTGGGCGAGGCGTTCATGGAGCGCATCCGATAGCTTGTCCTCTACCTGACGCGCAACATCCTGCCAATGCTCCGGATCCTTCAACCAGTCGGGACGATTGGCGACGAAGGACCAGGTCCGGACCTGGGCGATGCGGTTGGAGAGGGTATCGATATCCCCATCGGTCCGATCCATAGCGGACAGATGGCGGGCAAACCAGTCGGCCGGGATGGCCCCGTCCTTCATCAGGAAACGGTAGAGCTGGCCGACGAGATCAGCATGGGTCTGCGGCGAGACCTTCCGGTAGTCCGGCACCTGGCAGATCTGCCAGAGCCGCTCCACGGCGTACTGGGAGCGGGCCATAGACTGAATGTCGTCCTCTCGGGCCAGAACCTCGAGGGCGAGGACGTCCTCGCCCGTTGGCGCGCGCACGAGGCCATGCTCCCGCGGCTGGCTCCCGAGCGAATCGCGCAGGCGGGCGAGCGAGGAGAAGTCGAGATCCGGGTTGCGCCATTGCAGGATGCGCACCGGGTCGAAGGTGTGGTTTTCGAGCGCCTGGACGGTCTCCGCGTCGAAGGGCGGGCAGCGGCCAGAGGTGCCGAAGGTCCCATCCCGCATGTAGCGGCCGGCACGGCCGGCGATCTGGGCCAGTTCGGGATTGTTCAGCTTGCGGAACTGGAAGCCGTCGAACTTCTTGTCGGACGCGAAGGCCACATGGTTCACGTCGAGGTTGAGCCCCATGCCGATGGCGTCGGTGGCGATGAGATAATCCACGTCGCCGTTCTGGAAGAGCTCGACCTGCGCATTGCGGGTGCGGGGCGAAAGCGCCCCGAGCACCACGGCCGCGCCGCCGCTCTGGCGGCGGATGAGCTCTGCGATCCCGTAGACCTCCTCAGCCGAGAAAGCCACGATGGCCGAGCGCCGGGGCAGGCGCGACACCTTCTTCTCGCCCGCGAACGAGAGCTGCGACAGGCGCGGCCGGGTGACCACGTGGACACCCGGGATCAGCGCCTCGATCAGCGGCCGCATGGTGGCCGAGCCGATGAGCAGCGTCTCCTCGCGGCCACGCTGGTTGAGCAGGCGGTCGGTGAAGACGTGACCCCGGTCGAGGTCGCTGGCGAGCTGGACCTCGTCCACGGCCACGAAGGCAACATCGAGATCCCGCGGCATCGCCTCGACGGTGGAGATCCAGTAGCGCGGCCGGTCCGGCTTGATCTTCTCCTCGCCGGTGACCAGGGCGACGTTGTGGGGGCCGGCCTTCTCCACCACGCGGTTGTAGACCTCGCGCGCAAGCAGGCGCAGGGGCAGGCCGATCATGCCGCTGTCGTGGCCGAGCATGCGCTCGATGGCCAGATGGGTCTTGCCGGTGTTGGTGGGGCCGAGCACGGCCGTGACGCCGCGCGAGCGCACCTGCGGGGGAAGGGAACGACGGGCCATGCCTGGATGTCGGGTAATCTTGAATGTCCCGGAGTAACGAGAGGCTGTACGGGCCGGCTACGTGAGCCGGACGCCTTCTCAAAGGCAGCCCGGCCCTCGCGGCCGGCTGCGGGCTATGCCCTTATATGGGGGCGGGCGCCGCTTTCGCCAGCCGCCGCGGAGGCTTCCGCCAAGGATTCTCTGGGCCTAATTCTCAGGGCTTACTGCACGGCACCGGCCTGGACGGCCTCATCCGCCCGCGCGGCCCGGCGGGTGGGCGATGACGCCCTGCCGCCCTGCTCCAGCGACCAGGCTGATGCCTGCATCTCGCCGACGCCAATCATCGTGCGCACGGAGACCTTGAGGGGAAAAAGCAGGCGCGGCCCCTCGACGGGCGCAAGCCACACGGACATGTCCCGGTTCTCCTGCATGAACTTGGTGGCCGGGCGCTCGGGGCGATGGCCGGAGACCGGCACATAGCGGGCGTTGCACACGAGAACCGGACCCGAATAGCCCCCGACCTCGACGGTCCTGGTCTCCGCATAGGTGAGAACCACGTCCATGCGGGTGGCCCCGTCGAAGACGGGAAGGGTCCGGTTGCAGTTGTCCGGATCGGTCAGGCTTTTCGATGCCAGGGCCGGCATGAGCAGCGCGCTCATGGGATCGACGACCCCCTTCTTGTCCGCGGGCTTGACCGGGATCCGGTCCTCCTTGGGCTCAAGGGGCGGGTCGATCTCCACGTCGGCCACTTGGCCGCTCTTCAATCCCATGCGGACGCTGCGCTGGTTGTCGGAGGTCTTCGACACCACGGCGAAGCTCCTCGAGCGCGGGCCGGCTCCGGCGAGCGTGCCCGACGCGGAGGCTTCGCCCTTGCCACCCGTCAGGATCATGGCCAGCCCGGTCAGCTTCGCGTTGCCCTGCATCTCGTACTTCTTGCCCTTGAAGGACGAGACGAGGTCTGCTTTCCCTAAGGGCAGACCGGCCAGGGAGAGGTCGTACGTCACCTTGAGGGTTTGTCCTTGAGCGAACGAAGCCGTTCCGGCAAAGGCCAAGGTGACGAGAGCTGAGGCGATGAGGCGCATGGGGCTGTTCCGATAGTCTATTCTGTTGCATCGCACGAGATTCGGAATAAATCGTGACCACGCGGCCGAAAAAAAGAGGGTGCGACGTCGCGCTATTCTTGACCCACACCCCTGTTTCAGCTTATAGGCTCGCACCTTCCAAGGACTTCTGGTGTCCGGCCGCGTGGGATCTGCGATCTTGCAAACCCGCGAATTGTGGTCGCGACCCTCACACGACGAATAGGATTGAACCCATGTCGCGCCGTTGCGAACTGACCGGCAAGGCCGTGCTGAGTGGCCATCTGGTGAGCCACTCGAACCGCAAGACGAAGCGGAAGTTCCTGCCGAACCTCTGCAACGTCACGCTCCAATCTGACGCCCTGCAGCGCTCCTTCCGCCTGCGCGTCACCGCCAATGCGCTCCGCTCGGTCGAGCACCGCGGCGGCCTCGATGCCTTCCTGGCCAAGGCCAAGGCTGAAGAGCTCTCCACCACCGCCCTGGCGGTGAAGCGCGAGCTCGAGAAGAAGCTCGCCGCTGCGAGCTGATCTCGGATTGCCGTAAAATCTGCTTCGCGGGCGGCCTCAGTGCCGCCCGTTTTGCGTTAGCTTAAGGCTTAAGCATTTGTCTGGACGAGGCTGACCTATGACCCGGATCGACCGCCGCGACTTCCTCATTGCGCTCACCGCGATGACCCTGGTCGTTCTCTCGTCGAATGTCCTGGTCCAGCATCCCTTCACCCATTGGGGCATGGGCGATTACCTGACCTGGGGCGCGTTCAGCTATCCGTTCTCGTTCCTGGTCACCGACCTGTCGAACCGCCGCTTCGGGACGAAAGGCGCCCGTCGCGTGGTCTATGTGGGCTTCGTGCTGGCCGTGATGCTGTCCATCGTCCTGGCGACGCCGCGCATCGCCATCGCGTCCGGTGCAGCCTTCCTCGTGGCTCAGCTTCTCGACATCAGCATCTTCGCCCGCCTGCGCGACAAGGCCTGGTGGATGCCGCCCTTCATCTCCTCGGTGATCTCGTCAGGCCTCGACACGGCGATCTTCTTCTCGTTCGCCTTCTATTGCGGCGTGGTGCCGGGCTTCGGCCTCACGATCAGCGAGACGCTGGGCCAGGCGGGGATCGTGGACGCGTGCATCGCCCTCCCGTGGATCAACCTTGCGGTTGCAGATTACGGGGTGAAGCTCGCGCTGGCCGCCATCGCGATTGCTCCCTACGGAGCCATCCTGGCGCTCATGCGCCCGCGGCTGCAGCGACACGCCTGATTTAGGCGGCCAGAGCAAATTCGAGCAGGACGGTTTTCTGCAGCGAGCTGAAATTGTCGTCGGAGATTAGCGAGAGAACCGTCTCGCCGCCCTCGCGGTGAACTGCCAGCCCTTCCATGTTGTCGACCTGATGCGAGGGCTCGCTCTCGTAGAGCACCTCCCCGTCGACACGCGCGCCGGCTCGGATCGCCGCCGCCTCGATGCGGCGCAGGCGGCACACGAACCCGCCGAACAGCGAGAAGCGGCGTTCCAGGATCACGGCATCGCCATCGGGCAGGAAAGCCAGATCGGTGACGTCGAAGCCGCCGGAGAGAGCCACCTGAAAGGCGCCCTGCCGGGCTCCCGTGAGAATGAAGCCGCTGCCGCCCTCGGCGATGCCGATGAGGGCCCCACCCAAGGGCGAGCGCTGCGGCGCGACTGCGAGCGCCTCCAGGCCGCCATTGCTCGGCAAGTCCCGCAAAGCCGGAGGAACGGGAATTGGGACGCCCCGGATAATGCTGCCCGCCGCATTGCGCTCGAACCGGATGACGGCATGGTTGCGCTCGGTTCCGATGAAGACGGCATTGCCAGACAGCGCGAAGCTCTCCGTATCGTAGTAGCGCGAGCGCCGCATCGGCACGCCGTTGCCGAGGATCAAGGGCGACAAGACCGGCGCCGACAGGCCCGAGAGGCGACCGTCCGCGGTCTCGATCCGGGCCTTCAGGATCTGCGCATTGTCCGCAAGGGCGATGATCTCCTGCCCATCGCCTGAGCGCCACAGGCCGGAAAAACCCCCGAAGGCCGACACATCGGAGCGCAGGATGGCCCCGGAGCGGAACATCAGCGCGCCGAAGCGGCTGCGATCGGGATCGGTGGTCGAGAGGCGGCTGATCGGCTGCGCCTCGACCCGGATGGCCGTTGCGCCCTTGAAGGCCTGCGGGCGCTGCGCCACGGCGACGCCCGTACAGGCGAGCGTTGCGGCGGCGGCACCGCCGCCGATCAGGAAATTGCGCCGGGTGAGCCTCAAGCGTGTGCTCTGCGCCGGGGAGCCGCGCCACGGGCTGGCGGCGCGGCATTCTCCTCGAACAGCTCCGCGAGCTTCTCGGTCATGACGCCGCCGAGTTCCTCGGCATCGACGATGGTCACGGCGCGGCGGTAATAGCGCGTCACGTCGTGGCCGATGCCGATGGCGATGAGCTCCACGGGCGAGCGGGTCTCGATCTCCTCGATGACGTAGCGCAGGTGCCGCTCGAGGTAGTTGCCGGGATTGACCGACAGGGTCGAATCGTCCACCGGCGCACCGTCCGAGATCACCATCAGGATGCGCCGCTGCTCGGGCCGGCCGAGCAGGCGCTTGTGCGCCCAGTCGAGGGCCTCGCCGTCGATGTTCTCCTTCAGGAGACCCTCGCGCATCATGAGGCCCAAGTTCTTGCGCGCGCGACGCCAGGGTGCGTCCGCCGACTTGTAGATGATGTGGCGCAGATCGTTGAGGCGGCCGGGATTGGCCGGCTTGCCGGCCTGCAGCCAGTTCTCGCGGGCCTGCCCGCCCTTCCAAGCGCGGGTGGTGAAGCCGAGGATCTCGACCTTTACGCCGCAGCGCTCCAGCGTGCGCGCCAGGATGTCGGCGCAGGTGGCCGCCACGGTGATCGGGCGTCCGCGCATGGAACCGGAATTGTCGAGGAGCAGGGTCACCACCGTGTCGCGGAAGTTCGTGTCCTGCTCCTGCTTGAAGGAGAGCGGCTGGTACGGATCCATGATGATGCGCGGCAGGCGCACGGGATCGAGGGTTCCCTCCTCGAGGTCGAACTCCCAGGACCGGTTCTGCTGCGCCATAAGACGGCGCTGCAGGCGGTTCGCCAAGCGCCCGACCACGCCCTGGAGATGGGCGAGCTGCTTGTCGAGATAGGCGCGCAGGCGCGTCAGCTCGTCTGCATCGCAGAGATCCTCGGCATGGATGATCTCGTCGAATTTCTGGCTATAGGCTTTGTAGTCGGGGCCGCGCGCCTCGTTGGACCGCGATGGCGGGCGCCAGGACTCTCCGGCATCCTCCGACTCGGCCTCTTCGGATTCTTCGGGCAGCTCGCCGGAAGGACCATCGGCCTCTTCGGTGGCGCCATCCTCCAGCTCGTCGCTGGAATCCTCGCTGACCTCCGTCTCGGCGCGGTCGCCCTGGCTTTCCTGCTCGGACTCGCCCTCGCCCTGCTGCTCCTGCTGCTCGGACTCGTTCTCGTCCTCGTTCTCCTCGTCCTCGGAATCCATGGACGCCTCGTCGGCGATGTCGAGGGAGGAGAGCAGGTCGCGGATGTTACGGGCGAAGCTGCGCTGGTTTTCGATGTTCTTGAGCAGGCCGTCGAGGTCGCGACCGGCCCGGTCCTCAATGAAGTCGCGCCACAAATCGACGATCTTGGCGGCCGAAGCGGGCGGTTTTTGTCCGGTCAGACGCTCGCGCACCATGAGGGCGAGCGCATCCTCGAGCGGGGCATCGGCCCGGTCGGTGATCTCCTCGTACTTGCCGCCGCGATGATAGCGGTCCTCGAGCATGGCCGAGATGTTGGACGAAATGCCGGCCATGCGCCGGGAGCCGATGGATTCCACCCGCGCCTGCTCGACCGCATCGAACACAGCCCGCGCCGCCTGACCGTCAGGGGCGAGCTTCCGGTGAAGGGTGGTGTCGTGGCAGGCGAGCCTGAGCGCCATGGCATCGGCATTGCCGCGCAGGATCGCCACGTCCTGCGAGGTCAGTCGCCGCGGTGGCTCCGGCAGGCGGGCCTTGTCCTGGCCCATGAGCACCGGCCGGTCGGACGCGAAGGCCACCTCAAGGTCGGGCTTGCGGGCAATCGCCTTCATGGTGCCGGCAATGGAGCGCTTCAGCGGCTCCGCCGGCGCTTCCTTCTTCTCACCTGGCTTGCGGTTCGAGATGGACATCGAATTCCTTCATCCGTCATCCCGGCCGGAGCGTAGCGGAGAGCCGGGATCGCCAAAACCAGCGAAACTCCCAAACGATCCCGGATCGCGCCCATAGCGCGTCCGGGATGACGCCTTATGAAAGCACCATGTTCACGGCGCTCTCCGGCAGTTCCTTGCCGAAGGAGCGCTGATAGAACTCGGCCACCAGGGTGCGCTCCAGCTCGTCGCACTTGTTCAGGAAGGTGACGCGGAAGGCAAAGCCCGTGTCGCCGAAAATCTCGGCGTTCTCGGCCCAGGTGATCACCGTGCGCGGGCTCATGACGGTCGAGAGGTCGCCGTTCATGAAGGCAGAGCGGGTGAGATCGGCCACGCGCACCATCTTGTTGACGATGTCCCGGCCGGCCGGATCCTCCTGGTAGTGCTTCGCCTTGGAGAGGACGATGTCCACCTCCTTATCGTGCGGCAGGTAGTTGAGGGTGGTGACGATGGACCAGCGGTCCATCTGGCCCTGGTTGATCTGCTGGGTGCCATGATACAGGCCCGAGGTGTCGCCGAGGCCCACCGTATTGGCGGTGGCAAACAGCCGGAAGGCCGGGTGAGGCCGGATCACGCGCTTCTGGTCGAGGAGCGTGAGCTTACCCGACTGCTCCAGCACGCGCTGGATAACGAACATCACGTCGGGACGGCCGGCATCGTATTCGTCGAAAACGAGGGCCACGTTGTTCTGCAGAGCCCAGGGCAGGATGCCGTCCTGGAAGGCCGTGACCTGCTTGCCATCCTGGAGCACGATGGCGTCCTTGCCCACGAGGTCGATACGGGAGACGTGGCTGTCCAGGTTCACGCGCACGCAGGGCCAGTTGAGGCGGGCGGCCACCTGCTCGATATGGGTCGACTTGCCGGTGCCGTGATAGCCGGTGATCATCACGCGGCGGTTGCGGGCAAACCCCGCCAGGATGGCCAGCGTCGTATCCCGGTCGAAGAGGTAGTCGGGATCGAGATCGGGCACATGCTGTTCGGCCTGCGAGAAGGCGGGAACCTCCAGATCCGAGTCGATGCCGAAGACCTGTCGCACGGACACCTTCATGTCAGGCGTCAAGGTCGCTGTCTCGGTATGTGCCGTCATAAGGGGCCTCTTGTTCGGATCGATGTCGTGAAGGTGTCATGGGCTTCTTAAACCCCATGACCGAATGGTGCAATTTCCTAATCGGCCTATTGGCTCTGCCTGAAAGGATAGGGTTTCAGCAGAGACCGGCGCTTTTGAGGGTGTCGTGCGCCTTGATGATGTCGCGCAGGCGCTCCTCGAAGGAGCGGTCGCCGCCATTGGCATCCGGGTGGAACCGCTTCACCAGGGACTTGTACTGGGCCTTGATGGCCGGCCCGTCGGCGGCCTCGTCCAGGCCCAGGATGTCGAGCGCCCGGCGCACCGCCCCCGTGTAGCGCGGACGCTTCGGCTCGGGCGAGGCCCGGCGGGTGCGGGCCCGGGTAAAGTCCTCCCCGCGCAGAACCCCGAGCGGATCGACATATTCCCACTCGCGGGGCTCGGCCTTGGCGCCTTGCCCATCGCCTTGGCCCGAGGTGTTCACCCCCATGGCCCAGGTCGGCCGGTGGCCGATGATGGAATCCTTCTGGAAGGCCGCCACGGCCGTGTCGGACATGCCGGCGAAATAGTTGTACGACGCGTTGTACTCGCGCACGTGCTGGAGGCAGAAGCGCCAGTACTGGCCTTCCCGATCACGCCCCTTGGGCGCGCGGTATTCGCCCGCGGCCTTGCAGGCAGGATGCTCGCAGACAGGCCCCTTGGTCTCCTGCGGCTCGTCGCAGGAGGACTTGATGCGGATGCGGTCGAAAAGAGGCGAGTTGAGATCCATGATTCAGCGATTATGAGTGTCTTGAGGCTTTGAGCCAAGGCCTGAGCGCTTTTGGCCGCAGACCCGTTCAAAAAGGATTGATCTTTCAGCATGACCCTCGCCCACTGGATCACACAGACTTTGCAGGAGAGCCTGCAGCCGATCGAACTGACCGTCACCGACGAATCAGAGAAGCATCACGGCCATGCGGGATGGCGGGAGGGCGGTGAAACTCACTTCCACGTTTATATCGTGTCCGACGCCTTCTCCGGCAAGAGCCGGGTGGAGCGTCACCGCCTGGTGAACGACACACTCAAAGGTGCCTTCGACAGGGGACTGCACGCCCTGGCGATCCAGGCCAAGGCGCCGGGGGAGTGAGGGGGCGACAGTTCTCTCAGCCGTCATGGCCGGGCTTGTCCCGGCCATCCCGATTGGAAGAACGTGGCGTTTCACCTGATCGAGATCACCGGCACAAGGCCGATGATGACGGAAGAGGTCGCGTTACTTGATCCGCTCGAGCACGCTCACATAATTCGCCACGGCGGCGCCGCCCATGTTGAAGATGCCGCCGAGCACCGGGTTCTTCACCTGGATGCCGCCGGCCTCCTCGCAGAGTTGCATGGCGGACAGCGCGTGCATGGAGACGCCGGTGGCGCCGATGGGATGGCCCTTGGCCTTGAGGCCGCCGGAGGGGTTCACCGGCAGCTTGCCGTCGCGGTTCGTCCAGCCTTCCTTGACGGCGATCGCGCCCTGGCCGCGAGGGGTCAGGCCCATGGCCTCGTACTCGATGAGTTCGGCGATGGTGAAGCAGTCGTGGGTCTCGACGAAGGAAAGGTCGGAGAGCTGGATGCCGGCCTGGACAAGCGCCCGGCGCCAGGCTTCGGTGCAGCCCTCGAACTGGACGATGTCGCGCTTCGACATGGGCAGGAAATCCTGCGCGTGGGCCGTGGCCCGGAAGGCGACCGCTCGCTTCATCCGCAGCGCCGTTTCCGTATCGGCCAGCACCAGGGCGGCGGCGCCGTCCGAGACCAGCGAGCAGTCGGTGCGCTTTAAGGGACCGGCCACGAACGGGTTCTTGTCGCTCTCGGCCCGGCAGAAGTCGAACCCCAGATCCTTGCGCATCTGGGCATAGGGATTGTCGACGCCGTTCTTGTGGTTCTTGGCGGCGATCATGGCGAGCGCATCGGACTGGTCGCCGTAGCGCTGAAAGTAAGTGCCGGCGATCTTGCCGAACACGCCGGCGAAGCCGCCCGGCGTCTCGCCGTCCTCAGGCACGTAGGAGCAGCGCAGCAGGATGTTGCCGATCTCAGGACCGGGCGTGCGGGTCATCTGCTCGACGCCCACCACGAGCACGGTCTTGGCGCGCTTGGCCTCGATGGTCTTGATCGCCTGATGCACGGCGGCAGAGCCCGTGGCGCAGGCGTTCTCGACGCGGGTTGCCGGCTTGAACCGGAAGCGGTCGTTGGCCTGGAACACCAGGGAGGCGGTGAAATCCTGAGCCGAGAAGCCACCGTTGAAATGGCCGAGCACCACCTCGTCCACATCTTCGGCCTCAAGACCTGCATGCTCCAGCGCCTCGCTGGCAACACGGACGATCAGGCTCTCGACGGTCTCGGCGTCGAGCTTGCCGAAGGGGGTATGAGCCCAGCCGACGATGCAGGCGGTCATGGAGGTCTCCTCGAGGATTGTGCGGTTGAAGCACAAAGTGGGCTTCTTTGGAGCATTCAGCAAGTCGAATACCGACTTGAGATTGGCGCCAAGCTGTCGTTCATCATGGCGGGAAGCGAATCACGAAGGACAGCCCATGCGCCTGTGCGTCTTCTGCGGCTCCAATGCCGGGCAGGATCCTGTCTACCTCGACACCGCCCGCGTCCTCGGGGAGGCCTTGGCCGCAGGTGGGATCGGCCTGGTCTATGGCGGCGCCTCGGTGGGCCTCATGGGTGCGGTTGCCGATGCCGTTCTCGCCAAGGGCGGCACCGTGATCGGGGTGATGCCGCAGGCGCTGGTGGACAAGGAGATCGCCCACAAAGGCCTGAGCGATCTTCGGGTGGTCGGCTCCATGCATGAGCGCAAGGCCCTGATGGCGGAACTCGCCGACGGCTTCATCGCCCTGCCCGGTGGCCTCGGCACCTTCGAAGAGCTGTTCGAGGTCTGGACCTGGGCGCAGCTCGGCTATCACCGCAAGCCCTGTGCGCTCCTGAATTCGGGCGGCTTCTACGACAAGCTCACCGACTTTCTGGACGACGTGGTGGACCGCGGCTTCGTGAAGCCGATCCACCGCGCCATGCTGCTCGTGGAGAGTAACCCGGCTGCCCTGATCGAGGCCATTCGTGCTTACGAACCGCCGAAGGTCGACAAGTGGATCAAGGCGGGCGAGCGCTAACGCGGAATCACGCCTTGTAGGCGCCCACGCACTCGCCGAGATTGGCGTTGTTGGCTTCCCGGATCTTCGCAGCCGCCTCGTCATAAAGGAACGGCAGGAAGGCAAAGCGGCGGCCTCTCGTGACTTTGGAGACCGCGTGGAGAAGCGGGCACGAGAACACCACGGCGCCGCCGGGCGGCGCCTTGTAGCTGCGCGGGCCGTATTCCGGGAAGCTCACCTCGCCGCCCTCGAAATCGCCGTTGAGGTTGATCGAGACCGCGAAGCGGCGGTGGGCCCGGAAATGCCCGCCGTCCTCCGCCGCATAGCATGAGACGATGTAGCGCTCCATGCGGGAGGGCTTGAAGAAATGCACCCGCTCGATCTCGGGATTGATGCGGCGGATGATGCGGTGCTGCACCTGCCGGATCAGGTTGGGATCGTCGATGGTGTAATCCTTGCGCCGCTTGTGGTTGGGATCGTGCGCCGCCACGGTCTTGCCGTTGACCTCTCGCATGAAGCCCGATTCCTCACCGCCATGCTCCTCGTAAAGACCGATCAGGTGACGGCAGAACTCGGGCTCGAACACGTCCGGGATGACCAGGACGGGGGCCGGCAGCTCAAAGCCGGCATAATGGCTGACGGGCGGCAGGTCGCGCAGATAGGCCATCACCTTCGCGCGATCGCCGCCATTCTCCTCGAACGGGAAGATCGCGCGCACGCGCAGGGACGGGTTCAACACCATCCAGAAGCGGCGGATCGGAACGGAACCCTGCCCCGGCTGGACGTTGCGCGGCAGCGCGCCGTAGAGGCGACCGACCACGCCGTCGAAATCCCAGAAGTGGCGGATGCCGGGCAGGATCTGCTTCGCGCGGCCCTCCGACTGATCCGACGGATCGACGCTCACGCCGAAGAGGGCGATCTTGTCGTCGTCGAAGAGGGAGCGGTGCTCCTCCTGAAACGACGCCAGGGTCGCACGGCCGACCTCGTCCGAGCCCATGCCGTAGAAGCACAGGACGATGTAGCGGCCGGCCACCGTGTCGAAGCTGAAGTTCGGGTTGCTGGTGGAGTTCTGTTTGAACCACGGAACCGGATCGCCCACCTGGAGCACGCGATAGGCGGGTTGGAGGGATTCAGGAGCAGCAGCGTCAGTCATTGGTGATCCGCAATACGTTCACATTTTTTGTAACGTTGTTCGTTATCACGCGACTGCCGCAGCGACAAGCTAACCTTGAGATATGAGCAGCAGGGCGACCCCTCCGAGGATCAGCAGCATTCCGGACAGCTCGCGCCTCGTGGTCGCCTGCCCCAGGAAGTGGTGGGACACGGCCTGGGCCATCAGCACCTCCACCAGGGCGAGGGTGCGCACATTGGCCGCCGTGGTGAGCGCAAAGCCGATGAACCAGAACTGGGAGGCCAGCGCTCCAAGGAAGCCTGCTCCCAGGGAGGGGCGCCAAGCGGCGAAACTCGCCACCAGCGCCCTGCGGTCGAAGAGAACGAGCCAGACAAGCAGAACAGCAGTCTGCAGGCCAAGGCCCCAGACCAGTGTCGTGGAGGCCCGGATAAGCGGGGAGCCCCCGTCGAGGGACAGAATCGCGCCGCGAAAGCCGATGGCCGCCAGGGCGAAGAAGGCCCCCGAGGCGAGGCCGAAGAGAATGGGCCTCAGGCCGAACGAGGTCAGGCTCGTGCCAGGCTTCACCGACATGAGCAGCACGCCGCCCGTGGCAACCGCGATGGCGAGCGCCATGGCCGGGGTGAGCGGGTCCCCGAGGAGCACCAGACCGAACAGCGCCACCTGCACCGGCTCGGTCTTGGTATAGGCGGTGACCACGGAAAAGGCGCGCTCCCGCATGGCCGAGAGCATGAGCGCAGTGGCGAGGATCTGCGTCAGGGCCCCCATGAGCGCATAGGCCAGGAAGGCTGCATTGGGCGCAGGCGGCGTCTCATGGGTGGCAAGACTCATGGCGGTCAGGGCGAGGAGCGCAAAGGGAAAACCGTACAGGAACCGCACCTGGGTGGCCCCCACGGTCCCAATGGTCTCGGTGAGGCGGCGCTGGGTGGCGTTGCGACCGGTCTGGGCAGCCGCAGCCGCCAAGGTCACGGGGATCCAGAGAAGGGATGCGCTCATATCGACCTTTAATCCGCGCGGCTCTTGCCACTCTCTTGCCATGGAATTTGTTAAGAAGGGGAGTTTAAGCAATCAACAAGCGGCCCAACCTAGCCAAGGCCAAGGTTTGGCACTAGAAATAGCCCAGCTGACAGGCGGGGCCGATCCATCCTCACCTATCGTCGAACGAAGCCAAGGAGTCGTTCCGCATGAACGTTAGCCGTGTCCTCCGCGTGACAGCCTTTGCCCTTGCCGCCCTCACGAGCGGTTCGGCTCTGGCCGCCGGCGGCCCTGCGCTTGTCGTTGAACTCGAATCCGGCCGCGTACTCCACGCCGAGCGGGCAACCGATCCCTGGTTCCCGGCTTCGATCACCAAGCTGATGACGGCCTATGTGGCCCTCGACAAGATCCGCTCCGGCCAGATGAGCATGGACACGCTTCTGATCGTGTCCGAGGGCGCCGCCGCCCTGCCCCCGTCGAAGATGGGCTTCAAGCCCGGCACGGAGATCCGGCTCGACAACGCCCTCAAGATCATGATGGTGAAGTCGGCAAACGACGTCGCCGCCACCATTGCGGAGAATATCGGCGGCTCCATCGACGGCTTCTCGGAGCTGATGAACGCCCACGCCCGGCGCCTCGGGATGGTGTCGAGCCGCTTCGCCAATCCCCATGGCCTGCCCGACGAGCGCAACCAGACCACCGCCCGCGACATGGCGCTGCTCGCCCGCGCGCTGCTGACGGAGTTCCCGGACCACAGGGACCTGTTCGACATCGGGGCCGTCCAGTTCGGCCGCCGCATCATGCGCAACACCAACGGTCTCATCGGCCGCTATCCCGGCGCGGACGGCATGAAGACCGGCTTCATCTGCTCGTCCGGCTTCAACGTGGTGGCCAGCGCCCATCGGGACGGCCGCCACCTGATCACGGTCGTGCTCGGCGCCCCTTCGTCCAACGAGCGCACCATCAAGGCGGCCGAGCTGTTCGACCGCGGCTTCAACAGCAAGGTGAACTTCACCAATCCGGAACTGGCGGCCCTTCCGGCTTCGACCAACACGACCCCGCCGGACATGCGCCCGGTCATCTGCGACCGCCGCGGGCCGATGCCGCAGGAAGAGGACACCCCGGCCGTTGCCGAGACGGACAGCAACATTCCGAACCTGTTCTCCTCGGAGGTCATGGCCTTTGCCGGCACTGCGGCGGACAAGCCGGTGCGTACCGTGCTCGGGCCGCGCACCGCCGTGCAGCCGGAGCGGGTCTGGGTCGGACTGAATCCGCCCAGCGAAGCCGAGATTGCTGCCCAGGCGGCAGCCGAAGCTGCAGCCGAGCAGGCTCGCCGGGCTAAGACCAAGAAGGCGGCGGCTCCCAAGAAGGGCAAGGCGGCCGCCAAGCAGGAAGACGACACTTCGCAGGACGATGCCAAGGCTGCCGAGAAGGAGCCCGCAAAGGCTACG
Organism: Microvirga arabica; assembly: GCF_016811235.1. GTDB lineage: Bacteria > Pseudomonadota > Alphaproteobacteria > Rhizobiales > Beijerinckiaceae > Microvirga > Microvirga arabica. The sequence goes on from NZ_JAFBID010000044.1 coordinate 28,074, forward strand.
GCCAAGAGCACGGACAAAGGCAAGGCCCAGCCGCGCGTCAGCGTCACCGTCAAGCCGGTGACGGGTGCCAAGCCGGATTCCAAGCCCGCTGCGGAAAGCAAGACCAAGACGGACACCAAAACCAAGGCGCCTCAGAAGGCCGATGCGGCCGGAAAGCCCAAATCCGTCGCCAATTGAGCCGACGGGAACAAAAAGCCCCATTATTGCAGCGCCCGGTCATCGACCGGGCGTTTTTCTTAAGCCTTGCAATTCCGGTGCATCCGGGCGAACCCTTCGGCCCTGCCATGCAAGTACCGACATGAATCGCCCCTCCCCCACCAGCGGCCTGCTCTTCGCCCTCGTCTCGGCGAGCCTCTACGGCTTCAACATCGTCTATGCCCGCATGGCCTCCTTCGCCGGCGCGAGTGGCTCGGCCATCGTGGTGTATCGGGTGTTCCTGATGCTGGTGCTGGTGGGCATCGTTGCCGCCGTGGCCCGGAGTTCGCTGAAGGCGGCGAGAGAGGAGCGCAGCACCCTGCTCCTGCTCGGCGTCGCCACGGCCTTCGTGGGCATCTGCTATCTCTCGTCCGTGGCGTATATCCCGGTCACCGTGGCGGCCGTGGTGTTCTACACCTTCCCGATCCTGATCGTGCTGGCGAGCCCTTTCGTGGAGGGCACGAGGCTCACGCCGTCCTTGTTGAGCGTGGTGGCGGTGGCAACCCTCGGCGTGGCCCTGGTGGTCGGCCCGGCCTTCGGCGATCTCGACTGGCGGGGCCTGGCGCTCGCCTTCGGGGCGAGCATCGCCACGGCGATCCAGTTCTTCGCCGCCGCGCGCTGCCGCAGGACCGGCGTCATGGCCAAGACCTTCTGGATCCATGTGCTCGTCCTGCCGACCGCAGCGCTCATCAGCCTGGCGGCCGGGCAGCTGGCACCGCCCTCGTCCCTGGCCGCCGCTCCCTTCGCAGTGGCCATGACGATCGGCGGCTACATCTTCGGCTTCGTGCTGCAGTTCCTAGCGCTGGGGCGCATCACCGCGGTGGCCGCCGGCATCATCTACTGCACCGAGCCCGTGGTGGCCGCCGTCTCGTCGGCTCTCATCCTCGATGAGGTTCTGTCTCCCCTGCAGATTGCAGGCGGCACCCTTGTGCTGGGAGCCATCATGGCCAACGTAGTGCTGGAGCAGCGCCGCTCGAAGGATGCGCCCCTGGTGCCGATTGCGGATTGAACCCGATGACGAACAGCCCGATGACCCCACCCGCTCCTCTTCCGCTCACCATCCTCACGGGCTTTCTCGGCTCGGGCAAAACCACCCTGCTCAACCGGCTCCTGAAAGATCCCGCGTTGCAGGACAGCGTGGTGATCATCAACGAGTTCGGCGAGATCGGCCTCGACCACCTGCTGGTGGAGACGGTTGATGAGGGCATGGTGCTCCTCTCGGCCGGCTGCCTCTGCTGCACCGTGCGTGGCGATCTCATCGCGACCCTGGAGGATCTCCTGCGCAAGCGCGACAACGGCCGCATCATGCCATTCAAGCGCGTAATCATCGAGACCACGGGCCTCGCCGATCCGGCCCCGATCCTGCATGCGGTGCTGTATCATCCATACCTGTCGATGCGCTATGCCGTGGAGGGCGTGGTGACGGTGGTGGATGCGGTGAACGGGGCTTCGACCCTCGACACCCACCGCGAGGCGTTAAAGCAAGCCGCCGTGGCCGAGCGCATCGTCCTCTCGAAAACCGATCTCATGAGCGATGAGTCGAAGCTCACGGACCTGCGGCAGAGACTGCATCAGCTCAATCCCGGAGCATCGCTCCTAAGCGCGGATGCACCGGCCGAGGCCGTCATCGCCGGCGGCCTGTTCGACCTCGAAGGCAAGATCGCCGATGTGGCCGAGTGGCTGAAGACGGAAGCGGTCGAAGCGGCCGAACGCGAAAGCCACGCACACCAGCATGGGCATCATCACCATCACGGTCATGACCATTCCCACCATCATCATGACGTGAACCGGCACGACGAGCGCATCCGTGCCTTCTGCCTCACGAGCGAGCAGCCGATCCGTCAGGGCACGCTCGACATGTTCCTCGACCTTCTGCGCTCGTCGCAGGGCGCGAAGCTGCTGCGCGTGAAGGGTCTCGTGGCGTTGGCCGAAGATCCGGAGCATCCGGTCGTCATCCACGGGGTGCAGCACGTGATCCACGTGCCGGCCGTGCTGCCGCGCTGGCCGAGCGAGGACCGGCGCAGCCGCATCGTGTTCATCGTGGACGATCTCGAACGCGAGACCGTCGAGAAGCTCTGGGACGCCTTCCTCGGCCGCCCCGCCGTCGATCAGCCCGACGCGACGGCGCTGTCGGATAATCCGCTGTCGCTGAGGCGGTGAGCGCCTCTCGCGGATCTCCAACCAGAGCCTCATCCTGAGGAGCGAGCTTGCTCGCGTCTCGAAGGACGAGGCGTTTCCAGTGAAGTCTGGAGGCTCCTTCGAGACGCCGCTTTCAGCGGCTCCTCAGGATGAGGGTTGAGTGGTGTGAGGTGTTTACATCACGCCGCCATCTGCGAGCGCTGCGCCCAGCCGGTCATGGAGCGCTCCGCATAGGCGGTGATCGCGTACATGATGACGCCGAGCACCGCGAGCACCACGAGGGCGGCCCAGACGAGGGGCACCTCGAAGGCGGCGGACGCGCGCGTGAGCAGGTTGCCGATGCCAACATTCGACGCGTTCTGCTCGCCGATGACGGAGCCCACATAGGCGAGCGTGATCGCAACCTTCAACGAGCCGAAGAAATACGGCATGGCGCGCGGCACGCCGACCTTGAACACGATGTCCCGCTTCGAGGCGCCGAGCGCCCGCAGCACGTCTTCCATCTCGGGCTCCACCGTGGCGATGCCGGTCGCGACATTCACCACGATGGGAAAGAACGAGATCAGGAAGGCGGTCATCACCGGCGGCACCCAGCCGACGCCGAACCAGAACACCAGGATCGGCACCACGGCCACCTTGGGGATCGAGTTGAAGCCCACAAGCAGCGGATAGGTGCCCGCATTGATGAGCCGCGAGGAGCCGAGCACCATCCCGAGCAGGAGGCCGAAGCCGACCGCGAGACCAAAGCCCGCCAGCGTCATCCAGAGGGTGTGCATGGCGTGGTAGGTGAGCTGGTTGCGGTATTCCCACACGGCCCAGAGAATCGTGGAGGGGGCCGGCAGGATGAAGCTCGAGATCTTCAGCACGTGGCAGAGGATCTCCCACAGGGCGAAGAAACCGACGGTGAAGACCCAAGGCGCGAGGGCAAGCTTATTCTTGGTTTTCATGGGTTCCTCACGCCGCCTGGCGCGCCTGCGCGATGTGGCCGCGCAGCTCGTGAACGAGGGCGGAGAATTCCGGCGTGTAGGTGATCTCGAGATCGCGCGGCCGCGGAAACTCCACCTCGCGCTCGGCGACGATGCGGCCGGGCCGTGCGCTCATGCAGAAGATGCGGTCTGCCAGGAAGGCCGCCTCGCGCAGGTCGTGGGTGACGAGAATAATTGTGACCTTCTGGGCTGCATGCAGGTCGCGCATCACGCACCACAATTCCTCGCGGGTGAAGCTGTCCAGCGCCCCGAAGGGCTCGTCGAGCATCAGGAGCTTGGGCTCGTGGATGAGCGCACGGCACAGCGAGGCGCGCTGCTGCATGCCGCCGGACAATTGCCAGGGAAACTTGTGACCCTGCCCTTTCAGGCCCACCTGGGCGAGCAGGCTCTCGGCCTTCGCCACATACTCCGCCTTGTGCCGGCGCAGCCGCGAGCGGTGCGGCTCCACGATTTCGAGCGGCAGGAGGATGTTGTCGAGGGTGGTACGCCAAGGCAGCATGGTTGGGTTCTGGAACGCCATGCCGGCGAGCTTCACCGGCGCGCCAACCTGCTTGCCGTCGACGATCACGGTTCCCTCGACGGGAAACTGCAATCCGGTGGCGAGCTTCATCAGGGTGGACTTGCCGCAGCCCGAGGGCCCGACGATGGCGGCGAATTCACCCTCGTGCACCTTGAGATTCAGGTTCTGGACGGCGGGCAGGCCGTCCTCGGCCCGCGCATAGACGTGGGTCACGTCGTGGATATCGACAAAGGGTTTCATGAAACGAAGCCGTTGAGCGAAAAGAAAAAGCCCGGCTGGTCGACAGCCGGGCTCGTATGATCAGTTCACCTTGCGCTGATCGGCGGCCGGGAGGAACTGGTCCGTGAACACGTCTTCCACGCTGGGCTTGTTCTTATAGGTGAAGGTCAGGCCGATCTGGTCGAGAGCCTTGGCGAAACGGGCCTTGTCGATGCCCCCGAAGCCGTTCTCCTTCACCCAAGGGGTGATCATGTTCTGCTCCAGCACCATCTTGAGGCGCTCGAGCTCGACGTCCTTCTTGGCCACGTCGTTGCGCTTGATCACCGCGTCAACGGCGCTCGACGGATCCTTCACCGTGTCCTGTACGCCCTTCATGATGGCGCGCAGCAGTCCCTTCACGGCCTCAGGCTTTTCCTGGGCGAATTTCTGCGAGACGATGATGGTATTGCCATAAAGATCCACGCCGTAATCACTCATCTGCAGGACGACGATGTCGTCCGCCGGCACGCCGCGGGACTTCAGGTTGATGTAGGACGACATGGAGAAGCCGAACACCGCATCGACCTCGCCTTGCGCCAGCATGGGCTCGCGGACCGGAAAGCCCACATTCTCGAACTTCATGGTGGAATCGTCGACCTTGTTCACGGCCTTGAAGATCGGCCATTGGGCGTAAGCGCCGTCGGCAGCCGGCGCGCCGAACTTCTTGCCCTGGAGGCTCGACACCTCCTTGCTGATGCCCCGGCTCTTGCGGCCGATGAGGGCGAAAGGCGGCCGGTCGTAGATCACCATCACGGCCTTGATGTCGGTGCCGGGATTCTCGTCACGGAAGCGCACGAGGGAGTTCACGTCGCCGAAGCCCACGTCGTAGGTGCCCGACGCCACGCGGGAAATCGGCTCGCGGGATCCGGCTGCCGGATCGATCGTGACGTCGAGGCCCTCGGCCTTGAAGTAGCCTTTGTCGAGGGCGACCGCGAAGGGGGCCGCCGGGCCTTCCCAGCGCCAATCGAGGGAGAACCGCACCGGTGTCTGGGCCTGAGCTGCCCCAGCCCCGAGAAGCACGGCGGCACCCGCCAGCAGCCCCCTGATCCACCCTGCCTTTGTCGAACGATCCGCAAACATCACCGTCACCTCTGCTTTATGGCCTTGGGCCTCCTGGCGCTCTTCTACGCCAGCTGCCTTGTTCTTGACCATGCAATCAGATCGGTGCTTCGGGTCAAGTCTCTTGCCAGAGCATCCCTGCCGCCGGGATAGGCATTTGACAGAAAATTGAGCAGAAATTCTCGCGGCCAAGGCTCTTGACGCCGTTTAGAGCTCTCCCCACCTTGGTCCCATCGGTGACCGGGCCCCTCTGGCAGGACGTGTGCAAACGCCTGCGATGTCGGAGCCGATGCTTGAACAGAAGCAATCATAGGTCCGGTTATGCCAGAATTCCTGCTCATGGAATGGCTGGGAAAGCCCGTCTGGATGTGGACGGCTTTCTTGAGCCTTGTCGTCTTTCTCCTCGCTTTCGATCTCGGCGTCCTCAACAGGAAGGACAAGGAGCTCGGCGTGAAGGAGAGTCTTTTCCTCTCTGCCTTCTATATCGGCATCGCGATCCTCTTCGGTGCCTATATCTGGTGGTCGTATGAGACTGGCCTCCTGGTGACCCAGGACGGTACTCATGCGGGCATCTCCTACTTCACCGGCTTCTTCATCGAGAAGTCTCTGTCTATTGACAATGTCTTCGTGATCTCGCTGATCTTCAGCTACTTCACGATTCCCAGAGCCTACCAGTACCGTGCTCTCGTCTGGGGCATCATCGGCGTCATCGTCCTGCGCGGCATCATGATCGCTCTGGGTGCCGCTCTGGTGCAGGAATATGCCTGGATGCTCTACATCTTCGGTGCCTTCCTCATCGCGACGGGCATCAAGATGCTGATCGTGCCCGAGAGCGATCCCGACATCGAGAAGAACCCGCTCGTGCGCTTCCTGCGCAACCACATGCGGGTGACGAACCGGCTTCACGACCAGCACTTCTTCGTGCGCGAGCCTGATCCCAAAACGGGCAAGCTCGTCACCTGGGCGACGCCGCTCTTCCTGGCCCTCGTGGTGATCAACGTCGCCGACCTGATCTTCGCGGTGGACTCGGTGCCGGCGATCTTCGCCATCACCACGGACACCTTCGTGGTCTACACGGCCAACATCATGGCGATCCTCGGCCTGCGCGCCCTCTACTTCGCGCTCGCCGCCATGGTGCACAGGTTCCACTACCTGAAGTATGCCCTGGCTCTGGTGCTTGTGTTCATCGGCGGCAAGATCTTCTGGAACCAGATCGTGGGCAAGCTCGATCCCACCATCTCGCTGGGCGTGACCCTCGCGCTGATCGTGGGTGGCATCGTCTTCTCTCTCTGGAAGACGAAGAACGAGCAGGCGGCCATCTCCGGCTGAGGCTCAAAGGGATCCTGAAAAGGAAAAGGCGGCTTCGAGCCGCCTTTTTCATGTCTAAACCGGCAGCATCCCGTCGCTCTTGACCTCCTCCATCACCGCATAGGTGCGGGTCTCCTTCACGCCCGGCAGGGCCAGCAGGATCTCGCCGAGGAAGCGGCGGTAGGCGGCCATGTCGGCCACGCGGGTCTTGACCAAATAATCGAAGCCGCCCGCCACCATGTGGCATTCCAGCACCTCGGGGGCTCGCTTCACCGCGTCGGCAAATTTCTCGAAGACGTCCGGCGTCGTCTTGTCGAGGGATACCTCCACGAAGACCAGGAGACCCAACCCGAGCCGGTGCGGGTCGAGCCTCGCCCCGTAGCCAGCGATGAAGCCCTCCCGCTGCAGGCGCTTCACCCGGTCGCCCGTGGAGGTGGGCGACAGCCCGACCTTCTCGGCCAGGTCCACATTAGCGATGCGGCCATCGGCCTGAAGAGCTGTGAGGATCTTGCGATCCGCTCTGTCCAAATCCGTCATTGTCACGGCTTCGTGCGCCTTTCTCCGAAATTCATAAGGCGATATCGGCTATTTTGCCATCGAAACGCGGTCGCAGGCCTCATATATTCCGGGGAACATCCAGAGGAAACTGCCATGAGTTCTGCCCCTGCCGCCGCCCTGCCCTTCAACCCGCCTTATGCGGAGGACGACAAGGCCCTCGCGGCCCGCCTTCTCGCCAGCTCCCGGCGTTCTCCGGAACGGGAAAAGAGGGTGGACGAGCAGGCGACCCGCCTGATCGAGGCGATCCGCGCCAAGGGCGGCGGGCTCGGCGGCGTCGAGGAGATGCTGCGGGAATATGCGCTCTCCACCAAGGAGGGGCTGGCCCTCATGGTGCTGGCCGAGGCGCTGCTGCGGGTGCCCGATGCCGCCACCGCCGACCGGCTGATCGAGGACAAGCTTGGACAGGCCGATTTCGCCGGCCATGAGTCGAAGTCCGACGCCTTCCTCGTCTCGGCCTCGGCCTGGGCGCTCGGCATCACCGCGCGGGTGATCCAGCCCGGGGAGACCCCGGAGAGCATTCTGGGCCAGCTCACCAAGCGCCTCGGCCTTCCGGCCGTGCGCACCGCGACCCGCCAGGCCATGCGGGTGATGGGCAATCACTTCGTCCTCGGCCAGACCATCGAGGAGGCCCTGAAGCGGGCCGGATCCTCCAAGGGCCGCGTCTACCGCTACTCCTTCGACATGTTGGGCGAAGGCGCCCGCACCGCCGACGACGCCCGCCGCTATTTCGATTCCTATGAGTCGGCCATCGATGCCATTGGGCGCTCGGCTGGCAACGAGCCCCTGCCGAACCGCCCCGGCATCTCGGTGAAGCTCTCGGCGCTTCACCCGCGCTACGAGGCCACGAGCCGGGAACGCGTCATGCGCGAGCTCGTGCCGCTCGTGATCGAGCTGGCGCAAAAGGCCAAGTCCTATGACCTCAACTTCACGGTCGACGCGGAGGAGGCCGACCGGCTGGAACTGTCGCTCGAGGTGATCGAGGCCGTGCTGGCCGATCCCTCGCTCGCGGACTGGAAGGGTTTCGGCCTTGCCATTCAATCCTACCAGAAGCGCGCCGGCTCGGTGATCGATGCCATCGCGGCCATGGCCGAGAAATACGACCGCCAGCTCATGGTGCGCCTCGTGAAGGGCGCCTATTGGGACACGGAGGTGAAGCGCGCTCAGGAGCGCGGGCTCGACGATTACCCGGTCTTCACCCGCAAGGCGATGACGGACCTGCACTACATGGCCTGCGCCGAGAAGATGCTGTCGCTTCGCCCGCGTATCTACCCGCAATTCGCCACCCACAACGCGCTCACCGTCGCGTCCATCATCGAACGCGCCGGCGGCACGGACGGCTACGAGTTCCAGCGCCTGCACGGCATGGGCGAGGCGCTCTATGCGCGCTTGCTCGAAGACAAGCCGGGCCTCGCCTGCCGCGCCTATGCGCCGGTGGGGGGCCACCGCGATCTTCTGGCCTATCTCGTGCGCCGCCTTCTGGAGAACGGCGCGAATTCCTCCTTCGTATCCGTCGCGGCGGATCCCAACGTACCTGTGCAAGACCTTCTGAAGCGCCCAGCTGACATCATCGTGTCCGCAGACAAGGCGCGTCATCCCAAGCTCCCGCTGCCGCGCGATCTCTATGGCTCCGAGCGCGCGAATTCACGCGGCGTGGAGTTCGGCCATCAAGCTTCCCTCGATGCGCTACTAGTGGAGATCGAAAAGAGCGGGCAGCAGAGTTTTAAGGCTGAGCCGCTGATTGATGGCAAGGCGGCGTCTGGCACATCCCGCCCGGTCGTGAGTCCCATCGACGGCAGCACGGTTGCGGGCCATGTGACGGAAGCCTCGCCTGAAGTGGCGGATCGCGCCATGGCTGCGGCTCACAAAGGTTTCGCAAGCTGGAGCCGCATGGATGCGGACACCCGCGCCAAGGCGCTGCAGCGTGCGGCCGATCTGCTGGAGGAGCGGCGCGGGGCGTTGCTCCACCTGCTGCAAGTGGAAGCCGGCAAGACCCTGGACGATGCGCTCTCCGAGGTGCGCGAGGCGGTCGACTTCCTGCGCTACTACGCCGTTCAGGGCCGTGTTCTCCTCGGCGCAGGCGATCTCATGCCGGGGCCGACCGGCGAGAGCAACATGCTGCGCCTGCGTGGGCGCGGCGTGTTCGTGGCGATCTCGCCCTGGAACTTCCCGCTCGCCATCTTCCTCGGCCAGGTCAGCGCCGCGCTCATGGCGGGCAATGCGGTTGTGGCAAAGCCCGCCGAGCAGACGCCGCTGATCGCGGATCTCGCCGTGCGCATCCTGCATGAGGCCGGCGTGCCGAAGACCGCTCTTCATTGCGTGCTGGGTGATGGGCGCGTCGGCGCTCGCCTCGTCGAGCACAGGGATGTGGCCGGCGTCGTCTTCACCGGCTCGACGGAGGTGGCGCGCATCATCAACCGCACGCTCGCGAACAAGGACGCGGCCATCGTGCCGCTGATCGCCGAGACGGGCGGCATCAATGCCATGATTGTCGATGCCACGGCTCTGCCGGAGCAGGTGGCGGACGATGTGGTGACCTCGGCATTCCGCTCGGCCGGCCAGCGCTGCTCGGCTCTGCGTCTGCTCTGCGTGCAGGAGGACGTGGCCGACCGTATGATCGAGATGATCGCCGGCAATGCCCAGGAGCTGAAGATCGCCGATCCGCGCGAGATCTCGACCCAGGTGGGTCCGGTGATCGACCGCGAGGCGAAGGACAAGCTCGATGCTCATATCGCCGATATGAAGCGTCAGGCGAAGGTGCGTTACGCCGGCGAAGCGCCTGCGAGCGGCACCTATGTGGCGCCGCATATTTTTGAGCTCAACAAGCCGCACGATCTCGCCCAGGAGGTGTTCGGCCCGGTGCTGCATGTGGTCCGCTACAAGGCGGATCGGCTGGAGGATGTGCTGCGGGCGATCGAGGGCACCGGCTACGGTCTCACGCTCGGCGTCCATTCCCGCATCGACTCCACCGTGGAGCGTGTGGTGGAGGCGCTGGCGGTGGGCAACGTCTATGTGAACCGCAATATGATCGGCGCGGTGGTCGGCGTGCAGCCCTTCGGCGGGCATGGCCTCTCCGGCACAGGCCCGAAGGCCGGCGGCCCGCACTACCTCCTGCGCTTCGCCGCTGAGCAGACGGTGACGATCAACACGGCGGCCGCCGGCGGCAATGCGAACCTGATTGCGATGGGGGAGTAGGGCAACAAGCCCGACCGTTCGCTATCGTCTTCCTCATTCGTCATCCCCGGACTTGTTCCGGGGATCCACGTCTTCAACACGGCTCAAGACGTGGATGGCCGTGACGAGCACGGCCATGACGTTTCGTCGGGAATCACAAAGCGAACGGGAAACTGTGAACCTTCTCCCAGGGGCCGCCGCGATACCACCACAGGTCTAGCGCCATCCCTGTAACCTGGAATGGCTGAAATCCTTCACTCAGGTCCTCCAGAAGAGCTCTTGCCTGTGTCGGATCGACCTTGTTCTGCACCGTCACGTGTGGGTTGTGGTTCTGCCGGTCCTGGGGCTTGAGCCAGTCGTTCCATTTTTTTGCGAGCTGACGGCGCATCGCTGCCAGTTCAGGAGACGCAAGCGCGTACGCGACTCCGCGCCCGAGAGAGCGCACCCCGATTACATCGAGACCGAAAACTTCTTGGTTCGATGCACATTCCTCGATGTCCTGCTGGATTGTCTGAAGGTGCTCGCCCGGCAATGCGTGAAACAGGGTCAGATGCGCCGGAATGAAGTTCCGCTCAGCGGGAAAGTAGCGCCGTCTCTGCTCGTCGAAGAAGGCGAAGGAGCGCTCGTCGAATTGGAGCGTGAGGATGAGAGGCGCTGCTGTGTCCATGAAAAGAAAAACCCGGCTCGGGGCCGGGTTGTTTCAGATCTGAAGCTGACAATCGCTTTAGAAGTTCAGCGCCGCCTTGGCTTCGCGCAGCTGCGCGACGGCCGATTCCGCCGCGTGCTTGGCGGCCGGTTCGTTGGTGGCGTCGTAGGCCATTTCCGCCTGGAGGATCTCGTGGTCGAGGATCTCCTGCGTCAGCTCCTCGGCCGGAAGCGCGCGCTCGGCCAGCACCGTGAGGCCGTTCTGGTTGATGTCGGCGAAGCCGCCGCGCACCAGGATCCGACGGCCGTTGCCGGGCGTGTTGGTGATGACGAGGAACCCGGTCTTGAGAGCCGTCATCGTCGGCGCATGGCCGGCGAGAACCGTCATGTCGCCCTCGGTGGCCGGCAGCACGACGGCGTCCACGTCGCCGGAGAACAGCACGCGCTCAGGAGAGACGAGTTCGAAATTGAAGGTAGCCATCTGAGCTCCGCGTCATCCCGATCCATGATCGGGCATCGTTTGGGAGATACGCTTAGACACGATCATCCCGGAGCGTGCGGGCACGGCTCCGGGATGACACGAGACTTGAATTAAGCCGCTTCGGCCGCGAGGCGCTGGGCCTTTTCGACGGCTTCCTCGATGGTGCCGACCATGTAGAAGGCAGCCTCGGGGAGGTGGTCGTACTGGCCCTCGACCAGACCCTTGAAGCCTTTGATGGTGTCTTCAAGCGCGACGAGCTTGCCGGGCGAGCCGGTGAACACTTCGGCCACGTGGAAGGGCTGCGACAGGAAGCGCTCAATCTTGCGGGCGCGGGCCACGGTGAGCTTGTCCTCTTCGGAGAGCTCGTCCATGCCCAGGATCGCGATGATGTCCTGAAGCGCCTTGTAGCGCTGCAGCACCTGCTGGACCTGACGGGCAGTGTTGTAGTGCTCGTCGCCCACGATGGCGGCGGACAGCATGCGCGAGGTCGAGTCGAGCGGGTCCACGGCCGGGTAGATGCCCTTCTCGGCGATCGAGCGCGACAGCACGGTCGTGGCGTCGAGGTGGGCGAAGGACGTGGCCGGGGCCGGGTCGGTCAGGTCGTCGGCGGGCACGTAGATGGCCTGCACCGAGGTGATCGAGCCCTTGGTGGTGGTGGTGATGCGCTCCTGCAGGGCGCCCATGTCGGTGGACAGGGTCGGCTGATAGCCCACGGCCGAAGGAATACGGCCGAGAAGCGCCGACACCTCGGAGCCTGCCTGGGTGAAGCGGAAGATGTTGTCCACGAAGAACAGCACGTCCTGGCCCTGATCGCGGAAGTTCTCGGCGACCGTGAGGCCGGTGAGCGCGACGCGGGCGCGCGCGCCCGGGGGCTCGTTCATCTGGCCGTAGACGAGGGCGCACTTGGAGCCGGCAGCCGAGCCGCTCTCACGCGGGTCGACGTTCACCTTGGACTCGATCATCTCGTGATAGAGGTCGTTGCCCTCACGGGTGCGCTCGCCGACGCCGGCGAACACGGAGTAGCCGCCGTGGGCCTTCGCGACGTTGTTGATGAGCTCCATGATCAGCACGGTCTTGCCGACGCCGGCGCCGCCGAAGAGGCCGATCTTACCGCCCTTGGCGTAGGGAGCGAGCAGGTCGACGACCTTGATGCCCGTCACGAGGATCTGACCCTCGGTGGACTGCTCGGCATAGGAAGGAGCCGGCTGGTGAATGGCGCGGGTGCCTTCACCGACAATGGGGCCAGCCTCGTCCACCGGCTCGCCGATGACGTTCATGATGCGGCCGAGGGTGGCGGTGCCGACCGGCACCGAGATCGGGGCGCCAGTGTCAGTGACCGGCTGGCCGCGAACCAGACCCTCGGAGGTGTCCATGGCGATGCAGCGCACGGTGCTCTCGCCGAGCTGCTGGGCCACTTCGAGCACCAGGCGGGTGTCGCCGTTCGTGGTCTCAAGCGCGTTCAGGATCTCAGGCAGGTGGCCTTCGAACTGCACGTCGACGACGGCGCCGATGACCTGCGTGATGTGACCGGTTGCTTTACCGGTGGTAGCGGTGTTGGCCATGATTGGCTCCTCTCGGATTCGTCAGAGCGCCTCGGCGCCCGAAATGATTTCGATCAGTTCCTTGGTGATCATCGCCTGACGCGACCGGTTGTAGGTCATCGTCTGCTTCTTGATCATCTCGCCCGCGTTGCGGGTTGCATTGTCCATGGCGCTCATGCGGGCGCCCTGTTCGGAAGCGGCGTTCTCGAGCAGCGCGCGGAAGATCTGCACGGTGAGATTCCGCGGCAGGAGCGTCGTGAGAATCTCGCCTTCCTCAGGCTCGTAGTCGTAGACCGCGTCGGACGACGTGCCCGTGGCCTCGATCTGAGCCGGGATGATCTGCTGCGCGGTCGGGATCTGGGCGATCACCGAGCGGAAGCGCGAGTAGAACAGGGTCGCCACATCGAACTCGCCGGCCTCGAAGCGGGCGAGAACCTTCTGGGCGATCATATCGCCCTGCTCGAAGCCGAGCTGGCGCACGGACCGCAGGTCGATGAGCTCGATGATCTGCTGGGCGAACTGGCGACGCAGAATGTCGTAGCCCTTCTTGCCCACGCAGATGATCTTGACCGTCTTGCCCTCGGCCATGAGCCGGGTGGCATGGTCGCGGGCCAGACGCGCGATCGAGGAGTTGAATGCACCGCAGAGACCACGCTCGGCGGTGCAGACGATCAGCAGGTGAACGCGGTCGGAACCGGTCCCGGCGAGAAGCCGCGGCGTCTCGGGTCCGACCGTGATGCCGGACGCGAGATTGCCGAGCACCGAGGACATGCGCTCCGCATAGGGACGCGCGGCCTCCGCCGCGGTCTGCGCGCGGCGCAGCTTCGCGGCGGCCACCATCTGCATGGCCTTGGTGATCTTCTGCGTCGCCTTGACCGAGGCGATGCGGTTACGAAGGTCTTTTAAGCTCGGCATCGAGCGGCCCTACCCTCTCCGGAAAACCGGCTGGATCTTACGAGAAAGACGCTTACGAGAACGACTTGGCGAAGTTCTGGACGACGTCCTTCAGCTTCGCCTCGGAGTCGCTCGACAGGTCCTTCGACGTGCGGATGGCATCGAGGATATCGGCGTGCTTGCTGCGCAGGAGCGAGAGCAGCCCGTCCTCGAACGCCCGCACCCGGTTGAGGGGCAGGTTGTCGAGGTAGCCGTTCACGCCGGCGTAGATCACGGCGACCTGCTCTTCCATCTTCAGCGGCGAGAACTGCGGCTGCTTCAGGAGCTCGGTCAGGCGCGAACCACGGTTCAGCAGGCGCTGGGTGGTGGCGTCGAGGTCGGAGCCGAACTGAGCGAAGGCCGCCATCTCGCGGTACTGCGCCAGCTCGCCCTTGATCTTGCCCGCAACCTTCTTCATCGCCTTCGTCTGGGCCGAGGAGCCCACGCGCGACACCGAGAGGCCGACGTTCACCGCCGGGCGGATGCCCTGGTAGAACAGGTCCGTCTCAAGGAAGATCTGGCCGTCGGTGATCGAGATCACGTTGGTCGGGATGTAGGCCGACACGTCGTTGGCCTGCGTCTCAATGACCGGCAGAGCGGTGAGCGAGCCCGCGCCCTGGCTGTCATTGAGCTTCGCAGCACGCTCGAGCAGGCGGGAGTGCAGGTAGAACACGTCGCCCGGATAAGCCTCGCGGCCCGGCGGACGGCGCAGAAGGAGCGACATCTGACGGTAGGCGACGGCCTGCTTGGACAGGTCGTCGTACACGATCACGGCATGCATGCCGTTGTCGCGGAAGAACTCGCCCATGGCGCAGCCCGAGAACGGCGCCAGGAACTGCATCGGAGCCGGGTCCGACGCGGTGGCCGCGATGATGATCGAGTACTCAAGAGCGCCCTGCTCTTCGAGAACCTTCACGAACTGGGCAACCGTGGAACGCTTCTGACCGACCGCGACGTAGACGCAGTAGAGCTTCTGCGACTCGTCGTTGCCCTGGTTCAGCGGCTTCTGGTTCAGGATCGTGTCGAGCACGACGGCGGTCTTGCCGGTCTGGCGGTCGCCGATGATCAGCTCGCGCTGGCCGCGGCCGACCGGGATCAGGGCGTCGATGGCCTTGAGGCCCGTGGCCATCGGCTCGTGCACCGACTTGCGCGGAATGATGCCGGGAGCCTTCACGTCCACGCGGCGGCGCTCGGTGGACTGGATCGGGCCCTTGCCGTCGATCGGGTTGCCGAGCGCGTCGACGACGCGGCCGAGCAGGCCCTTGCCGACCGGCACGTCCACGATGGCGCCCGTGCGCTTCACGGTTTGGCCTTCGGCGATTTCACGGTCGGAGCCGAACACCACGACGCCGACATTGTCGGTCTCGAGGTTGAGGGCCATGCCGCGCACGCCGCTCTCGAATTCGACCATCTCGCCGGCCTGAACCTTGTCGAGGCCGTAGCAACGGGCGATACCGTCACCGACGGACAGAACCTGCCCGACTTCGGTGACTTCAGCTTCGGTACCGAAGTTCTTGATCTGCTCTTTGAGGATCGCGGAGATCTCAGCGGCTCGAATGTCCATCAGCGGACCTCTTTCATCGCTAGACGAATGGAATTGAGTTTGGTGCGCACCGAGGCATCCACCATGCGGGAGCCCATCTTCACGATGAGACCGCCGATGAGGCTCGGGTCGATTTTGACGTCGACAGCAACGTCAGCCTTGGCGACGTCGCGCAGCGCCGCCTTGATTTCGTTCAGGACCGTGTCGGACGGCGCCTCCGCCAGGGTGACCTGCGCCCGGACGATGCCCTTGGCATCGGACACCAGGTTCTGGAAGGCGCGGATCATGTCCGGCAGGGCGAAGAGCCGGCGCTTGGACGCCACGAGACGGATGAAATTTCCCGCAAGGCCCGAGAGGCCGGCCTTGTCAAGAATGGCACCGATCGCGTTCGACTGCTCTTCAGCCGTGAAAATGGGGTTGGAGATCAGGCGCTGCAAGTCGCTGCTGCCGCGGATCAGCTGGTCGAAGCGGGCGAGATCGCCGGCGACAGCGTCCATCGCATTCGCTTCGCGGGCGAGTTCGAACAGCGCCGAAGCATAGCGCAACGCTACGCCCGACAGGAGGGGTCCTTCTTGGGAACCGCTTTGCGCCACGTAACCGTCTCTCTTGTCATAACGGGCCTCGGACCGGGAAAGCCTGCGAACGCGGCATCCGGGAGACCCGTCAGGTGTGGAAATGAGCCCGGGACGGGAGCCTTCTCCGCCCGTCAGGCGAGGGTGCACTAGCATGGGTTTTTCCGAGGCGCAAGGCGAGCTGAGCCCTGTTCGTCAGGTAAAAACCGGGTGCCTGCCGAGGCAGGGTCTAAAGTTCCAGGGTGGCGACTTCGCAATTGGTGAGGAACCGCCCGACGAGCCTGCTGAAGAAGGTACCGTGCCCCACCACGGCGATCATCGTCTCCGGCCGCTCCGCCAGCCAGCCCCGGAACCGCTCGACCCGCTCCTCGAACACATGCGCCGGCTCGTAGACGAAGCCGCGCTCGTTCACCTCGCCCTCGTTGTGCCACCAGACCTCGTCCAGGTGCCCGAAATGCAGGTGGGGGAAGTCCTGGGCCAGATGGGAGACCGCCCGGCCCACATCGCAGCTGCTCTCCAGGTGCTCCCGGTGCAGGCACTCCACCAGGATCGTCGGGGACGCGGGATGGGTCCCGAACAGGCCCAGGGTGGTCTGGATCGCACGCGTCAGGGGCGAGGTCACGACAAGTTCATAAGGATGCTGGCGCAGCTCCGGCGCCCGCTCGGCGACCTGCTGCCGGCCGAGTTCCGTGAGAGGGGCATCGACATGCCCAGGATCCTCGCCGTGCTCGGCCCAATGGGCGTTGAAGGTGGATTGGCCGTGGCGGATGCAATGGACGATCTTGGGCATGGTACCTGTCTTAGTAAAGATCTCGGGTTGGTCACAGAAAGCTCTGCGGATCCACGTCGATGGAGACCCGCGTGTTGCCGCGTATCTTGGGGCAGCGGGCCATCCAGCCGCGGAGGTAACCCTGGAGGTCCACCTCCCGTTCGGTTTTGACCAGCAGGCGGAAGCGATAGCGGCCGCGGATCAGGGCGAGCGGGGCTTCGGCGGGCCCGAGCACGGTGACGCCGGGCGGCGGCTCCGCCACCAGGGCCATGGCCCGGGCATGGGCCTCCGCCGCCTCGCGCTCGGCGGCCGAGACGATGAGGGAGGCCAGGCGCCCGAAGGGCGGCAGCCCGGCCATTTCGCGCACACGCGTTTCCTCCTCGTAGAACCGCTCGGCATCGCCCGAAATCAGGGCTGCGATCACCGGATGGTCCGGCTGCCAGGTCTGGACCAGGGCGCGCCCCGGCTTCTCGCCGCGCCCGGCGCGGCCGGTGACCTGCTGCAGCATCTGGAAGGTGCGCTCGGCGGCGCGGGGATCACCCGAGGTGAGACCAATATCGGCATCGAGCACGCCCACCAGGGTCATCAGCGGGAAGTTGTGCCCCTTGGCCACGAGCTGCGTGCCGATGACGATGTCGAACTCGCCCGCAGCAATCCCGGCCAGCTCCATCCGCAGCCGCTCCGTGCCGCCGGGAAAATCGCTGGAGAGCACGATGCATCGCTTGTCCGGAAACAGCGCCGCCGCCTCTTCCGCGATCCGCTCGACGCCGGGGCCGCAGGGCACCAGCGAATCGACGCTGCCGCATTCGACGCAGGCCTGGGGCGTCCGCTCCACATGGCCGCAATGGTGGCACACGAGGGAGCGCCGGAACCGGTGCTCCACCAGCCAGGAGGAGCAGTTCGGGCATTCATAGCGGTGAGCGCAATTGCGGCAGAGGGTCAGCGGAGCATAGCCGCGCCGGTTGAGGAAGAGCAGCGCCTGCTCGCCTTTGGCCACCGTGTCCTCCACGGCGGCGACGAGGGTCGGCGAGAGCCAGCGGCCCTTCGGAATCGCCTCCTTGCGCAGGTCCACGGCCCGGATCTGCGGCATCGAGCGGCCGCCGAAGCGCTCGGGCAGGCGCACATGGCGGTAGCGCCCGCGCTCCACATTGACCCGGCTCTCGATGGACGGCGTGGCCGAGGCCAGGATCACGGAGGCATTCTCAATCTTGCCGCGCACCACCGCCATGTCGCGGGCATGGTAATGCACCCCGTCGTCCTGCTTGTAGGCAGTCTCGTGCTCCTCATCGACCACGATGAGCCCGAGATCGGCATAAGGCAGGAACAGGGCCGAGCGGGCCCCGGCCACCACCTTCACCTCGCCCGAGGCAATGGCTGTATAAAGCCGCTCGCGTTTGCGGCCTGTAACGCCGGAATGCCAGGTGGCGGGCTTCACGCCGAAGCGGGCGGCGAACCGATCGAGGAATTGGGCGGTGAGCGCGATTTCCGGCATGAGGATCAGGGCCTGCCGACCTTGGCGCACGGCCTCGGCCACCGCCTCGAAATAGACTTCCGTTTTGCCGGAGCCCGTGACGCCCTCCAGCAGGATCACAGGCGGATGCTCCTCGCCCATGGCGGCGACGAGCTGTTGCGCCGCCTCGTCCTGGCCGTCCGAGAGAGCGGTGCTGCCGAAGGCGGAATCGGGCATCTCGGCCACGGGCTCGGCGAGAAGCACCACCGTCTCCAGGGCCCCTTCGTCGATCAATCCGTTGACGACCCCGGCGCTGACACCCGCCGCTTGGGCGAGCTCGCTTTTGAGCCGCACGGCCCCGTCCTGGGCGATCTCGATCACCTTCTGCCGCGCCGGGGTCATGCGCTTGGGCAGGGCGTCGGCCAGCCTCACGCCGACGCGCGCCACCTCCTGCCGGTCGGCGTCCGGGATCTTGAGCCCCATGGCAAGCGCCGAGCCCTTGGGCGCGAGCGTGTACCAGGCGATCCAGTCCAGGAACTTGCGCATCTTGGGCGAGAGGTTCGGCGCGTCGATGACGCCCGTCACCTTCTTCAGGTTGCCGCCCTGCCCTTCGCGCATGGACCAGACGACGCCCGCCACCTCGCGGTTGGCAAGCGGCACCTGCACCACGTCGCCCTCCTCGAGGCCGAGGCCGTCCGGCACGGCATAGGAATAGGCCGTGTCCAGCGCCAGCGGGATAAGGACATCGGCGATGCGGCTTGTCATTCGGGAGAGGTTAACCTGTGCCTGTTTAGGGTACTGCCCTTGCATAAATGGGACTCATGTCAAGCAGCGCCACACAAAATGTTCTCGATCTGGTCCTGCCCGGCGCGGACGACACCCGGCGCGAAGCGATGGTGTGGCTCGCCTCGCTGGCCAAGGAGCGGCGGCTTTCGGCAAAGACCGTCGAGGCCTATGCCCGGGATCTGCGCCAATTCCTTAGCTTTTTGACAAACCATCTCGGAGAGCCGCCTTCCGTCGAAGGAATCTTGGGCCTGAAGCCCCTCGACATCCGGGCATTCCTCGCTGCCCGGCGCATGGATTCGGTGGGTAGCCGCTCGCTCATGCGCCAGCTCGCGGCGCTTCGCTCCTTCGCCCGGCACCTGGAGCGAGAGGGCCATGGCACCGCCTCGGCCTTTGCGGCGATTCGCACCCCGAAGGTGGAGAAGAACCTGCCGCGCCCGCTCTCCGCCTCCTCGGCCGTCGCTGTCACGGACGCGGAGACCCGGGCGTCCGAGAACCGCAAGCCCTGGATCCTGGCCAGGGATGCGGCGGTGTTGTCCCTGCTCTACGGGGCAGGCCTGCGCATTTCCGAAGCGCTGGGCCTGCAGCGGCGGGATGCGCCCGTGAACGGGCTCGATGCCATCACGGTCACCGGCAAGGGGGCTAAGATGCGCAGCGTGCCGGTGATCCCTCCGATCCAGCGGGCAGTCGAGGAGTACCTCGCGCTCTGCCCCTATGCGATCCCGCCGGAGGGACCGCTCTTCGTCGGCGCCCGCGGCGGGCGGCTCTCACCCCGGATTATCCAGCTCGCCGTGGAAGAGCTGCGCGGCGCGCTCGGCCTTCCGGACAGTGCCACGCCGCATGCTCTGCGCCATTCCTTTGCCACGCATCTGCTCGCCAAGGGCGGCGACCTGCGCGGCATTCAGGAGCTTCTGGGCCACGCCTCGCTCTCGACCACGCAGCTCTACACGAAGGTGGATGCGGCCCGGCTGATGGATGCATTCAATGCGGCGCATCCTAGGGCTAGGCTGAAGCAGGGCGGCAAATAGAGGGTCATCCCGGACGGAGCGCAGCGGAGGTCCGGGATCGCGTGCAGAATGGGGCACTTAATCCCCACGGCTGTCATCCCCGCGCAGGCGGGGATCCAGAACCGCCGCATCTCATGGACGGCGATCAGCGTTGCGCCTTGTCCGGCACCGTCGGCGGTCATGAATCCCGAGCTCGGCTGAAGCCGCCCCGGATGACAGTGCTGGGCTGGTTTGTGCGATCCCGGATCGGCTTTGCCGTCCGGGATGACGCTGTTGGTTGGCTTGTCAAAGATCCAGCACCTGTGGGCCCGCAGCGGGTGCTGCGAGCCTGAAGGTGTCGAGGGAGGCGTTTAGGGCAGCCCGGCTCGAT
>NZ_JAFBID010000045.1 GCF_016811235.1 Microvirga arabica
ACCGACCAAAGCTTCTCCGCAATGATCTATCTCGCCGCCGCCGTCATCAATTCACGATGAATCCCCACAAGCCTTAGCGCATCGTGCGGAAAAGTGGATCCGGTTTTCCGCCCAACGATGCGCTATTTTAGGAACTGGAGCATCGAATTGGTCCCAAAAGTGCCTTCCACTTTTGGGTTCGATGCTCTAGCGACGGAACCGACATGGCACGGCTTCGCTTGTTCCAACAAAAAGCGGAGCACCCTTATGTCGAAGCCCCTCGTCGTTTCCATTCCACATAATCTTGGCCAAGCCGAAGCCATGCGGCGCCTGCAGGGCGGCATGGCGGGCGTGAAATCGCAATTCGGGGACAAGGTCGCGTCCATCCACGAAACCTGGAGCGGAAACAGGATGGACTTTCGCGTCGGCGCCATGGGCCAGAACGTCAGCGGCCATCTCGAAGTCATGCAGGATCAGGTGCGCGTCGAAGTTCAGTTGCCTTGGATACTTGCGATGGTTGCCGAGAAGGCAAAGACCTTTATCCAAAAGCAAGGAACGCTCTTGCTTGAAAAGAAGTGACGCCCACTATTCCCATGAATAGTCGTTCACGAAGATGAACGCAGATGGAACTAAACGGCATCATCTGCGTTGTAAAAACGATTGCGACCGCGACCCTTCGCCGGTGCGCTTCACTAAAGACATCGCTTTATTCGCCCGGACCGGGTTCTTCTGTCCGATCGTGACAACACACCTTTATCTGAGGTTCGCGCTATGCATGAGCGTTTGACGACGCAGTCCTATGCCCTTCGTTCGCCTATCAAAGCCGGTTCGGAAAAGCCCCTCCTCGTCTGTTTCTCGCACCTCCGCTGGGATTTCGTCTGGCAGCGTCCTCAACACCTTCTCAGCCGCGCCGCCAAGCATTACAACGTGCTGATCATCGAAGAGCCGATGTTCAAGGCCGGCGTGACGCCGCATATGGATGTGAGCGAGCGTCCGCAGGGCGTCACCATCGCGGTTCCCATGCTGCCCGAAGGCTTGTCTCACCAGGATGTCATCTCCGAGCAGCACGACCTCATCGAAGAGCTGATCGGCCGCGAGGCGACGAGCCCGCGTGTGTTCTGGTACTACACGCCGATGGCCATGGCCTTTACCAGCGATCTTGAGTGCGATCTGTGCATCTACGACAACATGGACGAGCTCTCGCTCTTCCGCGGCGCATCGCAGGAGCTTCTCGATCTGGAAAACGCCCTGTTCGCACGTTGCGATCTGGTCTTCACCGGCGGCATGAGCCTCTATGAGGCCAAGAAGAGCCGTCACCGGAGCGTTCACGGTTTTCCGTCCTCCATCGACTTCAATCATTTCTCGCAGGCCCGCTCGATCCATCAGGATCCCGAGGATCAGGCCAAGATCCCCCATCTCCGTCTCGGCTTCTTCGGTGTCGTCGACGAGCGCATGGATATCGACCTCCTGGCCGAGGTCGCCGATCTGAGGCCCGACTGGAATTTCGTCATGATCGGCCCGGTGGTGAAGATTGATCCCGCCAGCCTGCCGCAAGCGCCGAACATCCATTGGCTCGGCGGCAAGTCCTACAATGAGCTGCCGCATTATCTTGCCGGCTGGGATGTGGGCTTCATGAACTTCGCCCTCAACGAGGCGACGAAGTTCATCAGCCCCACCAAGACGCCCGAATTCCTGGCCGCCGGCGTTCCCGTTGTCTCGACGGCGATCACGGATGTGGTGCGCCCCTATGGTGAAAAGGGCCTCGTCGAGATCGCCAGGAACGCCAAGGAGGTGGTCACCAAGGTCGAGACCATTCTGGCACGGCCGAAGGATTCCTGGCTTGCCAGGGTGGACCGGCACCTCGCTGCCGGCTCCTGGGACAAGACTTGGGGCGCCATGCACAAGCTGATGCTGGACTCCATGGGCGATGCCGCCACGGATCGTCCCGCCTCGTCCCTTCCCGTCTATGCCACCACGCCTGCGGAGTGATTTGGAATGTATGATTGGCTGATTGTCGGCGCCGGCTTTGCGGGGAGTGTTCTGGCTGAACGTCTTGCGGGCGAGCGCAACGAGCGCGTCCTTCTCATCGATCGCCGTCCTCATATCGGCGGCAACGCCTATGACCGGTACGACGATGACGGGCTGCTGATCCACCAGTATGGGCCGCATATCTTCCACACCAATTCCAAGCAGATCTTCGACTATCTCTCCCGCTTCACCGAATGGCGCTTCTACGAGCACCGGGTGCTCGCGGAAGTGGACGGCATGCTCGTGCCGATCCCGATCAATCTCGATACGGTCAACAAGCTCTACGGCCTGAACCTCACCTCCGAGCAATTGCAGGACTGGTTCGCCGAGCGCGCTGAGACGATTGGCGAGATCAAGACGTCGGAAGACGTGGTGGTCTCGGTGGTCGGTCGCGAGCTCTACGAAAAGTTCTTCCGGGGCTATACCCGCAAGCAATGGGGCCTCGATCCGTCCGAGCTCGACAAGTCCGTAACGTCGCGCGTGCCGACCCGCACCAACCGGGACGACCGCTACTTCACGGACGAGTTCCAGTTCATGCCGAAGCACGGCTACACGCGGATGTTCGAGAAGATGGTCGGCCATCCGAACATCGACATCATGACGCAGACCGAATACGACGACGTCAAGAATGTCATTCCGCATCGCCGTGTGATCTATTGCGGGCCGATCGACGAGTACTTCAATTTCCAGTTCGGCAAGCTGCCCTACCGTTCCCTGCGCTTCGAGCATGTGACGCTCGACAAGGCCTGGCACCAGCCCGTTGGCGTGGTGAACT
Source organism: Microvirga arabica (assembly GCF_016811235.1). GTDB lineage: Bacteria > Pseudomonadota > Alphaproteobacteria > Rhizobiales > Beijerinckiaceae > Microvirga > Microvirga arabica. Next base: position 2,783 of record NZ_JAFBID010000045.1, read on the forward strand.
TCCCGCAGACGAACGATTACACCCGCGTCACGGAATACAAGCACCTGACGGGTCAGGAACACGCCAAGACGGCGCTCACCTACGAGTATCCGTCGGCCGAAGGCGACCCCTACTATCCGATCCCGAAGGCCGAGAACCAGGAGCTCTTCAAGAAATACGAGCGTCTGGCGCTCGCCACCCCCGACGTGTGGTTCGTGGGTCGTCTGGCGACCTACCGCTACTACAACATGGACCAGATCGTCGGCCAGGCACTCGCCACCTTCCGACGCATCAACGAGTCCCTGCCGGTCGGAGCTGACACGTCCGCCGTCAAGGTCATGTCGTCGCCCGCAGGACTGGTTTCGTAATCAACTGAAAAAACATCGAACAATCCGCGCTAAGAATTGTTGGTGAACGCTTAGTAAAATAGCTCGGAGTTGTATGATGAAGCGATCACTAGAGCTTTGGGGCGGTTTGGAATGTACTGTCGCAAGAGTAGGCGACGACTACCGCGACCAAAGCCTGGAGACCGGTTATCACGATCGAATCGAGGATCTCGATCGCATCGCTGAGCTCGGAATCCGCACGCTCCGTCATCCGGTGCTCTGGGAGAAGATCTCTCCCGAGAGCCCGGACCGGACGGACTTCTCCTGGCACGATACGCGCCTGAAGCGCCTGCAAGAGCTGAACATCCGCGCCATCGCGGGGCTGTGCCATCACGGCAGCGGCCCTCGCTACACCCACATGCTCGATCCCGCATGGCCCGAGCTTCTGGCGCGCCACGCCGCCCATGTGGCTGAGCGCTATCCCCATCTCGATCTCTACACCCCGGTCAACGAGCCCCTCACTACGGCGCGGTTCTCGGGACTCTACGGCCACTGGTATCCGCACGGCACGAGCCTGGAGACGTTTCTCAAGATCCTCGTGAACGAATGCAAGGCCACCGTCCTGTCCATGCGCGCCATCCGCAGGGTGCGCTCCGACGCGCAGCTCGTGCAGACGGACGACATGGGCAAGACCTTCTCGACGCCGACCCTCGCCTATCAGGCCGAGCACGAGAACCAGCGCCGTTTCCTGAGCTTCGATCTTTTGTGCGGCATGGTCGACCGGGATCATCCCTGGTGGGACAAGTTCATCGCGAGCGGCGTTGCGCAGGCCGATCTCGAACTCTTCCTTGAGGCGGATGCTGCGCCCGACATCATCGGCATCAACCACTATCTCACCAGCGAGCGCTACCTCGACGAGCGCATGCGCCGTTATCCCGAGCACCATTGGGGCGGCAACGGTAGACACCAATATGCCGATGCCGAAGCGGTTCGCATGCCGTTGCCGGCTGCGGATCTCGGCCCCGCCGCCCGCTTGCGGGAGGTGTGGGAACGCTACCGGCGGCCCATCGCCGTCACGGAGGCTCATCACGGCAGCACCCGCGACGACCAGCTCCGCTGGCTCATGGAGGTGTGGAACGACGTCAACACGCTCCGTGACGAGGGCGCCGACATTCGCGCCGTCACCGTCTGGTCCCTTTACGGAGCAGTGGACTGGAACAGCCTTCTCACCCGCCGCAACGGCTTCTACGAGCCGGGTCCGTTCGACGTTCGCGCTCCCGTGCCCCGGCGCACGGCCCTGGCGCATGCCGCCGAGGCGCTGGCCAAGACCGGCACCTTCGATCACCCGGTGCTCGATCGTGCCGGCTGGTGGAAGCGCGACATCCGCTTCTACAAGCCGCCGGCACGGCAATCGAAATCCTGCTGGCTGGCCGACGAGCCGCGCCAGCTTCTGATCACGGGTGCCACGGGAACCTTAGGTCGCGCCTATTCGCGCCTGTGCGATTTCCGCGGCCTCAATCACGCTCTTCTCTCGCGCCAGGACATGGATATTGCCGATGCCAAGAGCGTTGCCGAGGCCCTGAAATGCCACCGACCTTGGGCGGTGATCAACACGGCCGGCTATGTGCGCGTCGCGGACGCCGAGAACGACCGGACGGCCTGCTTCCGCGAGAACACCAAGGGCGCCGAAATCCTCGCGCAGGTCTGTGCCGATCTCGGCATCAAGCTCGTGACCTTCTCGTCCGATCTTGTCTTCGACGGCACTCTCGAGAGACCGTATGTGGAGAGCGACGCGGTCAACCCGACCACGGTTTATGGCGAGAGCAAAGCCGAGGCGGAGCGCCGGGTGGCGGAGGCTCACGACAACGCGCTCATCCTGCGCACGAGCGCCTTCTTCGGCCCGTGGGACCGCTACAACTTCGTCTGGTCCATCCTCAACACCTTAAGCAAGGGAGAAGGCCTGGAGGCGAGCCTCGATGTGGTGTCGCCAACTTACGTGCCCGATCTGGTGAACACCTCCCTCGATCTGCTGATCGATGGCGGCACGGGCATCTGGCACATGGCCAATATCAGCGAGACCTCCTGGCGGGATCTTGCCGCCATGGCGGCCGAGCGCGCGGGCTTCGATCCCGCCCTCGTCACCGATGCGGGCGATGGGCCGGCGCTCAACACGGCCCTGTCGACCGAGCGCGGCGTTCTCATGCCGCACCTCGAGAGCGCTCTCGACCGCTATTTCATCGACAACGAGGTCGAGTGGTCGGAGAACATGATGAAGGTGGCGGCCGAGTAACCATCCCCATTCTGATGATGCTCAAAAGGCCGGCCTCGTGCCGGCCTTTTCCATATGGGGCGCAAAGAAAAGGGCGGCGCAGACATCTCTGCACCGCCCTTCTTGCATGATGTAAAGCGCGTTACGCCGCCGCTTCCGCGGCCCGCACCGCCTCCTCGAGGCGGGCCGCCCGCGACTCGACCGCAAGTTCCACCAAGGCATCCGTAAGCATCGTGGCGGTCGGATCGGCCATCGGTGCATCCCGGAGAATGCGCAGGGTCGAAGCGACCAAACGGCCGCGTCCGTAGGAGCGCTCGACGCCGAGCGCCACCGGCTTGTGGATCCAGCCGACCACGAGGCCGGCGAAGACGCGCGCCTGGAAGTCGAGCAGGTTGCAGCCCGAGATCACATAATCCGGCAGCACCCGGTCCATGGTCTCGTCGAGCAGCGGCCCGGAGGGGAAGCGGGCGAAGTGGCCCGAACGCCGCAGCCAGCCGAACGACGACGCCCAGTCGCCCGACCACAGCGTGCCGTGACGGGCCTGCACCTTCACCGCCTGCCAGTGCGGGAAGAACGGGTAGAGGCTCATGTCGCTTTCCGGCAGCAGCAGGAGCTTGGCGCCGGCGCGCACATGATCGGCAATCGCCTTGTTGTGCGTGCGGGCGACGATGAGGGTCGATTCCTCAAAGGCGCGGGCTAGGGTGTAGCCGAGAGCCCGAAAATGCTCGCGGATGTCCTCGTCCGGCGACCACACGAGCTCCCGCGCGTGGACCGGCCGGCCGCGCTTGGGATGGATCGCGATGTCGTGGTGGTTATGCGCGATCACGCGACCATCGGCGCTGCGAAGATCGAAATTGATCCGCCGCAGGGAGGGCTCGTCCATCTGAGGCAGCTCGATCTCGATGCGACCCAGGTCGAGCACATCCGGCGCCTCGATGCGGGGCAGTGGCAGTGTCTGGCTCTCGCCGGCGACCGTGACCTCCAGCCGGCAATCTTCCAGAACGGGGCCCGCCCCGTGCGCCACCGCCAGTTCCAGGGCGACCGTTTCGCCGGACCAGTAGGAGGCACGCTCCCATTTGGGCACGATGACCGTGTCCGAATTGACGATGGGAAAGAGTTCGTGGAACACGCGCGTGTTGCGGCGCATGTCGAGCAGCCCGTTCGATTCCCAATGGCAGTCGTGCAGCTCGGTGATCACGTAGCCGGCGAGGCTGGGCTTGCGCCGCATCGCTTCGATTTCATACTTCAGCGCGCGGAACTGCTGCCATTGGGCTGCGATCACGAACCGGCGCAGGTCGCCGAAGACCCGGTCCAGGCTCCAGTCCGAGAAGCGGTTCTCGACGCCATGGGCGTACATCACGCCCTCGCCCCAATCGTGCCCGGTCTCGAACCACCAGGGCTCCTCGCCCTTCTCGTCGCGCAGGTCCTTCGGATAGGGCAGGCCCCAGTTGCCGAACTCGGAGCACATGAGCGGCTCGCGGCCGGTGATCACCGCATCGCCATGGGGCGAGTAGAGCCAGGAGGCACGGCCCGACAACTCGTCGACGAACTGGTCCCACTGGTCCCGGTGATCGGGATAGGCGGCGTAGAAGTGATAATCCGCGATGTCGGATTCCACATGGAAGCTCGGCGCGAGCGGCGAGTTGTCGACCACGAGGCGCGTGGGATCGTAGGCCTTCAGCCACGCGAAAGTGCGCTTGAGCCAGTCGCGGTGATCCGCATCGTTGACGAGGTCGACGCCCCAGTTCTCGTTGATGATCGTCCAGATGATGATGGAGGGGTGGTTGCCGTCGCGGTCGACGATGCCCTTCAGGAGCTTTTCCTTGCGGCCGCGCGAGCGGTCGGTGGCCATGCCGCCGTTGGGCAGCTCCGTCCAGATGAGCAGGCCCATCCGGTCCGCCACCTCGTAGTAGCGCGGATCGGCCGCCTTGATGTGGCAGCGCAGGCAGTTGAGGCCCATCTCCTTCGCCTTGCGGAACTGGTCCTCCAGGAACTCCACCGACGGCACGGTGCAGATCGTGTCCGGGTAGTAATCCTGATCGAGCGCGGAGCGAATGTAGAGCGGCTCGCCGTTGAGATAGAACTTGCCGTTGCGGGTCTCGATGGAGCGGAAGCCGAAATTGTCCGCGATCTCGTCCTTCACCTCGCCGTCGCGGATGAGTTCCAGGGTGATCCGATACAGGTTCGGATGATCGGGCGACCAGGCGCGCACGTCGTCGAGGGTGAACTCGAACGGCATCGAGGTGACGCCCACCTGCGTCTCATGCATCTCGTCGAGCACCACATCGCCCGACGGATCCGTCACCCGAATGCGGATCTGCGTCGCGTCGGTGAGCGGACGGGCGAAGAACACGCCCGAGGTCACGCGGCCGGTGGTCAGGTTGGGCACGAGGCGCACGCGGCTCATGTGGTCCGGGATGCGGCGCTCGAGAAAGACCGACTGCCAGATGCCCGAGAGGGGGCCGTACCAGCTCTGCTTGCCGAACGGGATCTCGGCGAAAGGCGAGTCCGGAAACTCGGCCGGGTTGTCGGTGGGGCTGTCGACCCGGACCTTGATCTCGTTCGCACCGGGCTTGAGGTAGGGCGTCACGTCGAAGGAGAACGGCAGGAAACCGCCCTCGTTGTGCCCCACGGCCTCGCCGTTCACGAAAACCTTGGTGTTGTGGAAGACCGCGCCGAAGCGGATCCACACGCTGTCGTGGAGCCACTCCTCCTGCACGTCGATGGTTCGGCGATAGATGCCGATGCCGGCCCGCATGCGCAGGTCCGCGAACTGGGCCTGCCAAGGACTGGGCACCGTGATCTGGCGAACCTCCGCCGGGCCAGCGAGACGGTCGTCGGCCACATGCAAAAATTCCCAAGTCCCGTCCAGACTGATGCGATTGTCCAGCATGATCTCTCCTTGAATCAGAGATTACCCAAGGGTCTCGAAAACGGCGAAAACATGGCTGAGAGCAGCCCGGCGAGGGCTGTGGCCCACCCTGCGACACCTCGCGCACGCCCGCTTGCTCGACCCACCGGCCCCTCGTCTCTGACCGTGATTGGCGGCCCGTGTCGGACAACGGGAAAAAGCTTCATTGGATCCAGCGTGCGAAGGTGCATGAAGCCCCGAACGGCTAAGATCGAATCCGGCAGGAACCGCCACTCCCATCTGGCGTTGCCCTGATAACGCCGAGCCTTACAGCTCGCCCGACAGACATCATCATTGAAAGAGGCTGGAGATGGCTCAATTGATCCCCGACGATCGCACCCGGCAGGGAGGCTCCGGCCGCCCGGTTCTGGGCGTCCTGATCGGTTCGCTCCTGCTGCTTGCGGTTGCCGTTGGCGGTTACATGATCTGGGTTGGATCGACCTCGCCCGACGATCCCGGCACGGATGCCGCCCGGTCGCAGACCACGGGCTCCACGACCGGCTCGTCCGATGCCAATCCGACCAACCGGATCGCGCCCGAGAACCCGGCCTATCCGGCGCCGAACGCGCAGCCCTCGGCCAATCCGGCGCCGCAGCAGTAACGCATCTGCCCTAAAGGCAGCCGGGGAGGCCATGCGCCTCCCCGGCTTTTTTGTTGCGCCCGGTCTGCCCTGCGGCGAGTTTTCGCCGTAATGATTCGCGAAGAACCGGTCCGCTCACGCTTCGTGCGAAAACGGAACCGGCAGAATGGGAGCATGGGGCAGACCCAGGCTCAGGGCATGCGATAGGGTTGGACCGAATGACGAGTATTGGCCTCAAGCGGCTTTTCGGGGCCGCCATGATCGTGCTGGCGGCAGCAGCCGGCGGCACCGCTGACGCACAGCAGGCGCAGCCGGCTCCCAACTCGCAGACACCGGCACCGGCTCAACCGCAGCCTCAGCCTCAGCCCCAGACCGCTGCAGCACCCGCTCCCGCCAGCATTTCGGCGGAAACCAGAGCCGCCCGCGCCAAGCTCGACGGCTACAAGGCCGATATCGAGCAGAAGGAGGCGGCCGTCCAAGCCCGGACCATGTCCGATACGGACCTGCAGGCCATCCGCCAGCAGATCGAGCCGATCATCGCGGATATCCGCACCGTGGTGGAGGAGCAGACGCCCCGGCTCGACGCCAGCCGGCAGCGCCTCAGCCAGCTTGGGCCCAAGCCCGAGAAGGGTCAGCCCGAGGAAAGCCCTGACGTGGCCCGCGACCGCGCGGAGCGCGAGGCCGCCGTGGCGGAGCTCGACGAAACCCAGCGCCTCGGACGCGCCCTGCTGGTGCAGGCCGAGCAGCTGAGCACGCAAATCGGGGATCTGCGCCGGACGGGCTTCACCCGCGCCCTGTTCGAGCAGAGCGACGGCCTGCTCAGCCCGAGCCTCTGGATGAGCGTGGTGCAGGCCGTGCCGCGGGAGCTCCGGGCGCTCGGCATCGTTAGCGGGGATGCCCTTGAGCAGTTGCGGCGCAACACGTCCCTCGGGGTCCTGCTCCTTCTCGGGCTGGCCATCGGCGTGGCGATTGCGCTCTATGTCGGCCGGCGCTCCATCGCCCCGCGTCTCGTGCGGCGCGACCGGGCCATCAGCGATCCGTCGCGCCGCAGCCGCCTCCTGGCGGCGCTCGGCGTCCTGGTTCTCGGGGCGGGCCCGGCCATTGCCGGCAGCTGGGTCGTCTGGGTTGCCTTCGATTCCGTCGATATCGTGCCGTCCCGGCTGGAGCAGGTGGGCAAGGCGATGCTCAGCGGGCTTGCCTTCATCGCCTTCGTGCGCGCCCTGATCGACGCCATCCTGGCGCCGGACCACACGTCGTGGCGGCTGATCCCGGTGCGGGACGCTTCCGCCGATCGGATCATGAGCTTCTCCGTCACCCTTGCAACCGTCATGGTCGCGGGCAAGGTGATCGAGGCCTTCAACAAGGCCATCGCGGCGGCGCTGCCGATCACGGTGATCACACGCGCGGTCTTCGCGCTGGCGGCCGCTCTCATCTTCGCCGAGCTGCTGCGGCGGTTCGCGGCCCGCGAGTCTCAGGACGAAGCCTGCCTCGGGCCTTACGTGCCGCAGGAGGTCGATATCGGCGGCCCCCTGCGCAGCCTCGGCTGGTTCATCGTCGCGCTGATCATCGGCAGCGTGGTGGGCGGCTATATCGCGCTGGCGTCCTTCCTGGTCGATCAGGCGGTGGGCATTTCCATCATCATCGCCCTGCTGGTGCTGGGCATCGCCTTCGCGGACGAGTTCATCGGCGGCTCCCTGCGCGGCCAGAGCCGGATCGCCACGACCCTGCAGGCCAATACGGGCCTGCGCCGCCGCTCGCTGGAGCAGATCGGCATTCTGGTGAGCGGCGTTGCCCGCCTCGCGCTCATCATCGTCGCGGCCCTGCTCGTGCTGCTGCCCTGGGGCATCGAATCGACCGACGTGACGGGCTCGCTGCGGGCGCTCTTCTTCGGCTTCAACGTCGGCGACGTCACCATCTCCCTGTCGTCGATCCTCATTGCGGCGGCGCTGTTCGCAGGGGGCTTCGCGGTCACGCGGATTATCCAGCGCTGGCTCAACAACACGTTCCTGCCGGCGACCGAACTCGATGCGGGCCTGCGCAACTCGATCAGCACGGCGGCGGGGTATGTGGGCATCATCGTCGCGGGCGTAATGGCCTTCACCTATCTGGGCCTGAGCCTCGAGCGGGTAACCATCGTGGCCGGTGCGCTCTCGGTCGGTATCGGTTTCGGCCTGCAATCCATCGTCAACAACTTCATCTCAGGGCTCATCCTGCTCTGGGAGCGCCCGATCCGCGTCGGCGACCTCGTGGTCGTGGGCGATGGCGAGGGTTATGTGCGCCGGATCAACGTGCGTTCCACGGAGATCCAGGCCTTCGACCGCTCGACAATTATCGTGCCGAACTCAAACCTGATTTCCGGCATCGTGCGCAACCGGGTGCGCAACGACCGCGTCGGCCGCGTGCTCGTGTCGGTTCCGGTGCCCCGCGCGTCCGATCCAGATCAGGTGGCGGAGATCATGCGCAAGGCGGCTCTCGCCCACCGCGAGGTGATGAGCGAACCCAATCCGCGCGTGCTGTTCAAGAAGGTGACGGAGAACACCATCGATTTCGACCTCGTCTGCTTCGTCGACGACATCGATGCGGCGGGCCGCGTGTCGAGCGAACTCTATTTCGAGATCTTCCGCGGCCTGCGCAAAGCCGGCATCGGGTCTCCGGCGCCCGCGCCGGCTCCCGAGCCTGAGGAGGAACGGGGTGACAAAGCTCCCAAGGCTGAGGAAAAAGAGGATGAAGCCTTAACCCTTCTCAAGGATAAGACGCCCGCATGAAGCGTCTCATCCTCATCAGCCTGTCCGGTCTCGCCCTGGCCGCCTGCCAGAGCGAGAAGCCCGTCACCCGCAGTCAGACCCCGAGCTTCTACGTCTCCATGGCCAAGGCCGGAGCCGAGGTGGATGCCGTGATGGCGCGCGACATGATCAGCGCCTATCGCGGCAACAACGGCCTGCGCCCGCTGACGCTCGATCCCGATCTCCAGGCGGCCGCACAGGCGGAGGCCGACGCCATGGCGCGGGCCGACAAACCGAGCTCCGCAGAGAGCTTCAAGGCGCGGCTTGCCTCCACGGGCTTCGCCCAGCCGGCCGCAAACCTCTCCGCCGGCTACCACACCCTGGCGGAAGCCTTCTCCGGCTGGCGCGAGAGCCCGCAGCACAACCGGGTGCTTCTCGACTCGAGGGCCACCCGCATCGGCATCGCCACGGCTTACGCGCCGAACTCCAAGTACAAGGTTTATTGGGCTCTGGCTGTCGCGTCCGACAGACGCTGACTGCATGCGGCTACCCCGATCGGACAGGTCCGGAACTTAACATATGTGAGCGGGCTTTAGCTTGAGGAACTCTCAAGCTGTACGAGTGCGCGTTTTGTAACATGCCGGACTTCGACCCGAAATTGGGCAGGCAAGTGCCCCCGCCGCCGGCGACAGGACGCGAGCAGGAAGTCGGTCCCGGCCAGGACAACACGCTGGCCAAGGAAGCGAAGAAAGCGGCCGCGCACGAGCCCGATCCCCAGCACCCTGACGATGCCATCTCGGAGGCGAAACCCAGCATCGGCCGGGAACTCTACGCGCTCTTCCGCGACATGCTCCGGGGCCGCAAGGGCTGGCCCATGCTGCGGCTGTCCGTGGCCATCCTCGTGGTCCTCATCGGCAACATGTTCGGCCAGGTGCGGCTCAATCAGTGGAACGGCGCCTTCTTCGACGCGGTGGAGAAGCGCGCCACCGGCGCGTTCTTCGATCAGCTCCTCGTCTTCCTGGTCATTGTCGCCGTTCTGCTGGCCCTGGTGGTGGCGCAGACCTGGCTGCAGGAGCGCCTCAAGATCCGCCTGCGGCAGCGCCTCACGCAGGTGCTGCTCGACCTCTGGCTCCGGCCGAACCACGCCTATCAGCTGGGCTTCATGGGCAAGAGCGGCTCGCAGCCCGATCAGCGCATGCAGGAGGATTGCCGCCTGTTCTCCGAACTCTCGACGGAGCTCGGGGTCGGCATGCTCCAGGCGCTGCTGCTGCTGGTCAGCTTCATCGGTGTGCTCTGGGGCCTGTCGAGCCCCGTCACCTTCACGATTGCCGGCAACGCCATCACGATTCCCGGCTACATGGTGTGGGTGGCCGTGGGCTATGCGGGCATCGGGTCGGGCCTCACCTGGCTCGTCGGCCGGCCGCTGATCCGGCTCAACACGGAGCGCTATGCCCGCGAGGCCGATCTGCGCTTCGCGCTCGTGCGCGTCAACGAGAGCGCCGAGAGCGTTGCGCTCTACAACGGCGAGCCGGACGAGCGCCGCAGCCTGGACGATTTCGTCGAGGCCGTGCTGAAGGCCTCGCGGCGGCTCTCCGGCGGCTTGGCCCGGCTCACCTGGATCACATCGGGCTACGGCTGGCTCGCCATCGTGGTGCCGATCCTGGCGGCTGCGCCCGACTATTTCGCCGGGCGCCTCTCCTTCGGCGAGATGATGATGGTGGTGGGCGCCTTCAATCAGGTGCAGTCGGCCCTGCGCTACTTCGTCGACAACTTCCCGAAGATCGCCGACTGGCGCTCGGCGGTGCTGCGTGTGGCCACGTTCCGGCAGGCGGCCCTCGACCTTGATGAAGTCGCGGCCGAGAACCGCCGCATCGACATCGCCCCGCACCCCAAAGGCTGGCTCAGCTTCGAGGGCGTGTCGATTGCCCTCAACGACGGCAGCATCCTGATCGAGGACGCGACCGCAGAGATCAAACCCGGCGAGCGCGTGCTGATCATGGGGGAATCGGGCGCCGGCAAGAGCACGCTCTTCCGCGCCATCTCCGGCCTCTGGCCCTGGGGTTCCGGCAAGGTCCGCGTTCCGAAACCTGAAGAGATGATGTTCCTGCCGCAGCGCCCCTATCTGCCGCTGGGAACCTTGCGGGCCGCGATCAGCTATCCGACCTCGCCCGACACCTTCGACGACAGCGACGTACGGGCGGCGCTGGAGCGCTGCGGCCTCGGCGAGTTCCTGGACATGCTCGACCGGCACGAGCGCTGGGACCGCACCCTATCGCTTGGCCAGCAGCAGCGGGTGGCCTTCGCCCGGGTGATCCTGCACAAGCCGTGCTGGGTGTTCATGGACGAAGCGACCTCCGCCTTGGATGAGGACAACCAGGCCTCCATGCTGGCGCTGTTCGAAAACGAGCTGAAGGGCGCAAGCGTGCTCTCCATCGGACACCGGCCGGGATTGGAGGAGTTCCACACCCGCACGCTGCACATCCGCAAGACCAGCGAGGGCGCCATTCTTCTGACAAGGCCGGCACGTGCGGCGAAGCCGAAGCTGGGACCGAAATGGATCGGCCGCTTCCGACGCAAGCTGCGGCCGTCCCAAGTGCAGGAGGGATGACACGATGCGATGGCAGGCTCCGGAGACGCGCAACTCTCTATCGTGAGCGGAGTTTCCGTCCTAAGATCCGTTTCCTTCGTAGAGTAATCTTCATGCGGTTGATCAGGCTCTACATCCGCGTTCTCGGCCAGCTCGGGTCCGATCTCCGAGTCGGCGCTTTGCTTGCATTGGCCAATGTGGCTCTGGCGATTTCCGCCTTCGCCGAGCCGATCCTGTTCGGCCGCATCATCGACGTGCTCACCCGCGGGCAGCTGCCGAACACGCCGCCTGTGACCTTTGGCGTCCTGACGCCGCTTATCCTCGCCTGGGTAGCCTTCGGCATGTTCTCCATCGGGGCAGGCGCCCTCGTGGCCCTGCACGCGGACCGGCTCGCCCATCGTCGCCGCCTCGCCGTGGTGGCGAATTACTTCGAGCATGTGCTCGAACTGCCGCTTGCCTTTCACACCTCGACCCATTCGGGCCGCGTCCTGAAGGTGATGCTGGAAGGCTCGGGCAGCATGTCCTGGCTCTGGCTCGGCTTCTTCCGCGAGCACATGTCGGCGCTGATCGCCCTTGTGGTGCTGCTGCCCCTCACCGTGTTCCTGAACTGGCGCCTCGGGCTCCTGCTCGTTGCGCTCGTCAGCGTGTTCGCTGTGCTGACCGCCATCGTCCTGCGCAAGACCGAAACCCTGCAGGGCTCCGTCGAGCGCTACCATTCGAGCCTTGCCGAGCATGCCTCGGATGCGCTCGGCAACGTGCCGGTGATCCAGTCCTTCACCCGCGTCGAGGCCGAGACCCGTTCGCTCAGAACCATCATCCAGCAACTGCTCCAGGCGCAGAATCCGGTTCTGTCCTGGTGGGCGCTGGCGGCAGTGGCGTCGCGGGCGTCCGCCACCATTACGGTGACTGCGATCTTCCTGCTCGGCACGTGGCTGCACCTGAACGGGCTCGCCACCATCGGCGAGATCGTCATGTTCATGAGCATGGCCACAATGCTGATCGGGCGGCTCGAGCAGGCCGTGAGCTTCATCAACCAGCTCTTCATGCAGGCGCCGAAGCTGCAGGAGTTCTTCGAGATCCTCGACACGGCACCGGTGGTGCACGACCGGCCCAATGCCAAGGATGTGGAGCGCTACACGGGCGACGTGGTCTTCGACAATGTGAGCTTCTCCTATGACGGTAAGCGCTCGGCCGTGCAGGATGTGTCCTTCACGGTGCATGAGGGCGAGAACGTCGCGCTGGTGGGCGCCACCGGCTCCGGCAAGTCGACCACGCTCGGCCTCCTGCACCGCGCCTTCGATCCGCAATCGGGCTGCATCCGCATCGATGGGCTCGACATTCGCGACGTCACCCTGTCGTCCCTTCGCCGCAACATCGGCGTGGTGTTCCAGGAGCCCATGCTGTTTGCCCGCACCATCCGCGAGAACCTGCAGGTGGGCCGGCCCGACGCGACCGATGCGGAGATGATCGAGGCCCTGGAACGGGCGCAGGCCATCGAGTTCATCTCCCGGCAGGCCGATGGCCTCGACACGGTGATTGGCGAGCGCGGCCGCTCCCTGTCCGGCGGCGAGCGCCAGCGCCTGTCGATCGCCCGTGCGTTGCTCAAGAACCCGCCGATCCTGATTCTCGACGAGGCGACGAGCGCTCTCGATGCCGCCACCGAGCGCAAGCTGCAGATGGCGCTCGACGAGGTGATGAAGGGGCGCACCACCTTCGTCATCGCCCACCGGCTCGCCACGATCCGCAACGCCAACCGCATTCTCGTGTTCGATCAGGGCCGCGTCATCGAAAGCGGCACCTTCGACGAGCTTGTGGCCAAGGGCGGACGGTTCGCGGACCTTGCCAGGGCGCAGTTCATGGCTCCCGAGGAGCCGCCGAAGCGCGTGAAGGTATCGGCGCACGCATGAGCCAGGACTTCGATCCCAGCACGCCCGGCAATCGCCACCCCACCAACGGCATCACGCTTCATGCCGTCGAGGCAGGGCCGGAGGATGGCCCCCTCGTCATTCTGCTGCATGGTTTCCCTGAGTTCTGGTGGGGCTGGCGCTATCAGATCGGGCCGCTCGCTGACGCGGGCTTTCGCGTGCTCGTGCCAGACCAGCGCGGCTACAACCTCAGCGACAAGCCGGATGGCCGGCGGGCTTACGATCTCGACATCCTGGCTGGTGACATCGTGGGCCTTGCCGATGCTCTTGGCCGGCAGAATTTTTCACTCGTCGGTCATGACTGGGGCGGGCTCGCGGCCTGGTGGGCGGCTTCGCGCCATCCGGATCGCGTGGAGAAGCTCGCCATCCTCAACGCGCCGCATCCGAACGTGGCCGGCGCCTACATGCGTTCGCATCCGAGCCAGATGGTGCGAAGCCTCTATGTGGGCTTCTTCCAGATCCCGTTCCTGCCCGAGACGATGCTCTCGGCCAACGGCCACCGCAGTCTCAAGGATGCGCTCCGGCGCACGAGCCGTCCTGGCACGTTCTCGGATGCGGATATCGCCGCTTACGAGAAAGCATGGTCGCAGCCCGGCGCCCTCACGGCCATGCTGAACTGGTATCGCGCCCTGCCGTTCAAGCCCAGCATGAGGGACGCTGCGGTTCGCGCACCGACTCTCGTGATCTGGGGCAGCAAGGATCAATTTCTGGAGAAAGGGCTGGCGGAGGCGAGCCTTTCGTTATGCGAGAAAGGCAGAATCCGCTGGATCGAGAGCGCAAGCCATTGGGTTCAGCATGAAGAGCCCGAGGCGGTCAACGCGGCGCTGGTGGAGTTTCTGAAGGCTTAGCAGATCAACCTCTGGCCTCATCCTGAGGAGCAGCGCAGCTGCGTCTCGAAGGAGGCTCCAGAGAGCACTGGAAACGCCCTCGTCCTTCGAGACGCTACGCTCCTCAGGATGAGGGCTCAGGGATGAGGCTTAGAGATGTCAGAATCACTCCGCCCTTGGCCGCACCAGCGACAGCGGCGTGATCCTGAGCGCCATGATCCGGTTGCGCGACTTGCGCAGCACCTGGAAGCGGAAGCCGTGGAAGGTGAAGATCTGGCCCGTGTCGGGAATGGCCTGCGCCTCGTGGATCACGAGGCCTGCGATGGTGGTGGCCTCCTCGTCCGGCAGGTTCCAGTCCATGGCGCGGTTGAGGTCGCGGATCGGCACGCCTCCGTCCACATTCACCGAGCCGTTGGGCTGCGGCCGCACGCCCTGCACGGAGAGATCGTGCTCGTCCTTGATGTCGCCGACGATCTCCTCGAGGATGTCTTCGAGGGTAATCAGCCCCATCACCTCGCCGTATTCGTCGACCACCAGGGCGAAGTGCGTCTTCTTCGCGAGAAAGGCCTTGAGCTGATCGCGCAGCGACGTGGTGTCGGGCACGAACCAAGTCTCCAGCGCAATCGCCTCGACCTTCAGCTTGCTCGCATCGCCGCCCACCGCATCAAGCGCCCGCAGCAGGTCCTTGGCGTGCAACACGCCGACGATGTTCTCCTGGCTCTCGCGCCACAGCGGCATGCGCGTATAGGGCGAGGACAGCACCTCGCGCACGATCTCCTCGGATGAGAGATCCGCATTGATCGTGCGCATCTTGGTGCGGTGGACCATGACCTCGGAGACGCTCAGGTCCTTGAGGTCGAGCAGGCCGCCCAGCATGTCGCGGTCGGACTTGGCGACGCCGCCCTCCTTGTGCAGCAGGGCCACCTGGCCGCGGATCTCCTCACTGGCTGAAAGGATCGGCGTGTTCTCGCCGATCCGGATGCCGAAGGGCCGCAGCATGAGGCGCACCATGCGCTCGATGGCGATGGCAAGGGGCCCTAGGATCGCCACGACCCAGGACATGGGCCGCGAGAGAAACAGGGACGCCTGGTCCGAGAAGGAAATGGCGATGGTCTTCGGCAGCACCTCGGCGAACACGATCACCAGGATCGACATGATCACCGTGGCGTAGATCGCGCCCTCGTCGCCGAAGAGCGCTACCAGCACGCTCGTGGCGAAGGCGGAGACGCCGATATTGACGATGTTGTTGCCGATCAGCACCGTGCCGATGAAGCGCTCGCGCATTTCGAGCAGGCGGTTCACCAGCTTGGCGCGCCGGTCGCCACCCTTCTCCAGCACAAGCATGCGGGAGCGGGAGGCGGCCGTGAAGGCCGTCTCGCTCGCCGAGAAGAAGGCCGAGAGCAGAAGGCAGAAAACGACGACCGCCGCTGCAAGCCAAAGATTGCCGGATGATTCTTCGACCATGACTTTATGCGCTGATCTCGCCTGCAAGGAACGTGCGAATCTCGTCGGCCGCGATGCCCGGCGCGATGAAGCTCCGGCCGATGCCCCGGGCCAGGATGAAGGTCAGGGCGCCGCCCTTGACCTTCTTGTCCTGCGCCATGGCGTCGAGCAGCGCGTCGACCGTGCCGCAGCCGCCCGGAACCTGGGACAGGCGCGTGGGAAGCCCGGCGGCTTTCAGATGCGCCTCGACGCGCTCCGCGTCCGCCGGCGGGCACAGGTCGAGGGAGGCGGAGAAGCGGAAGGCTTGGCAAAGCCCGATGGCGACGCCCTCGCCATGGACGAGACGCGTGGAATCGTAGGCCGTGATTTTTTCCAGCGCGTGGCCGAAGGTATGGCCCAGATTGAGCAGCGCCCGGTCGCCGTTCTCGTGCTCGTCGCGCACCACCACGGCGGCCTTGGCGCGGCAGCTCTGCGCCACGGCTTCGTCGCGCTCAGGGCTGCCGGCGAAAACACCCTGCCAGTTCGCCTCGCACCAGGAAAAGAACCGTTCATCGTCGATGAGGCCATACTTCACCACCTCGGCATAGCCCGCGCGCATCTCGCGGATCGGCAGCGAGTCGAGCAGTGCCGTGTCGGCGATGACGAGGCTCGGCTGGTGAAACGCGCCGACAAGGTTCTTGCCGTGGCGCGAATTGATGCCGGTCTTGCCGCCCACCGAGGAATCGACCTGGGACAGCAGAGTGGTGGGCACCTGGACGAAGCGCACGCCCCGGCGCACCACCGCGGCGGCAAAACCCGCAAGATCCCCGATCACGCCGCCGCCGAGCGCCACCACAAGGTCGCCGCGCTCGATCTTCGCCGCCAGCACCGCATCGCAGACCCGCTCCAGGCTGGCATAGGATTTGGTGGCCTCGCCGGGAGGCAGGGTGGTCACGGAGACGCGCAACCCTTGCGCTTCAAGCGAAGCCGCCAGAGTCGCGGCATAGAGCGGTTCCACATGCTCGTCGGTCACGATGGCAGCGGCGCGGGCGCCCAGAGCCGCAATGCGCGCGCCTGCGGACTCGATCAGGCCGCGCCCGACCAGGATCTCATAAGCTCTATCGCCGAGAGGAACCGGCACGGTGATCAGGGACGGGTTGTCCATCCGGACGGAGGCGGAGGTCATGTGCGGGCGCTCTCCTGCCTGCCGTGCTCGAGCCAGGACCGCAGGGCCTTGATGAGTTCGGTCACCACCTTGTCGTGCGGGGCTTCGTGGGAATCGACCGTGATGTCGGCCGTGGCATAGACCGGGTGGCGCAACTCCATGAGGCGGCGCATGGTGCCCTCGGGATCCGGGTTCTGCAGCAGGGGGCGGGTCGCGCGCTTTCGCACCCGGCGCATGAGAACGTCGAGATCGGCCTTGAGCCAGATCGAGATGCCGCGCTCGGCGATCCGCCCGCGGGTCTCCGCGTTCATGAAGGCGCCGCCGCCCGTGGCCAGCACGATGGGGCCCTCCTGCAGGAGCCGGGCGATCACGCGGCGCTCGCCATCGCGAAAGTGCTCCTCGCCGTGAACGGCGAAGATTTCGGGGATCGTCATGCCGGCCGCGGCCTCGATCTCGTGATCGGCGTCACGGAAGGGCAGCTTGAGCGACTGCGCGAGCCTGCGGCCCACGGTGCTCTTCCCGGCGCCCATGAGGCCGACGAGCACGAGCGATCGCGTGCCGAGCAGGCGGCTGATGGGATGGCCGCGCTGGCTTGCCTGGTCTTGCCCGCCAGCTTCATCGAGCGAGTTGAAGCGGCTGATTTTGTTCATGGCTCCATGTCCTAGCACGGGCGCGGCGGCCTGTCACAAGGGCGTTACCTTCTGGTCCTGCGAAACTTAACCGATGTGAGGGACTTGCCTTCCGGGCCCTGGCATGGTTCTAGCGGGTTAACACTTCAAGAGGCTCAGGTGCCCACGCTGTTTCGGTTTCTCCTCGTCGTCGCCATTCTCGCAGGCCTTGGCTTTGCCGCCATGTTCGCCCTGGCGACCCTTGTCGATCCCGACCCGCGGGAGATCAGCGTTCCGGTCCAGACCAGCCGCCCGCCTTCCTCTTCATGAGCGGCGCCCGCCACGCCAGCCTCTTCCTCGACATGCTTGCCGCCGAGCGCGGCGCCTCCAAGAACACGCTCGATGCCTATCGGCGCGATCTTGACGATTACCTGAGCTTCCTCGCCGAGGCGGGCGCCCAACCCGACAGCGCGACCTCCGCCACCATCCGGGGCTTCATGGCGAGCCTGGAGGAGCGGGGCCTGAAGGCGTCCTCTGCCGCCCGCCGGCTCTCGGCCGTGCGCCAGTTCCACAAATTCCTCTACGTGGAGGGCTATGCCCCGGCCGACCCGACGGCCGCCGTGTCGGCGCCCAAACGGGGCAGGGCTCTGCCGAAGGTTCTCTCCGTCGCCGAGGTCGACCGCCTGCTGCAGGTGGCCTCCGAGGGGATTGCCTATCCTCAGGCCACCCCGCCCGAGCGCCTGCGGGCCGCCCGCATGACCTGCCTGCTGGAGCTTCTCTACGCCACGGGCCTGCGCGTGTCCGAGCTGATCGCCCTGCCCAAAAGCGCCGCCAAGACCCGCGACCGCTTTCTCGTGGTGCGCGGCAAGGGCGCCAAGGAGCGGCTGGTGCCGCTCACCGATGCGGCGAAGGACGCAGCCAACACCTATCTCGCCCTCCTGGAGGAGCAGAAAAAGGCCACCGGCCCTTGGCTGTTCCCGGCCGACAGCGAAAGCGGCCACCTGACTCGCCAGGCCTTTGCCCGCGACCTGAAGGCGGTGGCCGGCGCGGCAGGGCTTCGCGCCGACAAGGTCAGCCCCCACGTGCTCCGCCACGCCTTTGCCAGCCACCTGCTCCAGAACGGAGCGGACCTGCGCGTGGTGCAGGAGCTTCTGGGCCATTCCGACA
The DNA here is from genome assembly GCF_016811235.1 of Microvirga arabica. Taxonomy (GTDB): domain Bacteria; phylum Pseudomonadota; class Alphaproteobacteria; order Rhizobiales; family Beijerinckiaceae; genus Microvirga; species Microvirga arabica. The sequence goes on from NZ_JAFBID010000045.1 coordinate 21,272, forward strand.
TCTCGACCACGCAGATCTACACCCACGTGCTGGATGAGCGCCTGAAGAGCATGGTGCGGGATCTGCACCCGCTGGCGGAGGGCGGGAGTTAAACCCTCAACGTCATCCCCGGACTTGTTCCGGGGATGCACGTCTTTGCAACGCTGCGGTTCTTAAGACGTGGATGGCCGGGACGAGCCCGGCCATGACGAGCGTTGGGTTTTTACCGCCGCTTCAACAAAAACACGCCCTGCTCGCCGAGCAGGTTCCACACCCACCAGGGCAGGGTGACGCGCATGGGCTGGCCGCCGGCGTTCAGCGCCACGGCTTTTTCCATCTGCGCCCCGACCTCCCGGCACAGCTCTACGAAGTCGCGGATGGTGCAGAAGTGGATGTTGGGGGTGTCGTACCAGGAATAGGGCAGGTTCTCGGTCATGGGCATCCTGCCCCGCAATCCGAGATCGACGCGCACGCGCCAATGGCCGAAATTGGGGAAGGACACGATGGCCCGGCGGCCGATGCGCAAGAGATGCTCCAGCACCACCTTGGGCTGGCGCGTAGCCTGGATCGTCTGCGACAGGATCACGTAATCGAAGGCATCGTCCGGGTAATCGGCGAGGTCCGTGTCGGCATCGCCCTGGATCACCGGCAGGCCCTTGGCGAGGCAGGCGTTCACGCCCTCGCGGGAAATCTCGATGCCGCGTCCGTCGACTTGCCTGCGGTCGCGCAGCAGGGAGAGAAGTGCTCCGTCGCCGCAGCCCACATCGAGCACGCGGGAGCCGGGCTCCACCATGTCGGCGACCAGCAGGAAGTCGAGGCGGTGGCCGCTTGCCGTGTCGGTGAGGGGCAGGGTCGTCGGCAGGCTCATGCAATCCCCTGAACCCGCGCGGCCGCGTCGATGAAGCCGCGGGCGGCTGCGAACATCTCCGGCTCCTCGAGCAAGAAGGCGTCGTGCCCCTTGTCGCTCTCCACCTCCACGAAGGCCACGGACGCGGCCGCCGCGTTAAGCGCGTGCACGATGGCGCGCGAGTCTGAAGTTGGAAACAGCCAGTCGGAGGTGAACGAAATCACGCAGAAGCGCGTCGGCGTGCCCTTGAAGGCCTTGGCCAGCGAGCCGCCATGCTCGGCCGCGATGTCGAAATAATCCATCGCCCGCGTCACGTAGAGATACGAATTGGCGTCGAACCGCTCCACGAAGGCAATGCCCTGGTAGCGCAGGTAGCTCTCGATCTGGAAATCGGCGTCGAAGGAGAAGGTGGGGGCGGCCCGGTCCTGGAAGTTGCGCCCGAACTTCCGGTGCAGGGCGACTTCGGACAGGTAGGTGATGTGCGCGCCCATGCGGGCGACCGCGAGGCCCTTGGAGGGCCGCGTGCCCTCGTTCAGGTAGCGTCCGCCGCGCCATTCGGGATCGGCCATCACGGCCTGGCGGCCGACCTCGTGGAAGGCGATGTTCTGGGCCGAGTGGCGGGCGGCAGTCGCGATGGGCAACGCGGCAAACACCCGGTCCGGGTAGGCCGCCGCCCATTGCAGCACCTGCATACCGCCCATGGAGCCGCCGACCACGCAGAACAGCTTCTCGATGCCGAGCCGGTCGATCAGCGCCGCCTGCGCGCGCACCATGTCGGGGATCGTAACGACCGGGAAATCGAGCGCGTAGGGCTGGCCTGTTGCCGGGTTGATCGAGGCTGGGCCCGTGGTGCCCATGCAGCCGCCGATCACGTTGGCGCAGATCACGAAAAACCGGTCGGTGTCCACCGGCCGGCCGGGACCGACCATGGTGAGCCACCAGCCTGGCTTGCCCGTGACGGGATTGTCGTTCGCCACGTGCTGGTCGCCGGTGAGCGCGTGGCAGATCAGCACCGCGTTGGATTTTTCGGCATTGAGCGTGCCGTAGGTTTGGTAGGCGATCTGCCAGGGCGCGAGCGCGATCCCGGCATCCATCATCAGGGGCTCGTCCGTGCCGAAGCGCATCACGAGGCTCGACGGATCGTCGACCTGGCTTCGCGGTTCGGAGACAAGGGGGGCAAAGGACATGCTTTTATATGGAAACGTTCGTTCTTCCGAACAACCGGTACTGCCCGACGCCTGCTGCGTCAACGCGCATGACGTGTCGATACGATGACCGGGTGTCATCCTGGGCGGCCGTGAGGCCGGGGAGGGGACCCAGTCACACCTTCAGCGCCATGGATTCCCTTCCCCTTCGCTGCGCTGCGGCCGGGAGTGAAACGGCCTATGTTCTCACTTTGTTCTTGACTGCTGGCCTAAGCTCAGCTATATGTGTGCTCATCCTCGCCCGACGAGGGGCGCGTCGCGAGGCGTCGCAGATGCGGGGCAGGGAGCGGTCCCGCCGCAGGCTTCGCACGCCTGTGATCGCGGGTGGCCGATCCTGGCTTGTTCCAGGTCCGCTGAAACAAACCGCGCATGACGAGCAGCTTGGCTCTCACCTTCCACACCACACATCGAGCCGGGCTGCCCTAAACGCCTCCCTCGACACCTTCAGGCTCGCAGCACCCGCTGCGGGCCCACAGGTGCTGGCTCAAACCCTTCGCGCAATCGGAGATGACAAGAAGGGCCAAAACCGTCAAAGAAGGGCCTCTCCTTGAGGATCTTAAGCCCATGTCCGCCGAGAAGCCTGCTCCGTCCCTCACCGAACTCCGTCAGGAGATCGACCGCATCGACGAGGCGATGCACCGGCTGCTCATGGAGCGCGGCACCATCATCGACCGGCTGATCGCCTCCAAGAAGGCCTCGAAGACAGGCATCGCGTCAGCCTTCCGCCCCGGCCGCGAGGCCTCGATGATGAAGGCGCTGGCCGAGCGCCACGAGGGCCTGCTGCCGCTCGACACGGTGGAGAGCATCTGGCGGGTGATCATCGGCACCTTCACCTATGTGCAGTCGAACTATTCCGTCCATGCCGACATCTCCGGGGGCGATGCGCCCATGCGCGACTCGGCCCGGTTCCATTTCGGCTTCACGGTGCCGTACGTCACGCATCCGAGCGCCGCAGCGGTGATCGAGGCGGTGGCCTCCTCGGGGGGCGATCTCGGCATCTTCCGCCTCGACCAGGGGGCGACGAGCGGGGCCTGGTGGCGCACGCTGGCCGACCGGGAGCGCCCGAAGGTCATTGCGCGCCTGCCCTTCATCGAGCGGCCCGACCATCCCGCCGGCACCCCGGTCTTCGTGATCTCCAAGCCCCTGGTGGATGCGGCCGTGCGCGACGTGGTGCTCTATGCCGCCCAGTTCGAGCGCTGGCACCGGGGGGCGAACGAAGCCCTGATCCGCCTCGGCGGCGAGGTGGTGGCGAGCGCTGCCGACGCCCACGGCCTGTCGGAGCTCATCGCCGTGCCCGGCACCGTCGAGCCCGCGCAGCTTCAGGAGACTCTGACGAAGGCGGGCGCGAGCCTCGCCCAGCTTGCTGAGGTCGGCAGCCATGCCGAACGTTTCCACGTGAAATGAACCCCGACCTGCGCTAGAGCCTGTTCCGCTTGATCGATCTTTAGGAAGTAAAAATGTCCGTTCGCCCCCAACCCCGTCCCGGCGTGATGCAGATCGACGCCTATGTGCCCGGCAAGAGCAAGGCCGCAGGGGTTGCGAAGATCCATAAGCTTTCCTCCAACGAGACGCCGCTCGGCCCCTCGCCCAAAGCCATGGAGGCGATCCGGACCTTCGACCATCTCGAGCTTTACCCGGACGGCGCCGCCACGAAGCTGCGCGAGGCGATTGCAGCCCGCTATGGGCTCGATCCGAACCGGATCGTCTGCGGCACGGGCTCCGACGAATTGCTGTCGCTCATCACGAACGCCTATGTGGGCCCGGGCGACGAGGGCATCTTCACGGAACACGGATTCCTGGTCTACCGCATCGCGATCCAGGCCGCCGGCGGCACGCCCGTGGTGGCGCCGGAGAAGGATCTGCGCACCGACGTGGACGCGATCCTGGCTAAGGTGACCGACCGGACCAAGATCGTGTTTCTCGCCAACCCCAACAACCCGACCGGCACCTACATTCCGTTCGACGAGGTCAAGCGCCTGCACGCGGGCCTGCCGCCCCATGTGCTGCTGGTGCTGGACGCGGCCTATGCGGAATACGTGCGCCGCAACGATTACGAGGCGGGCCTGGAACTCGTCGCCACGTCCGAGAACGTGGTGATGACCCGCACATTCTCGAAGATCTATGGACTGGCCAATCTTCGCCTCGGCTGGATGGTGGCGCCGGCCCACATCACTGACGCGATCAACCGCATTCGTGGCCCGTTCAACGTGAGCGGCCCAGCCATCGCCGCCGGCATCGCGGCGATTCAGGACGAGGCGCATATCGCAAAAGCCATCGAGCACAACGAGCGCTGGCTCGCCTGGCTCACCCGCGAGATCGAGGCGCTGGGTCTGACGGTAACGCCGAGCGTCGGCAATTTCCTGCTCGTCCATTTCCCGAAAGAAACGGGCCGCACGGCGAAGGAAGCAGACAGCTTCCTCTCATCGCGCGGTCTCATCCTGCGCCAGGTCGCGGCCTATGGGCTGCCTGATGCCCTGCGCCTGACCGTGGGCGACGAGGAGGCGAACGGCCTCGTCGTGGCGGCGTTGCGCGATTTTCTCGGTGAAAAACATGCCTGAGCGTCTCGGTCCTCCGCGTGACACGCCGCTCGTCGAGCGCGTCGCGCTCATCGGCCTCGGGCTGATCGGCTCATCGATTGCCCGCGCGTCGCGACATCTCAATCTCGCACGCAGTATCGTGGCGATTGATGCGAGCGAAGCAGTGGTGGCGCGGGTGCGCGAGCTCGGCATCGCCGACGAGGCCACCACCGACGTCTTGACCGGCGTGCGGGATGCGGATCTCGTGATCCTCTGCGTGCCGGTCGGCGTCTGCGGCAAGGTTGCGGAGGCGATGCGCTCAGGATTGAAGCCGGGTTGCATCGTGTCGGATGTGGGCTCGGTGAAAGCGTCCGTGGTTGCGCAGGTGCAGCCGCATCTGCCGGAGGGCGTGCATTTCGTGCCGGCCCATCCGGTGGCGGGCACGGAGCATTCGGGGCCCGACGCCGGCTTTTCGACGCTCTTCCATAATCGCTGGTGCATCCTCACGCCGCCCGAGGGCACGGACGAGGCGGCGGTCGCGCGCGTGCGCGCCTTCTGGGAGGCCATGGGCTCCAACGTGGAGGTCATGAGCGCGCAGCACCACGATCTGGTGCTCGCCATCACCAGCCACGTGCCGCATCTCATCGCCTACAACATCGTCGGCACGGCGGCGGATCTGGAGACGGTCACGCAGGGCGAGGTGATCAAGTTCTCGGCCGGCGGCTTTCGCGATTTCACCCGCATCGCGGCGTCCGACCCGACCATGTGGCGCGACGTGTTCCTGCACAACCGGGAGGCCGTGCTGGAAATGCTCGGCCGCCTCAACGAAGACATCGCGCTGCTCGCCCGCGCCATCCGCTGGGGCGAGGGCGACAAGCTCTTCGACCTCTTCACCCGCACCCGCGCCATCCGCCGCGGCATCATCTCGTCCGGCCAGGAAACACCCGAGCCGGATTTCGGCCGAAGACGCGAGGACAAGGCGTAAGCGACATTCGTTGGCGGGCGACATCTCCGCTGTCATTCCGGGGCCGCTGCGCGGCCCCGGAATGACAGCGGATGCGATCACTCTAACATCAATACAACGGCTGCAGCCTCACGTTGGGGATCACGAATGGCCCCATGGCCAGGAAGCCGTTCTCCAGGCGCAACGGCGGCAGGGAGGCGAGCTGCGGCTTGGCGTTCGGCTGAGCCGCATTCGAGCGCGGCCCCTGGCCCAGCAGCATGCCCAACAGATTGCCGCCGAGGCGTCCGCCGGTGAGATTTCCGAGGAGACCGTCGAGGCCGGCGGCCGCCACGTTGAGCTGGCCTGCGGGTCGGTGCTGCTCGTCGAGGCGCAGCTCGCCCTTGGTCTCGATCTGGCGCGCGCCCTTGGCGGCCGACAGCATCAGGATGTCGAGCTTGCCGCCGGCCTTGCGCCAGAGCTCCATCTCCTCCGCAATGGTGCCGCCCTTGAAGCCGTCCGCTTGTGTAATGGTGACGTCCGCGTTCAGGTTCGTCGCCTCCGCGCCGCCGATGAGCGCATCGAGCAGCGGAATGCGGGCTTCCGTGACGGAGGCCGCCACATCGCGCGCCTGATCGGCTCCACGTGACGGGTTGGGCCGGACATGCAGCTCCAGGCGCTTGCCTTCGCCCGACAGCTCGCCGGCCGGCAGACCGGTGACGGTGACCTTCGGTGCATTGGCCGCGACCGAGACGCGCTGCAATCCCGTTTGCGAGGCATTGATGCTGGCCTGCAGCAGATCCCAGCTGCCCTGCACCGTTACGGTTCCGTCCGTCACGCGCAAGGGGCCGGCCACCTCGGTGATGATGCGGCGGGGCTGGTACACTTGCGCCACGGCCTCGGTGCGCCCGAAGGAGGCGGTGACCGCACCGCGCTTGAAGTCGAGCGCATTGCAGATCACCTCGATACGGAACGGATAGCCGGCGATGCTGCGGTCGGCGCAGGACCATTCCCGCCCGGCTCTCGCCTCCGCGGCGATCCAGCCGTCGAGAGCCTCCGCCGTGCGGTTGCGGATCACGAACCAGGCGACGCTCCAGGCAATGGCCAGCAGAAGCAGCAGGACGAAGGGCGTGTAGAGCCAGAAGCGACTGCGGCGAACATTCCCCGTCGGGGCGGCCTGATCCATGCGCGATCTCCTGTTGTGTTGGCGCTTGGTAACTGGTAGCGCGCGAACCTGGCAAGGTTCGGGCGGGGTGACATGAACGACCTCACGGAGGATTTATGGGTGTTCGGCTATGGCTCGCTCATGTGGCGGCCGGGCTTTCCCTATCTCGAGCGCGTGCATGCCCATCTCTACGGCTATCACCGTTCGCTCTGCGTGTTCTCCCATGTCCATCGCGGAACCCCTGAGCATCCCGGCCTAGTGCTCGGCCTCGATCGCGGCGGGCGCTGCCATGGCGTGGCGTTCCGGGTCGCCCCGGAGGAGGCACAGGCCACGATCCAGTACCTGCGCGAGCGCGAGCAGGTCACCGCCGTTTATCTGGAGCGCCGCCTGCCGGTGCGGCTCGCCGATGGCCGCCGGGTCCGCGCCCTGGCCTACGTGGTCGACCGCTATCACGGGCAATATGCGGGGCGCCTGTCCTTCGAGGATGTGCTGAAGCACGTGCGGCAGGGGCAGGGCATTTCCGGGCGCAACCCGGATTACGTGCGCAATACCTACGAGCATCTCATCGGCATGAGCGTCACCGATCCGCTACTGCACAAGATTTTGGAAGCGCTGGATCAGGAAGCCTGAGTTTCGTCCTCGCGCAGATCCTCGAAGATCGCGCGGCGATCCTCGTCCGTCGCGGCAAGCCTGTGGATGTGCAGCTCGGTGGCGCCCAGTTCCTGGACCTTGGCGAGCCAGCGCATCCGGGTGTGCTCGGCCGGCTCGGAGGCGGCCATGGCAGCGTCAATCACCGTGCCGGTGCCGTCCCGGTCACGCCTGACGGCCAGGATCACGGCGTCGGTGACGTCGAGCAGTTCCTCTTCGTTCAGAGGATGGACGCCCACGATGTAGCGGCGGCCCGAACGGCCGCGCCAGGAACTTAAGGTGGAAGAGGAGCGAAGCCCTGCGGTCGCCCGTAGCCTTTCCTCGCGCACACCAGCCCTCCGCATTCGGTCGTTGCGGAGATCCCGCATGGCCGCGTTCCAGGATATGGTTCGTTTGTTCGCCATATGTTCTTATATGTAAGAACAGCCAGGTGAGTCGTCAAGATTGCTGAAAGCTTGGCAGGGCTTGGGTTTGCAGGTTTTTGCAGACAGTCGTGTCATCCCCGGCGAGCCGCAGGCAAGGGAAGGGGATACACGTTCAGGCGCGGCCCGATGGATTCCCTTCCCCTCCGCTGCGCTCCAGCCGGGAATGACACCAAGGATGTTGGTTTCACGCCTTCGACAGCGACGCCTCCGAGGCCGCGGCAGGACCGAGGCCGAGCTCCCGCCGGCCCTCCTCGTAGAGCCGGTTCGAAGCCGTCTCGATCTCCGCCTGAACCCGCTGGAAGAATTCGTCGCGCGGCAGGCCCGCTGGGATGGGGTCGAGCACCTCGATCCGCACGGTGCCGGGGCGGCGGATGAACTGGCGGCGTGGCCAGAACAGCCCAGCGTTCAGGGCAATGGGAATGCAGGGAAAGCCAAGATTCTGGTAGAGATGCGCCACCCCGTACTTGTAGGCTGGCGGTGCGCCCGGGGCCCGGCGGGTCCCTTCGGGGAAGATGATGATCTGGCGGCCGTGCTCGGCCTCCTCCTTCGCCCGCTGGGTCATCTGCACCAGAGCGACCGTGCCGGCCTTGCGGTTCACCGGCACGCACCCGGCCTTGGCCAGATACCAGCCGAAGACGGGAATCCACATCAGCTCCCGCTTCAGGATGTAGGTGGGATCGTCCAGGATCGTCACGATGGCGAAGGTTTCAAGGAACGACTGGTGCTTGGCCGCCACGAGCGCTCCGCCCGGCGGGATCTTCTCCCGGCCGGTGAACTCGACCCTGATTCCGGCGATGACCCGCAGCAGCCAGATCGACGTGCGGCCCCAGAGCTTGACCATCTGCATGAAGGTCCGGCGCGACACCAGGAGCCCCGGCAGGAGCAGGAACAGCCACAGGATCAGGTTGGCGTAGAAGGCGACGTTGAACAGCAGGGAGCGGAGGATCAGCATGGCGTCTTGAAAAGAAAAAGCGGGGCTCTTGCTCCGCGACGCCCACCATAGATGGTTTTCGCCAAGGGTCTAGCGCCAGAGGGGCTTGGCGATCTGCTGCTTCTTCACCGGGGAGCCGCCGCTGATGAGGTGGGCCACCGACGAGCGCTCCGGGTCGTCCTCGAGGTGGGTGCGCACCCAGACCGCCAGGAACTTCAGGTACTCGGTGAAGATCACCCGGGCCACCGCCGGATTGTGCCACCAGTCGTGCGGGTCGATGGTGGCGGCCACCGGGTAGGGGATCTTCTGCAGGTTCGGCAGGGCGTGGTCGAGCTCCGCCAGGGTGCGCGGCATATGGTAGTTCGAGGTCACCACGATGATGGTGTTGAAGCTGTTGGTCTCGGCCCAGCGCCGGGTTTCGATAGCGTTGCCGATGGTGTTGCGGGCCCGGTAGTCGAGATCCACGCAGCAATCGAACAGGCGCCGCTGGCCGGGATTGAGCCGGGCGATCTGGTCGCGGCTGGTGTTCTCGTTGACGCCTGAGATCAGGAGCCTCTTGGCGTAGCCCTTGTCCAGAAGGTCGATGGCATCGCCGATGCGCTGGGCGCCGCCGGTGAGGGCCACGATGCCGTCGGCCCGGGTCTCGGGGCGCTGCTCGAAACGGTCGAGGCTGTAGACGAAGGTGAGAAAACCCAGGAAGCCGGCAATGGCGGCGCATGTGGCGGCCCAGAAGCCCAAGCCCAGGATGCGTCGCGCCCACGACCGCCGTGCGGGAGCCTTAGGCGATTCCTGCATCGTCCAGCCCCATCCGACGGCTTCCGTGGTGTCCATAGCGCCCGGCACACTCCAACTTTGCGTTCGCGAGGTCATCCTGGACGAGGATAAGGGAGATTGCGGCAATGGAGAGGCGGCCCGACTTTTCCTGTTAATCCCCACCATCAACCATTTTCGTTAAGGAAGCGTCTCACGGTCAGGCGCGACACGATGCCCGTGATGACGGCCACGAAGAGCGCGATCAGTATCACGATCGCGTAGCCCCGCCAGCCGATGGTGAAGGCGCCGAACAGGGCCTCGATCTGGTCGCCCGTGGGGCTCGCCCGCCAGGAGCGGGTCACGAGGCCCAGGATCAGGGTCAGGACCATGGCGGCGCCGGCCCCTATGGCTGCCCCGCGCAGCCCCAGCCGGAAGAAGCGGCGCTGGAATTCCTTGGCGATGAAGTCGTCGTTGGCGCCCACGAAGTGGAGCACGTCCACCACCTCCCGGTTGCTCGCCATGGCACCCCGGGTGGCGAAGATGACGGCGAGCGCCGCCGCGACCAGCACCAGGCTCACCAGGAACACCCCGACGCCGATGATGGTGTTGGCCATGGTGGAGAGGCGCGAGACCCAGAGGGCGTGGTCGTCCAGCGTCGCCCCCGGAACATCCCGCTGCAGGGCTTGCCGCAAGGCGCTGAAATCCGGCTTCGCACCCTCGCGGATCTTGATCACGATCAGGCGCGGCACCGGCAGGTCGTTGAAGTCGAGGCCGGTGCCGAGCCAGGGCTCGAGCAGGCGCTCGGATTCCTCGCGTGTGAAGGCCTGGGCCACCTCGACCCCCGGCGCCTGCCGGGCCAGCGCCACCGCGCGCTCCACATCCTGGTCGATGGAGCGCTGGGCATTGGGGCGGATCTGGATGGTGACTTCCCGCGAGATCTCGGAGCGCCACTGGGCGGAGGAGGCCGCCACCAGTTCCGCGCCGCCGGCGCACAGGGCCGCCAGGAAGGTGAGGATCGCGATGACGGCGGCGAGCGCCTGGCCGCCGGCCGAGTCCACGGGCACGAGGGGGGCGTTCCGGCTCAACGAGGCAGGCAGGGAGCGCTTCTGCCCGTCCGGGGCCGCGGCGGCCTTCTTCAGGCGCGGTTGCGAGGGAGCGTTCATCTTAGCTCACTCGTCGATATGCAGCCGCCCGTCGCCGAGCACGAGGCGGCGCACGTCGAGCTGATCCATGAGGCTGAAATCGTGGGTGGCGATCACCACCGAGGTTCCGAGCCGGTTGAGTTCGATGAAGAGGCGCAGGAGGCGGCGGGCGAGGGACGGGTCCACGTTGCCGGTGGGCTCGTCGGCGAGCAGCAGGTCGGGGCGCACGATCAGCGCGCGGGCGATTGCCGCGCGCTGCTTCTCGCCGCCCGAGAGCACCGGCGGCAGCATGTGCATGCGGTCGCCGAGGCCCACCCAGCGCAGCAGCTCGACCACTTCCGCCCGGTAGCTCGCCTCCTCCTTGCCCTGCACGCGCAGGGGCAGGGCCACGTTCTCGTAAGTCGTCAGGTGGTCGAGCAGGCGGAAATCCTGGAACACCACGCCCATGCGGCGGCGCAAGGCGGTCAGCTCGTCCTTGGAGATCCGGGAGACGTCCTCCCCGAACATGGAGATCAGGCCGCGGGTCGGCTTCACCGAGAGCAGGATGAGGCGCAGCAGCGTCGTCTTGCCGGCACCCGAGGGGCCGGTGAGGAACTGGAAGGAATTGGGCTCGATGGAGAAGGTCAGGTCGCGCAGAACCTCGGGCCCCATGCCGTAGCGCACGCCCACATTCTCGAAATGCACGACCGGGGCCGCGTTCTCATCGTAGTGATAATCGTCGTGATCGAGCGCTTTCACACGTAGTCGAGCCATCCTTGAGGGAAAAAATTGGGCGATTCGCTTCCTTATCGCCCCGTCATGGTTAGCAAGCCATAAACTTGCAGGAGTGTAACGGGAAGCGAAGCCCTCGCGGGATAGTGCCGCAGGAGTGAACGGCGAAAATGCCCCGGTGTCATCCCCGGCGGTCCGCAGGACCGGGAAGGGGCTACAGTCGCACGCCGAGCGGTATGCCTTCCCTTCCCCTCCGCTGCGCTTCGGGCGGGAATGACAATGGGGTCATGGAATTGCTTAAAAACCACCAACTCCGTTTGACATCCCGGACCAAGCATGGTCGTGAAGGGGCGGCTTCGAGAGCCTCATATTTCTTTTCTGGACGATCATGATGAGCACTACCCACCGCATCCGGGTTCTTTTCGACGAGGACACCATCGCCAAGCGCAACGAGGCGCTGGCCCAGGAGATCGCGGCTGCAAAGCCCGAAAACCTGCTCGTGGTGGCGGTGCTCAAGGGCAGCTTCATGTTCGCCGCCGACCTGATCCGCGCCCTGCATCGGACCGGGCTTACCCCACAGGTCGAATTCGTGCACCTGTCGAGCTACCTGGACGGCACCGTCTCCACCGGCAACGTCACCATCCTGCGCGACATCGAGAGCGATGTGCGCGGGCGCGACGTTCTGCTCGTGGACGATATCCTCGAGTCCGGCCGCACCGTCACCTTCGCCAAGGACCTGATCATGGCCCGCGGCGCCAAGAGCGTGAAGACCGCCGTGCTTTTGGAAAAGCCCGGCAAGCGCGCCGTGCAGATCCACCCGGATTACGTTGGCTTCACCTGCCCGGACGTGTTCGTGATCGGCTACGGCATGGACGTGGCTCATTCCTACCGGCAGTTGCCTTTCGTCGGCGTACTCGATCATCACGACAAGGACCCGGATCTGTTCGACAAGCCGGAATAACGCGCTTTCTAACACACGCTCCTCAGGATGAGGCTTATGGCCGGTTTGTAAGGCTAGCCGTTGAGCCGCCAGATCGTGCCGTTGAGCAGGGTCGCATAGACCACCCAGGCGAGATACGGCACGAGCAGCCCGGCCGCCGTACGGTCGAGCCTCCAGAAGCTGCGGATCGTGGCGAGGATCGCCACGATCAGGGCCGCGATGACCACGAGGCCGGCGAGCGGGCTCCGGCCGCCGAAGAAGGCGAAGGACCACGCTCCGTTCAAGGTGAGCTGCACGAAGAACGTGATGATCGCAGCCCTGCGGCCGGGCCGGTTCTCGGGCAAGGAGAGAATGCGCCAGAGCGCATAAGCCATCATCGCGTAAAGAATCGTCCAGGCGACCGGGAAGGCCCAGTTCGGCAGGGTGAACGCCGGCTTCTGGAGGCCCGCATACCAGGTCGGGATGTTCGGCTGCGTGACGAGGCTTGCCGACACCGCCACCGCGACCACCGGCAACACGGCCACGAGAAAGCGCAAAAGCGGCGGCATTGCATGGCTGCCCGGCACAGTTTGGTCTGTATGCATTCCCCAAATCCCTTTAAAGACAGCGTGTCTGTTTCCAGTGACGCAACCTGTCACGCTCTCCGGAGGTTCCCCATGTCGTCATCGCGTTCCCCATGGTCGAAGCGCAGCCTGACTGCTCAGGCCATGGGCCATGTGGATCCGATCACCAAAGCGGTCGTGCCGCCGATCCATGTGGCGACCACCTATATCCGCGATGAGGACAATGCCTATTCCTCCGGCTTCGTCTATGGCCGGCCGGACAATGCCACCATCCGCGAGGCGGAAGAAGTGCTGGCGATGCTGGAGGAGGCCGAGGCCGGCGCGCTGCTGTTCTCCTCCGGCATGGCCGCCGCCACGGCCGTGTTCCAGGCCCTCGATCCGGGCGATCACATCGTTGCCTCCAAGGTCATGTACTGGGCCCTGCGCAACTGGCTGATGACGGAAGCCGTCCGCTGGGGCCTCAAGGTCGATTTCGTCGAGACCGACAACCTCGATGCCCTGCGCGAGGCGGTGAAGCCTGGCGCAACCAAGCTGGTCTGGATCGAGACGCCCTCGAACCCGCTCTGGACGATCACGGACATCACCGGCGCCGCCGAGATTGCGCACGCGGCCGGTGCGCGCCTTGCGGTCGATTCCACCACCGCCTCGCCGATCCACACCCGTCCGCTCAACCTCGGCGCCGATATCGTCATGCATGCGGCAACCAAAGTGTTGAATGGCCATTCCGACGTGGTGGCGGGTGCGCTCGCCGGCGCCAAGGCGGATGCGTTCTGGGCGCGTGTCGTCAATATCCGCAAGATGCAGGGCGCAATCCTCGGGCCGTTCGAGGCCTATCTCCTCATGCGGGGCATGCGCACGCTCCATGTGCGGACAGCTGCGCAGGCGAAAAGCGCCCTCGACCTCGCGCAGCGCTTCTCTAATCATCCGAAGGTGGCCCGCGTGCTCTATCCCGGCCTGCCGCAGCATCCCGGCCACGACATCGCCGCCCGGCAGATGGAGAACGGCTTCGGCTACATGCTGTCGATCCAGGTGAGCGAAGGCGAGGCCGCGGCAATCCGCACGGCCGCCCGGGTCGGTCTGTGGAAGCGAGCCACGTCGCTGGGCGGCGTCGAGAGCCTGATCGAGCACCGCGCTTCCATCGAAGGGCCGGGCACCCCATGCCCGCCGGACCTCCTGCGCCTGTCGACCGGCATTGAGGATGTCGAGGATCTCTACCGCGATCTCGATGAGGCTTTGCGGGGGTAACATTGGTCGTCATGCCCGCACTTGTTGCGGGTATCCACGTCTTTACAGCGCTAAAAACGTGGATGGCCGGGACGAGCCCGGCCATGACGGCTCGGTAACGGCCAGTGAATTTTGGCCTCTCCTTTGCCAGCTATATTGATTCTGTCACAAAACCTGTGCTTCTGTCGTGTAGAGGCGAATTTAGTTTCACTCCACAACAAGACCAAGGGAAGACCATGACCCAATCCATCACCCGCCGCCGCGTCCTGCAGACCGGCGTGGCCGCTGCCGCTCTCACCGGGATGTCCCCGGTCAGCTGGGCTGCCGGCCCGGTCGTGAAGCTCCGCATCCTGGAGACCACCGACCTTCACGTGAACGTCTTCCCTTACGATTACTACCGCGACGCCGCCGACGACACGGTGGGTCTCGCCCGCACCGCCACCCTGGTGAAGGGTGCCCGCGCGGAAGCCAAGAACACCATGCTGTTCGACAACGGCGACCTGATCCAGGGCTCGCCGCTCGGCGACTTCATCGCCTATCGCCGCGGCATGAAGAAGGGCGACGTGCATCCCATGGTCGCCGCCATGAACGAGCTGAACTACGATGCCGGCACGCTGGGCAACCACGAGTTCAACTACGGCCTCGAGTTCCTGCAGAACGCCGTGGGCACGGCCAAATTCCCGCTTGTCTGCGCCAACGTGCTGAAGGCCAACGGCGAGACCCTGCAGAAGCCCTGGATCGTGCTGGACCGCGAGTTCACCGATGAGGCCGGTGCCAAGCAAAAGATCAAGGTCGGCGTGATCGGCTTCGTGCCGCCGCAGATCGTGCAATGGGACAAGTCGCACCTCGACGGCAAGGCCACGACGATCGACATCGTGGACGCGGCCAACAAGCATGTGCCGGATCTCAAGAAGGCCGGCGCCGACATCGTCGTGGCGCTCTGCCATTCCGGCATCGCCGGCGGCGAGCGGAAAGGGGGCGAGGAGAATGCGGCCCTGCACCTCGCCAAGGTCGACGGCATCGACGTGATCCTCACCGGCCACCAGCACTTCACGTTCCCGGGCGGCAAGGAGTTCAACAACATCCCCGGCGTCGATGCGCAGAAGGGCACGCTGCACGGCAAGCCCGCTGTCATGGCCGGCTTCTGGGGCAGCCATCTCGGCCTCGTCGATCTCGAGCTGACCAAGGAAGGCAATGCCTGGAAGGTCGCGAACTTCCGCACCGAGGCGCGCCCGATCTACGACCGCGTCGACCGTAAAGTGGTGGCAAAGGTGGAATCCGATGCGGCCGTGATGGCAGCCGCCAAGGAAGGCCATGAGGCAACGCTGAAATACGTGCGCGAGCCCGTCGGCACCACGGCGGTGCCGATTCACTCCTACTTCTCGCTGGTGTCGGACGACGCCTCCGTGAAGCTCGTGACCGAGGCGCAGGCCTGGTACGTGGCCGATCAGCTGAAAGCGTCTGCCTTCAAGGACCTGCCGATCCTCTCCGCAGGCGCCCCCTTCAAGGCCGGCGGACGCGGCGGCCCGAACTACTTCACCGAGATCAAACCCGGCCCGCTCGCCATCAAGGACATGGCGGATATCTACATCTACCCGAACACGATCCGTGTGGTGAAGATCACCGGCGCGCAGGTGCGCGAGTGGCTCGAGCGCTCGGCCGGCATCTACAACCAGATTGATCCGGCCAAGGGCGGCGAGCAGGAACTCGTCAACCCGAAGTTCCCGGCCTACAACTTCGACGTCATCGCCGGCGTGCAGTACAAGATCGACCCGACGCAGCCCTCGCGCTACGACGACAACGGCAAGGTCGCGAACGCCAATGCCCGCCGCATCAAGGACCTGACCCATAACGGCAAGCCCGTCGCGGACGACCAGCAGTTCCTCGTGGTGACGAATAACTACCGCGCGGGCGGCGGCGGCAACTTCCCGGGCGCCGACGGCAGCACCATCGTGTTCGAGGCTCCGGACCTCACCCGCGACGCCATCATGCGCTTCATCATCGAGAAGAAGGAAGTGGCTCCGAAGGCGGACGGCTCCTGGTCGCTCGCGGTTCCTGCCGGCGTCACCATGACCTTCATCACCGGCCCGAACGCCGCCAACTACCAGCCGGCCGGCATCAAGGTCGAGAAGATGGGCGACGCGCCGGAAGGCTTCGTGAAGTACAAGATCGTGAGCTGACCCTCACGGCATGGCGAGAAGATGCGGCCGGGCTCATGCCCGGCCGTTTTCGTTGAGATGCCCAGGCGAGGAGAACCCTGAATCAAGACCGTGCGTCATTTCAGTCATCCGCGAGAAGATCGGTGCCATGCCGCGTCATGTCTCTGATTTGCTGAGTGAAATGACAGGCATTCCAGCTGCTCGTCCTGGCTACAGCCATAGCTGCCCGCTCGGCTTTGCAGATCGTTAACCAAGAATTAACCAGGAGCTCTTCGAATGGAGGCGAGATTGCATCCTCCATCAAGATTTTATTCTGGTTTATTTCAATGGTTCTTCTTTGCCGGCTTGGGGCCGTTCTGGCCTTTCTTATGCTGGGCTCTGCTGCGACGTGGGCCGAAGATGACGAAATCTGGAACAGGGATCTGACGCCGGCATGGCTGGACGGCAATGTCGCCGCGGCACGCCTCGGCCGACAATCGCAAGCCTCCTATGATCTGAACCGTACCCAGGTGTGGGCGAACGGCATGACCAGGAGCCCTGCGCAAAGCTTCCGGCCCGGCGCGACCGGCCACTCGCTCGGGGCCAAGCTGCAGCCTCTGCACGACTACAACTTCCTCGTCGGAACCGAGCTGATCCGCGGCGGCGGGTATCGGGGGCCGCTGCACTCGAAAGCCACATGGGAGGCCTTCGTGACGCGCGACTGGGAGAGCCTGGGCGGCGTCACCTTCGGATTGTCGACGGCCGGCCTCGTGGACGTGACGAGCCACGGCTATGCGCAATCCGTCAGCGGCACCATGGGAATCCCTCTCGATTTGCCGCTCCAGTCCTGGAACTCGCAGCTGCGGTTTGCGCCAAGCATCAGCGTCGATGCGGCAAACGGGGATTTCAGCACCGGCCTGTTGTCGGAGGTGACGAGCCAGGCGCTGCTCAGCGCTCCCTCGGATCGCTACAAATCCGTGCTCAACGTGTCGCTCGGCTACGGCCTTGCCCCGCGCACGCAGCCCGTGGCTTCGGCGCGGCTGGAGCTGAGGATCACGCCCAATCTCTGACGGGAACGCGCGACGGCTCACGACCGCGAGAGGCCCTGAACCTGTCACGCTTTCAACCGTTGGGTTCTCGATCCTCATGACCGGAGAGCCCCGTGGGACAGATCACCTTCGATGGACTCGGGCCCTATGATCTGCCCGATGCCACCCATGCCGATGCGCAGAAGGACGGCGACGGCTTCATGCTCTCGTTCCGCATGTGGAAATCGGAGAAGGAGTGGACCCTGGTGCGCATCCATGTCAGCGCCGAAGCGGCCGACAAGCTCGTGCGCCAGATCTGGGATGAGAGCGTGAGAACGGACGGCTCGACGATCATCTGACCTTGATGCCGTCGCAAAGATCATGGGTTTGGACCACACTTACAAATGACGCATTGGCCCTGTACGGTCCGCTCATCAGCGATTCCTTAGTCGGTCGCTGCCCTTTTTGGGCGCATGATGCGTCCCGAAGCTGTCCAGGCTTTGGAGCATGAGCCATGCCCGTCGATCTCCCACCGCAGAAGAAGCTTGCCCAGACCGTTCCGGCCTCCTGGAACCTGGTGTTCGACCGCTCTCTGAACTGGCTCGCCGTGGTGGTCGGTCTCGGACTCTGCCTCTGGATAGGCACCCTCGGTAGCTGAAGGGAACCCTGCTCTTGGATCCGGACCGCGACAGCCGATATCCCTGGCTCAGCCTCATCGGCATTGCCGCCATCGGCCTGTTCGGGCTCGTCCTGATGGCGATCCTGACACCCTGAAGGCTTCACCGGGTTGCCCGGTCACGGCAGCGCGATCAGGTCGTTCATGTGCTGCGGCTTCGGCTCCTTGCCGAGGCGTCGGCGCTTGGCCAGGATGATGGTGCCGTTGAGTTCCCCGCCGAACAGGAAGATGGCTGAGAGCGTATAGAGGAAGATCAGCGCCACCATGGCGGTGGCCAGCCCCCCATAGGTGGAGGCATAGGCCCCCGGATAGAACTCCAGATACCAGCTGAAGGCGAAGCCGCCGAGAAGCCACAGCGCCAGCGTCACGCCCACGCCCGGCAGCACCGCGCGGAAGCTGCGCCGTCCCGATGGGACGAGCTTGTAGGCCAGCAGCAGGCCCGCCACGATGACCACCGTCGCCACGCCGATCCGCAGGAACGCGATGAGCCCGTCGAAGGGCTGCAGCGCCGGCACCCAGGCGAGCACGAACCGCCAGAGGAACGGACCGAGCACCACGAGCAGGGCCAGCGCCAGCAGCATGAGGGCACCGGCGATCACGAAGGCGATGGATTCGAGCCGCGTCAGCCACCAGGCGCGGGTCTCGCGCACCCCATAGGCGCGGTTGAGCCCGACCCGCAGGCTCTCCACGCCGCTCGAGGCGAAATAGAGGGCGAGCACGAGGCCTAGGGTCACCACGTCGCTGCGCTTGACCGAGAGGATGGTGTGCACCTCGCCGGCAATGGGGCCGGCGATCTCCCGCGGCCAGGCCTCCAGGATGATGTCCGCCACCTCGTCGGCCAGGGTCCCGGTGCCGAACAGGCTCGCCAGCGCCGTGACCAGGATGAGGAACGGGAACATCGAGGTCAGCACCGACAGGGCGATATGGCTCGCAATCGCCCAGGCGTCGTGCAGGACGAAGCGCGTGGACGCGATGGCGACGAGTTCAAGCCAGAGGCGAAGGCGGTTCAACAGCGGGGTCTCCAGGAGGCTGGAGATGGTGCGGCAGGGGGGTGAGGGCAAGGAAACAACGATTGGGGGAAGAGTCGAGTTTTGCTGCGGGCAGTGGAAAAGGGGTGACTCGCAACCAGCCCTCTCCCCCTTGTGGGGGAGAGTTGGAGAGGGGGGTCGCCACGGGTCGATCAGATGCTCCGATGACGCCAGCCCCCTTCCGGCCGCTGCCGCGGCCACCCTCCCCACAAGGAGGGAGGGGATACGGGCGTCATTCCTCATCAACGATCAGCAGCTTATGAAACCGGCTCAGAGATCGACATCGGGATGACGCTCCGCGCATCGACAAACACTGACACTCGGGCCTACAAGGCCATTCCTCTTGTGATTTCCGTTCCCGTCCTGTCATGAGCCCAACCCTCTTCGCCCGCCTCGCGCCGCCGCTGTTCGTGCTCATCTGGGCGACCGGCTTCGTCGTGGCGCGCCTCGTGGCGCCCTATGCCGAGCCGCTGACGTTCCTGTTCGTGCGCTACGTGCTCGCCACCCTGGTGCTGGCCGGGATCGTCGTGGTGGCGCGGGTCTCATGGCCGCGCCGGTGGAGCGACTGGCGCAACAGCATGATCGCCGGGGTGCTCCTGCACGGGCTCTATCTCGGCGGCGTGTTCTGGTCGGTCAAGCACGGGCTCCCCGCTGGCATCTCCGCCCTTGTGGCCGGTCTCCAGCCGCTGGCCACGGGCCTTCTCGCCGGGCCGCTCCTGGGCGAGCGGGTGTCGCCGCGCCGCTGGGCCGGGATCGGCATCGGCTTCATGGGCGCCGCCCTCGTGGTGGCGCCGAAGCTCGGCGACGGCGGCGTGCCGCCGCTGGCGCTCTTCATCTGTGTGCTCGGCATGCTCTCCATCACCTTCGGGACGATCTGGCAGAAACGCACCAGCAGCAATCTCGACCTGCGGGTCAACGCCACTATCCAGTATATCGGGGCCGCCATCGTCACCCTGCCGCTGATGCTGCTGCTGGAAGAGGGGCACATGGAACTCACGCTTCCACTCCTCGGCGCGCTCGCCTGGGCGGTGTTCGGCCTCTCCATCGGGGCCATCGGCCTGCTGCTGTTCCTGATTCGTCAGGGCGCCGTGGTGGGCGTCGCGACGCTGCTTTATCTCGTGCCGCCGGTTGCGGCCCTCATGGCCTTCGCGCTCTTCGGCGAGACCCTGAGCCTGATCCAGCTCGCCGGCATGGCCCTCGCGGCGTTGGGCGTCGCGGTGGCAAGCCGGAACTGAAACGGACGAAAGCGCCGGAACTCACGAAGAAAACCTCATCCTGAGGAGGTCGCGTGAGCGACCGTCTCGAAGGATGGTCCAGTGCTCTCTGGAAGCTCCTTCGAGACGCAGACTGCGTCTGCTCCTCAGGATCAGGTGAGAGGTTGGAAAAACGGTCCGTGAAATCGGATTACTTCGTGATCTTCACGGAAACCGGATCGCTGGCGGGAAAGGTCTCTTCCACGCCCTCGTCGAGAAGCTCCTCCTGATGCTTCTTGGTGTTCTCGGACTGCTTGTCGTCCTGAGCGTTGTTCTTGTCCTGAGATGTCTCGTCAGGGCGGTTCTTGTCCGTCATGGCCTGCCTCCTTTGCGGGATTGCTCGTCTTGTCAGGGGGACAACGCAAGGCGCCAAGCTTCGATCCGCTTTGACCGTCAATTGAAAACGGCGCCTTTCGGCGCCGTTTCTGAAGTGCAGGAGGCTCAGCGCGGCTGGCCCTGCTGCTGGTTGACGAAGTAGTCGAAGGGCAGCTCTGCGATGCGGAACCAGGTGAGCTCCTTCTCGCGGAAGGCGCTCCAGGAATCGAACACCTTCTTGAACTTGGCGTTGGAAGCGGCGATCTCGCCATAGAGCTTGTAGGCTTCCTTGTAGCTCTGCTCCATCACGTCGCGCGGGAAGGGACGCAGCTGCACGCCCTGGCCGACGAGGCGGCGGATCGCGTCGGCGTTCTGCGCGTCATATTTGGCCACGCACATGGCGTTGGCTTCGGCACAGGCCGCTTCAAGGATCGCCTTGTAGTTGGCGGGCAGCTCGTTCCACTTGTTCATGTTCACGTAGAGCGAGGGCTGCGCGCCGCCTTCCCAGAAGCCCGGGTAGTAGTAGTACTGGGCCACCTTCACGAAGCCGAGCTTCTCGTCGTCATGCGGGCCGGAGAACTCCACCGCGTCGAGGGTGCCGCGCTCCAGCGCCGGATAGATGTCGCCGGCGGCAAGCACCTGGGGCACCACGCCGAGCTTCTGCATGATCTGGCCGCCCATGCCGGCGATGCGCATCTTCAGACCTTGGAGATCCTGGATGGACTTGATCTCCTTGCGGAACCAGCCGCCCATCTGAGCGCCGGTCTGACCGGCCGGAATCGGATAGACGTTGTAGTCCTTCATGAACTCGCGCACGAGGTCGAGGCCGCCGCCGTAATGCATCCAGGCATTGTGCTGGCGCACGTTCATGCCCCATGGCACAGACGTCTCGAACATGAAGGTCGGGTCCTTGCCGATGAAGAAGCTCGACAGGGTATAGGAGCATTCCACCGTGCCGTTCTGGGTAGCGTCGAGGGTCTGGAGCGCGCCGACGATCTCGCCCGCGGCGAAGGGCTGGATCTGGAACTTGTTGTCCGTGGCGGCGGCCACGCGCTTGGAGATCATCTCGCCGGCGCCGAACAGGGTGTCGAGGCTCTTCGGATAGGCGGACGCCATGCGCCAGCGGACCTCCGGCTGCGCCTGCGCGATGGCCGGGGACGCAACCGCGCCTGCGGCGGCTGCCAGGCCTGCGCCTTTGAGAACTTTTCTTCTGTCCATGAGCGTTTCCTCAACCGTTTTATGTCGTCACTGCCGGTTCGGCTGAACAATCCATAAAGCGGGAGGCACGGGGCTGTCACTCCATCTTCCGTAGAGACAGCTATGCAGTGGGGTCATTGGGGCGCCGGACCTTCAACCCTGTCATCCCCGCGAAGGTGGGGATCCATAACCACGACAGTCGGAGGAAAAGGCGCAGCCGATCCCACTGCAGGAATTCTGCACCGTCAGCGTTTATAGATCCCGGGCTCCGCTAAGCGGCCCCGGGATGACAGTGCTAGGCTAAGTTCAGGCGATCCCGGATCGGCTTTCGCCGCCCGGGATGAGCCATAGGCAGGTTTGGGCTTACCGCTCCTCGCTGCCGCCCTTAGAGAGCGGGCGGTCCACCTGACCTTCGGCGGCGCGGCCGGAGCGCTTCGGGGGCTTCTCGTCGCCGGTGGAGGAGGTCGACTTGCCGCCGGACTGGCTGGCCGTGGGATGGCCGCGCACCAGGGTACCCTTGGGCACGTCCACCGCGTTGCCGGGCGCCGGCACGCGAGCCCGGGAGGCCGCGCCGCCGCTCATGCCCGTGGGGCCCATTGGGCCTTCGGTCTGAGCGGCGCGGGGCGCCGGGCTCTTGGTCGCGGTGGTGTTGACGCCCTCGGCGATCTCCTCGTTCGACATCTGGAAGCCGGCCTCGTCGTCTTCTTCCTCCGGCACCTCCTTGAAGGAATGGAGGCCAGCCTTGGAGCCGCTCTTCACGCGGTTGTCGTCCACGTGGCCGATGTCGAGGTCGGGGTCGAGCTTCTTCGAGGCGCCCATCACGCCGGTGGCCTTGGCGGCCGCGCGCTTGGTGTTGCCGACGTCGTTGCGCTGGGTCGGGCCTGCGACGAAGTCGTCGCCGGCCTCTTCCTGCGTGACCTCGTTGAGCACCTCATCGACGGGCGGCTCGGGAGGGCGGCCTCGTTTGTCTTGCGCCATGGATTATTCCTCTTCTTGGGTTTCAGCAGGCTAGAAGTCTCGCAGAGCCAACGTCCTGTTCATGACGGCTGTTCCGGCCCTGCGACAGTGAAACGGCAGGGCCGGACAATGCTGGCGCCGCTATTGTCCAAGCTCCTTCTGGATGTCCTGCAGCATGGTCAGATGCTCCTGAATCTGGCCGCGGGCGAGCTTGGCCACGTTCGTGGTCTCGCGGTTGCCGGAGCCCTGCTTGAGGTAGTCATCCTGCAGCTTCAGCAATTCCTGGTGCCCCTGGATCTGCAGGGCCACATAATCCTTGTCGAAGGCAGCACCTCCCGCGGCTTTCGACAGGCGCTCCATCGCCTGCGCGTCCTTCGGGGGCAGCTCGGGCGCGGTCGAGGCCGCAGCCTGGGCGCCGCGGGTGGTGGACGCGGTGGCGTTCGGATCGGCGAAGGAATGCATGATCTCGGTGAGCAGGTTCTGCTCGCCCACCTCGAATTCCGCGAACTGCTTCACGCGCGGATTCTGCGCCTTGGTGAGGGCGAAGTTCGATTGCTGCAGCGATACGGTGCTCAGCGCCAGCGCCTGCTGAATGTACTGCCGGTCGGCCTGCGACTGCTCCTGGCCCATAGCGGCCGGCGCGCTGTTGGCCTGACCCTGGCGGGCAGGGGTCTGCGTATCCTGCGGCGCGCCGCCCTGTTGTGTGCGCTGCTGGCGCTGCTGCGCATTCTGCCCGAGGGCCGGATTGGTCTGCGTCTCCGCAGGCTGGGGCGTGGTCGCCTGGGGAATGGCCTGGTTCTGCTGCTGGGCGAAGGCGGGAATGGCAATGGCGGCCATGAGGCCGGCGATCACGAGACGGCGTGACATCAAGAACTCTCCTGCAAAGGGACTGTGGAAGCGAACGTTTGCGTGAAAGTTTGGTTCAGGTCTGTAGGGAGTGGCGTCAGTGCCAGTCCTTGTCCGAACTCATCTGCATTGCGTCGGCCGCGTGCTTGATGTCGTCCAGATTGACGGGGTCGCTGAACGGATCGTCGTCGAGCTCCGTCACCCGGTTCAGCCGCTTCTGCCAGCGCCGCAACTCGTCGATATAGGGCCCGTACGGCACGCGCTTGAGGCGCCCGTTCTCCTCCACCAGATCGCAGAGGCCGTTGTGCAGCCACTCCCCGGTGTGCCAGTCGGGCATGTCGACGGCGGGAAACAGGCACACCCCGTGCAGGTCGATGCCCTTGCGCACGGCAGCCAGCGATTCCTCGACGATGTCGCGCAGCCAGTCGGGCCGGCCTTCGCGCAGGCCGCTGGTCTCGCCCACAATCATCGGGCGGCGGTAGCGCTCCCACGCGAAGGTGAGCAGATCGCCAAGTGGGCGGATGCGCTCGTCATGCGGCTCCAGCGAAGCGTGCGGGCCGTTCTCGCGGTATTCCATCTGGCCAAACGAGTAGGCGTTCACTCCGACGATATCGAGCACCTCCGGCGAGCCGCCAAGCTCCGGGTGGCGCCGTCCGGCGATCACGTCCCAGGCGTAAAACGTGTCCGTAAAGGTTTCGTGCTCCGCCTCGTCCTTGAGGTCGGGCCGGTCGCGCGGCGCGACCACGAGAATGAGCGGATCGATGTGGACCATGCGCGCCTCGGGGTCGACTTCGCGGATCGCCTTCACGGCCGCGATATCAGCCCGGCACAGGGCGAGGCGCAGGCGCTGGCGGTCCTCGTCGGACTTGCGGAACGGCGCGGTCCAGCCCCATTCCCCACCCATAAAGGCGAAGAAGGTGATCTCGTTGATCGGTGTGAAGAAATGCGGGCCGCGGATGCGCGGCGTCACGTATTCCGCCGCTGCCTTGGCATAAGCTGCGAAACGCTCGGTGAAGTCAGACGCAAAAGGATCGGCATCGTCGGGATAGCCGTAATGGCACAGGTCCCAGATCGGCAGGATCTGGTGGCGGTTCATGGCTGCGATGAACGGATCGAGCTCCGAGAAGTCGTAAGTGCCGCCTTTATCGACGAAGGGCCACGGAATGCCCTGGCGCGCCACCGCGATGCCGAGCGAACGCAGGAAAGCGTAATCCTCGTCCACATGCTCGCGATGCTGGGTCTCGGCCACGAGGTCCCGGCGGCCTTGATCCTTCCAGATGAAGGTGGAGCACTCGAACCCCGACAGGAAGAAGGTGGGGAAGATGCCAGCATGAACAGCCGGGCGGCTCCCTGACGGTGACGGATCATGCAAGGCAGCATTCCTCCCGGTCCAAGCAGATGGGTTGAGTGCTTGCCTTATCATCAGACAAGCTCAACCTCAGCAGGGACAAGCGGATCGCGCTCGCGGGGTTCCTCCGACGGGTCGCAGCGATGTGAGATGAACTTCGTTCAAGCGTGTCCGTTGTGAGAGGGATTGAACAGGCACAGGAGGCACAATGCAGGACCGGACGACGCGAATCATCATGCTGGTCGTGGCGGTGCTGCTCGCGATCCTGGTGCTGCAACCTTACGTGAACACCTACTTCACGTCCGCCCGGGAGCCGCGACCCGTCGCGGCACGAGGCGATCTGGCGGAGTTCGAACGCACGACGATCCGGGTGTTCGAGACCGTAGCGCCCTCCGTGGTGCAGGTGGTGAGCCTGTCCGGGCGCCGGGCAGGGCAGGGACGCACGACCGAGGCTGAGCAGTCAGGCTCGGGAACCGGCTTCGTTTGGGATGCAGCCGGTCATATCGTGACGAACGACCACGTGGTGGAGAGCGGATCGTCCTTCGCCGTGCGTCTGGCTTCCGGCGAGGTGCGGCCGGCCGAGGTGGTCGGCCGCGCGCCGAACTATGACCTCGCGGTCCTGCGTCTCCAGCGTCAGGGCGCCCTGCCGGCGCCCCTCAACGTGGGAAGCTCCGCCGACCTGAAGGTGGGGCAGACGGCTTATGCCATCGGCAATCCGTTCGGCCTCGACCAGTCGCTCACCACAGGCGTCGTCAGCGCGCTCAAGCGCCGCCTGCCCACCAGCGGCGGGCGCGAAGTCGCCGACGTGATCCAGACGGATGCGGCGATCAACCCGGGCAATTCCGGCGGCCCACTGCTCGATTCCGCCGGGCGGCTGATCGGCGTGAACACGGCCATCTATTCGCCCTCCGGCACCAGCGCGGGCATCGGCTTCGCCATTCCCGTCGACGTGGTGAACCGTGTGGTGCCGGAACTCATCCGCACCGGCCGCGTGCCGACGCCGGGGATCGGCATCCTCGCCGGCGACGAGACGCTTGCCGCTCAGCTTGGCGTGACCGGCGTGGTCGTGGCGGACGTGGTGCCGGGCTCGCCGGCCGACCGGGCTGGGCTTCGCGGCGTGGATCCGCGCGCCGGCGTCGTCGGCGATGTGATCGTGGGCATCGAGGATGAGCCGGTGCGCCGGCTGTCGGACCTGACGGACAGGCTCGAACGGGTCGGCGTGGGCAACACGGTCAGGCTTCAGATCGTGCGCAACAACCGGTCCGAGACCATCGAGGTCACTGTCATCGATGTGGAGCAGCAGGGGCCACGGTCGCGCAGACCCTGAACGACGTACAACCTTGGCAGGACAGGTTTTGTTTCATGGAAGGCGAAACCTTCTTGCAGCCGCGCCGTTAGCCATCGAACCTTCACCCAAGGAGGAGCGAATGGATCTCGAAGGCGCCGACAACAACATCCTGGTGCAAAGCTCGACTGTCGATCTGGGCGAAAACTTCCCCGAATATGCCAAAACGAACATCCGTCAGGTCGCCGGAAAATATTTCGGGCGGTTGAGCACGGCGTCCGTGCACGTCACCCGCGAGGGCATCACCTATCGCTGCACGGTCAACATGCAGATGGGCGCCCTCAAGATGATGAGCGGCGAGGCCAAGGACAAGGATCTCTACACCGCCTTCCGGGCCGCCCTGCAGAAGACCGCCAAGCAGCTCCGCCGCATGAAGCGCGAACTGCGCGAGGACAAGGGCGAGCGCACCGACAAGGATAGGCTCCTGCGCGAAGGCGCCCGATCCCCCGCTCCGGACCGCGACATCGACGATGCCGGCCTGCCGATAAGCGACGAAGACGATTTCCGCGTCGCTGCGGAGTAATCTGAGACAACATCATGCTCGATGTCATCCCCAGGCTTGGCCCGGGGATCCACGTCTTTTACCGCCGTTGAAGACGTGGATGGCCGCAACAAGTGCGGCCATGACGGTGCAGGTGTCATCCCCGGCGAGCGGAGCGAGGGAAGGGGATCCACGATCAAGCGCGGAACTATGGATTCCCTTCCCCTCCGCTGCGCTCTGGCCGGGAATGACACTGTGTGCTGAAACAAAAAGGCCGGGCGAACTCCCGGCCTTTATCGCTATTGCGCTCGTGTCTTAATTCAACCGCACGCCCTGCGGCGGGCGCTCCGTGCCGCTCACCGTCACGTCGCCGATCATCAGGCCCATGGGGCCCGCATGCACCGGCACGGTCTCGCCGTCCTTGATCTCACCGGAGAGGATGAGCTCCGCCAGCGGATC
>NZ_JAFBID010000046.1 GCF_016811235.1 Microvirga arabica
CTCAGCAGTTCGCAACCTCTTCGTCCCACCCCACTCCCGCCGCTCTGCCCTTGCTACCCATCTTCACCGCCTCAATGCCATGGCGGAGTGGAAGTCCGCAGTCAGCACTGCCGCTTAAGTCCACTCGGTGATCGAGTTTCCCTCAGTGCGCCCGCTCTCAGTTAATTTGACAACGCCGATCAGGCACCGTGTACTCAGCGCCGATCATGCTGTCCCGGGAGCGATGCTGTGCCTGACGCAAGCGGCGTCGAAGATAGAGGTACGATGCGACGCCGCCAGCCAGCACCAGAGGGAGCACGACGAAGAACCCTATGAGCATCATAGCCAGCACGGCGACCCCTGCCGCAGCCAGGACCATCAGTCTGATCACAGTGGGGAGGAGCCGGCCTGAAGGGGGTGAAGTCGTGGTGGTCCGGAAAGCAGCGAAATACATGGTGGGATCCTCCAATTGCGGTCGCGCTCGTGGGCGCAGGAGCAAAAGAAGAAGTCCGACATCACGAGCGGCGACCCGCTCGCCAGAGGGGCCCGGACCCTAAGGCTATGCTGAAATGGGAAATGGGTGAGCAAGATGCAAGATCAGATGCAACAATCGGCTACGGGACGCCTTAGAGATCAGGCGCACACCCAGCGGCACCGTGTCTGCCTACATCGACGCACGGAGTTCCTGTAGGTTATGCGCATGATCCGCCGCGGCCACTCAGTCCAGCGAAAACCTGGAGCGACAGGAGAAATCCGTCTGATCAAGAAGCAATTCGGGCTTTCCGCCTGACGCGACCCCTCGGGCGGGTTCATTGTGGCCCGTCCAAGTTACTGCAACAGCGCCGCGTCAACGTCGTGGACCCAGTTTCATCTGGGTGAATCAATGCCTTGTATGGACCGATTATTCAGGCAGCGTCAGCTCAGCTGAGTCTGATTCCGAGCTCGCTACAATCGATTTCCATGGCAAGACCTTAAGAAGATCGTTCTCCTTCGAGAAATCGCGCCCATACAATGCACAAAAGAGTTGAGTTCCTGCTTGGTGGAGCGGCAATGGAACGTCTCGCCTAGCCGCCAGCTCAACGAGTGGTACAATGCCGAAAGGAACGTCTTCGGTAACAAATCTCGTATCCAAGGTTGTCGGACCTGGTGGACCTTGGCGCTGCTTATGGACCATTGCCGCCATTTCCGCAATCGAGTGGCCCTCCTCAAAGCCAAAGGTCAGTCGGTAATGCTCCTGAACCGTGCGAACCGTCACCCCGTATGCTTTGGCTAAGCTCAGTCGTTCTTTATCAAGCGCCTCAACAAGTCGCGCGACGGATGGTGTGATGCCATCGTAGTTTGCCCAATATTCGCCTTTCTCAATCCGTGTGAAGTTGCAAAGGGCGCTCGCCATATGGATTGGCGGATTGAGGTTGCCGAGAGCGATCGCAAGGATGTCTGGGACGATCCGGAAGCGATCCCCGAACAATGTGCGGCATAGATCAAGGCATTTTGCCCCAGCTGCTCCGGGGAGTGCTGCAACCTCAAGCATCTGGCGAATACCACCGATAGCAATACTTGTCGGTCCAGTTCGGCGGCTCATCAGTACCGTTGTAGCCCAAGCCATGACGTTAGACTCGATGCCTCGAGCCGTAAGGCTATGTTTCAGATAGACGCCGCTCAGAGACAATTGTGCACTGACGATAAAGGACTGACCCTCGCGAGCGAACGGTACAACAGCTTCAATGACCGCCCGGTGTCCATATCCAGGTACGGCAATGATCACAACCTCGGCCTCGGAGACCAATTCTCGAACCGAACCAACCACCTGAATACGAAAGCTGCCTTCAAGGGCGCCAGACGCCGTAATTTCCTGCCCGATGAGAGAGCGGGCACTTTCGCCGGATGGGGACCAAACGACGGCCTGATGGCCATTCTTTACGAGAAAGGCGGCGTAGCCAAGCGCAATGCCGCCGCATCCAACAATTCCAATTTTCATCACGAAAACCCTGCGTTCTGTGACGTCTAGCCTTACACCGGTCAGGCTAAATTGCCGGCAGGTGTCGCGGTGGGATGCGCCTCAGCTTTTTGGCACTTAGCTCGCTGCCTTCACGGGCTCCCCCAGTGTGTGCATCAGGCGATTCGCCCAGCCGAAGATGGCGGTGGAGAGCACAAGATCAACGATCTCCAGCTCCGAAAGTCCAATGGCACGTAGATTTACTATATCGTCCGCAGTGATAGCCGGCGGTGTTTGCGAAAGCTTGACGGCAAAGTCAAAGATTGCTTGTTCGTGCTTTTCTAATTTCGCATTCGCTCCATTCTGGAAGATACGCTCGACAACATCAGTCTGTTTTGTCAGCTGATTGTAGCGGCTCGCATGGACTGCAGCACAGTAAACGCAACGATTGACGACAGAGGCACCGACAGCACCAAGCTCGCGCTCCGCACGCGAGAGGCCGTCATTGCCGTACATGATAGCGTTGAAGAGAGGCGACCGTTGAGCGAGGGATTCCGGATCATGGGCTAACACAAGAACGTAATCCGACACGCTCTTGTTCGAGGGTGTCACCTTCATGGCGTCAAGCTGCTCGGGCGTCGCCTCCGAGAGTTTTACGGGAGTAATGTAGGGCGACCAGCGCGGAAGCTCAGTCGTGAACTCATGAACCGTTTTCATCCGAGCATACCCTTTAGCATTTTAAGACCAGCGATCACGCGGACCTGGTAATTCACAAAAGCAGCCAGTTCCGACAGGCGCACGATGTCCGGTTCGCTGATGCCTGCGTCTTTCAAGGCGGTGATGTCCGCACGCGTCGCTTCCTTCGGCTCGCGGGTGAGCAGATCCATATGTCGGACGATGGCGTTAAGCCGCTTGCCGTAGTTGGCGACTTCTCCCGGCAATATAGGCTCGTTCAGCTTTGGGTCGGCACAGGCCTCCTGCAGCTTGCCCATGTAGTGCTCGGCCAAGGTCTCGTCGGCGTTCTGGCGTGCCATGCGAGCTGCGAGGGCAGACCGTTCCGCGTGGCTCAAGCCGCCAGGCTCTCGGGGACGAATGATGGCGTCATAGCTAGCCTGGCTCAGCTTCATGATATCCACACGAGCGAGAAGGGTTTGGGCGAGGGGCGAACCAAGCCGCACACCTGCCAGCTCTTCGATGATATTGACGTTGCTCATCTTGGTCCTTTCTACGGACGCACCTTTAAGGGCTAACGAGTGACGCGACTTCGACGTGGCAGTCGAAAGTGCCGCCAGCCAGGAAACGGTCGATTACCGCTTCATAAGGAACCGGATCAATTCCGGCCTCTCGAAGCCAGTCTTCCGAGTAATACGTGGCGCGGTAACGTTCTCCCGAGTCACAGATCAAAGTCACAAGCGAGCCGGTCTCACCTGCGGCTCTCATTCGTGCGGCCACCCAGCAGAAACCAAAGAAGTTGGTTCCTGTCGATCCACCGACGCGCCGGCCGAGAAGGCGCGAGAGCACCCGCATAGCGGCAATCGAGGCTGCATCGGGCACCTTGAGCATCCGATCCACGACACCGGGCACGAATGAAGGTTCAACGCGGGGGCGACCAACGCCTTCGATGCGGCTTGGATGATCAGAAGTGGTGCAACCGCGGCGTTCCTTGTAGCCGTCGAAGAAAGCCGAATGCTCAACATCAGCGACAAGAAGCTTGGTCTGGAAGCGCTTGTAGCGGATATACCGGCCAATCGTGGCCGTTGTTCCTCCGGTCCCCGCACTCATAACAATCCACGACGGAACCTGATGCTCTTCGAGTTGCATCTGCTCGAAGATCGATTCCGCAATGTTGTTGTTGCCTCGCCAATCCGTTGCTCGTTCGGCATAAGTGAACTGGTCGAGGTAGTGGCCGCCCAGACGCCCGGCCAAGGCGTTTGCTTCCTCGTAAAGGAAACGGCCATCCTCAACAAAGTGACACTGCCCGCCATAATGCTTGATAGCGGCAATCTTCTCACTGGACGTGCTTCGCGGCATGACGGCGTAGAACGGCAGCCCGATCATGCGGGCGAAATAGGCTTCGGAAACGGCCGTCGATCCCGACGAAGCCTCAACGATCGGTGTGTCCGACCGGATCTGTCCATTGCAGAGGGCGTACAGGAACAGAGAGCGTGCCAGACGGTGTTTCAAGCTCCCGGTCGGGTGGGTGGACTCGTCCTTGAGGTATAGATTGATCCCATTGAGAGCAGGAACCTCGACCTTGTGAAGATGTGTGTCGGCCGATCGTTTTTGATCGGCCTCGATGCGGGCAATAGCCATCTCCACCCATGAGCCATTAGCGCTGCTATTGCAGGCTGCCTCGTGGCCATCAAGCTTAAGCGTTGAGTGGGTGTTCTGAAGCAGGGATTCCATGAGCTGAGAAGTCCGATTGGGGCAGTTCGCGAGGTGGAGAAGGGACTATGCACTATAATCAGAACGTATCAACAGGTGAACATCATTCATAACATTCATAATGCATACCAGATATTATGATGGTAAAATAATCATAGTTCTGCATATTTTTATGCTTGCTTAGCATGGTTCCCAGGGTACGATACAAAATATGGATATCGAAAGCCTTGATCTGAAGCAGTTAGATGCTTTTGCAGCTGTTATGTCGGCAGGCAGCATCACCGGCGCAGCCCGTCTGCTCGGACGGTCGCAGCCGGCCGTCACGCGATTGATCCAGGATCTTGAAGCCAATCTTGGGTTTGAGCTTTTGTATCGCAACGGGCCACGGATCACACCCACCGAACAGGGTCTCCTGTTCCATGATGAGGTCGAGCGGCTTCTCGTCGGCATCAAGCATATCGCTGATCGCGCCCAAGCAATTGCGAAGCGTCAGGTTCAGACGATCGAGATTGCCGCCATTCCGGCTCTCGCAGCCGGGATTGTTCCCCAGGCTCTCACCCGCGTCGACCAGGGGCTCGTCCCCCATCAGCTTCATCTGCGATCCTCCGCAGCTGAGCATGTCGTGCAAGCGGTGTTGGCCCGGACAGCGGATCTCGGCGTTGCCAGCTTACCTATCGAGCATCCTGGTATCGAGGTACACTGGATCGCCGAAGCGCCCTGCGTGGCGGTCCTTCCCGAAGACGATCCCTTGGCCCGCTCCAGCGTAATCGACATGAAGGCTCTTGCCTCACGGCCGCTCGTGACAATGGCCAATCCGTATCGCCTCCGGCGCCGGATCGACGAGGCTTTAGCTCAGGCTGGGGTGAGGCCGGAGCGGATCATCGATACGAATGCATCCTTTACCGCTCTTGGTGCGGCTCGTGCGGGGCTTGGCATCGCATTGGTCGAGCCCGCGATTGCCTACGGCATTCCGATCCAGGGCTTGGCCGTTCGTCCACTCGACGTCCACATTCCGTTTTTGTTCGGAGCGTTTACGCCCTTTGCAAAGCCGGTGTCGCCCACCGTGCAGGCGCTCATCAGCGCACTCGAGCAGGTCGCGATGGAAACCCTGCCTGGCTGCCGCCACCACGACCCTTCGGGCCGCGACGGTCTCGCTCAGGCAATCTACGGTTCCGCCACCCTCTCGGGAGAACTGGACCAGGCAACCGATGCCACACCCATCCGTGCACGAGAGGACAATCTTTGATGATGAACCAGCATCGTTCTGGAGGCCCGGGCCTCAAGGCACTGGAGGCCCGGCTCAGGCAGGATCTGTCATGGCTGGAATTCCCCGCCAAGTCCTGGGTGCCGCGCCGATGCGTCGACGGCAGGGACGTTCGGGACGTGGTCATCGTCGGTGCGGGCATGTGCGGGCTCGTGGCCTCCGCCATGTTGAAGCGCTTCGGGGTTGATAACATCGTCGTGTATGATCGTGCCCCCGAAGGCCAGGAGGGGCCTTGGGTCACCTTTGCCCGCATGCAGACGCTCCGCTCGCCCAAGCAGCTGACGGGGCCGGCGATGGGCCTTCCTGCGCTCACCTTCAGGGCATATTTTGAGGCTCGCTTCGGAGCCCAGGCTTGGGACGAGCTTGATAAGATCCCCAAGCATCAATGGATGGACTATCTTGTCTGGTATCGAAAGGTGCTGGACCTGCCGGTTCAGAATGACACGACGGTCACCGGTGTTCACGCACGGGCCGATGGTTTGCTGGATGTCGAGATCGATCACAAAGGTTCGCGGGAGACGGTGCTGACCCGCCATTTGGTTCTAGCGACTGGACGCGATGGGCTTGGTGGCTCCTATGTGCCGGAATTCGTGCGCCCGATCGATCGACGTTTCTGGGCCCACTCAGCGGATGATATTGACTTCAAGGCCCTTCGTGGCAAACGCGTCGGTGTGGTCGGCGCGGGCGCGTCGGCGATGGATAATGCGGCGACAGCGTTGGAGCAGGGGGTGGCACGCCTGGATCTCTTCATCCGCCGCACCGACATTCCACGTATCAACAAATTCACGGGCATCGGCAGCCAGGGAGTGGTGCACGGGTTCGCGGGCCTTCCCGACGAGTGGAAATGGAAGTTTCTCGACTACACTTTGTCGGCGCAGACGCCGCCGCCACGTGACAGCACACTGCGTGTGTCGCGGCACGAGAATGCCTTCTTCCACCTTGGCAGTCCGGTCACGAACCTCAGAGAAGAGGGCGATTGCCTCGTCGCGACAACGCCCAAAACCGAATATCATCTCGACTTCATGATCTTCGCGACCGGTTTCCGGGTCGATCTCTCGCTGCGGCCGGAGCTTAAGGAATTTATCCCGCATATCCGCTTCTGGGGGGATCGATTCAGCCCGCCTGATGGATTGCGCAATGCGGAGTTGGAGACCTCCCCGGATCTCGGTGAAGCGTTCGAATTTCTTGAGAAGCAACCTGGCGAATGTCCCGTGCTGAAACACATTCACTGTTTCAATTTCCCGGCTACCCTGAGCCACGGTAAGTTGAGCGGCGATATCCCAGCGGTCAGCGAAGGGGCTGATCGACTCGCGCGGGGGATCGTCCGCACGCTGTTCGTGGAGGACAAGGAGGTTCATTTCGCCAATCTCCAAGCCTTCTCGACCGCTGAAATTCTTGGTGACGAGTGGGTTGATGCCGATCATGCGGCTGGCGGTTCGGGCAAAGCCGCATAGACGTGCCCCACGGTTCATCCCGGAATGAGCCCATCGCTCAGAAGTGGACGCGAAGAGGGTCACGATGGGACACAAGCCTTACAGGGGGCAGAATATGGAGCTCTCAGTCCCATCTAAGACAAGGTTGAGACCAGGACTTTCGCACGCTGCCTACGGGCCAAGAACAACAACAATCGTCGACTAGTAACCTAGCTGCCGCTCGCGGTGCTAGCGCATCACCCCGTCGTGAATGATGGGGAAGTCATACAAAATGGAGAGGGATACATGAGAAAGCTTGTTCAACTAGGAGCCTGCCTGGCGATCGCCCTGGGTGCCATCTCATCGGCATCGAGCGCTGAATACCCGGCAAAGCCGATCGAGATGATTGTTGCGTTCGCTCCAGGCGGCGGAACGGATGTCGCCGCGCGCTCGATTGCGCGGTTCATGGAAAAGCATCTTGGTTCAAACGCCCGTATCGCGGTCATCAACAAGCCGGGAGCCGGCGGTGAGATCGGCTGGACCGCTCTCGCGACCGCACAGCCTGACGGCTATACGATCGGCTTTATCAACGCGCCAGCCATTAATGCGCTCGTCGTCGAGAACAAGGCGAAGTTCAAGATGGACGACTTTCAACCCATTGCGAACCTCGTCTACGATCCTGGGATTCTGGTCGTCAACAAGAACAGCCCCTACAAAACCCTGAAGGAGTTGATCGACGCTGCAAAGAAGGCCCCGAATTCGGTCGTGATCGGCACATCGGGAGCTGCCGGTTCGTCGGAACACATTGCCATTCTGAATCTGAACCGACTTGCCGACGTCAAGTTCAATCCAGCTTTTTTTGGGGGCACAGCGCCTGTGCGGCAGGCGATCCTCGGCAATCATATTCCGAGTGCAACGATGAACCTGAGCGAGGCGCTTCAGCTGGTGCGTGAGGGTGAAATCCGCATCCTCGGCATCATGGATGCCGAGCGCTCGTCCTACATGAAAGACGCGCCGACCTTCCGTGAACAGGGCGTCGACCTGGTTGCCGGTGCGACACGCGGCATCGCCGCGCCCAAGGGCGTCCCCGCTGATATCGTGGCCAAACTGGAGGACGCTGTCGACAAGGCTCTCAACGATCCGGAGTACCTGGAAGCCGCCAGAAAGGCCGAGATCCCGCTCAATTTTCTGAAGGCCAATGAGTACAAGGCGCTCCTGGACAAGATGACCACCGACCTCGAGGCTACATGGAAAGTGACGCCATGGCGGTAAAATCCGCTCTGACTCGGCGTCAGGCCGAGATCACCTTTGCGGCGGCGCTAATCGCCGCCGCATCGGCCATCTTCATCGAAGCAGGGAAGTTTCCGCCAGACAGTGCTGGATACCCGCGCACCCTTGCAGTGCTGCTCGGGATCGGGGCTCTGCTGGTCATCGTTCGCGAGGTGATAAGGCCGAGAGAGAGCGGAGTGCAACCATTCTTCGAACATCCGATCCGGTTCATCGTCGGGTTTGGCTTCCTCCTGGTCTATTTCGTGATGATCGACCTCTTCGGCTATCTTCTGCCGAGCGTGGCCTTCGCAATCAGTCTCCCATTCGTGCTGGGATATCGAGAGTGGCGTCTCCTCGTCCCGGTCGTGCTCGGCACCCTGGCAGTGATCCTTCTCATCTTCCGGGTCATTTTGGAGCGTCCACTTCCCCCTGATATTCTAAACTTCCTTCTCGAGGCTCTGCCATGATCGACGCTCTTGTCAGTGCTCTCCCGCATGTCCTCGCTCCAGCAAACCTGTTTGCGGTGCTGCTCGGAACCGTCGCCGGTTTGGTTGTTGGTGCATTGCCTGGCCTGACTGTGACAACAGGGATCGCGATCCTTATTCCATTGACGTTTGGCCTCGACCCTTTGTTTGCCCTCGGCATGATGGCAGGCATGTACAATGGAGGAAGCTATGGTGGGGCGATTCCAGCAATTCTGATGAGAGTGCCCGGAACGCCCGCATCCGTCGCGACCATCCTCGATGGCTACGAGATGACGAAGCGGGGGCAGGCGGCCTATGCCCTGCAGGTTGCCGTTGTCTCGGGCGTTATCGGCAGTGTGCTGTCCGCCATATCGCTCATCCTGTTCGCCCCGCCCCTGGTTAAACTCAGCCTTCTCTTCGGCCCGGCAGAGTTTTTCTGGGTCGCCGTTCTGGGATTGGCCACGGTCTCCTCGCTGCTGGGAGAGGATCTGATCAAAGGCTTGATTGCTGCCTTAATCGGATTGGCCATTGGTACGATCGGGCAAGATATTTCCACGGGTGTGGAGCGCTTTACCTTCGACCTTCTTCCTCTCGCGGATGGTCTCGACATCGTGGTCCTGCTGACTGGCTTATTCGCCATTCCCCCTGTGATGCAGATGATTGAGGAGGCCTTGAAGGTTGGTATGTCCGGAGATCTGCTCAAGCTGCGGCGGCAGGGTTCGGTGCTGTCGAAGTGGCGCGAATTCATGCCCATCTGGCTTCGCAGTTCAGTAATCGGGATCGTGATCGGCATTCTGCCCGGAGCCGGCGGAAGCATGTCCTGCTTCCTGGCCTATAATGATGCGAAGCGGATCTCGAAAAACCCTGAGAGCTTCGGCAAGGGCAACCCTGAAGGCGTCGCCGCATCGGAGGCCGGAAATGGTGCCGACAATGCCGCCTCATTGATCCCGGCGCTGACGTTGGGCATTCCGGGGTCCGGCGTTGCGGCGGTCATCCTGGGCGGACTGCTGGTTCACGGCCTGCGGCCGGGACCTCAACTGTTCCGCGATCATCCTGATGTGATCTACGGTTTCATGCTGCAGATGCTTCTCTCGGCGTTCCTGCTGGCCCTTGTTGGGGGACTGGCGGCCACACGGATCTTCGGGCAAGCCTTGCGCCTGCCAAGGATCATGCTGGCGCCGATCATCATGCTGTTCGTTGCGGTGGGTGTGTACGCCGTCAACAACTCCATGTTCGACCTCTATATGCTGCTCGGCATCGGCCTTGTTGCCTATGTCCTGGAGAAGCTCGACTATCCGAGCGCCCCGATCGTGCTCGGCGTCATCCTTGGGCCGCTTGCAGAGAGCCAGCTCCGCCTCGCGCTAACGATCTCAGGAGGGAACGCTGTTGCGATTGCATCGTCACCAATATCGATGATCCTGATTGCATTGACGCTGTTTGTCTTAGTTGCACCTCTCTGGCGCGCTTGGCAGGACAGCCGCAAGGCCGCAACTGCTTGATGGAAAGAAGGCCCGCAGAGGAGCGTGTTGCAGCCGCCCTACTCCTCATCATCGGCACGCTCTACCTTGGCGGAAACGCCGCCGCGCTCCGGTGGTGTCAGGAGCGGATTGCACTTCAGGCGGCGCCGTGAGCAATATGGAACTGTCTTGGCTCAGTCGCTATCACGAACCTCTCGTGCGTGGTGACACGCAGTCATCTCCTGCCTGTTCGCACAGGACTGATAGCAGGATCAATTTACGGTTCTTTGGAAATCGGTAAGCCAACACACGGAAGGACAGCAAGAGCTATGCGCAGACACCCGAACTCGACATATGCACGCGACGTGGAGTACGTGCTCCATCCTGTCACCAACGCCCGAAAGCACGAGGAGGTCGGGCCGATCGTGATTGACCGGGGCGAGGGAATTTACGTCTACGACGATCTGGGGAATCGCTACATCGAGGCGCTGGCCGGCCTATGGAGCGTGGCAGTCGGTTTTGGGGAGAAGCGCCTTGTCGAGGCGGCTAGCCGCCAGATGGCCAAATTGCCCTACTACCACACTTTCTCACACAAAACGAACGAGCCGTCAGTCGACTTGGCGGAGCGACTGGTCAAAATGACGCCTGCCCGTCTCAGACGTGCCTTCTTTACGAACTCCGGTTCTGAGGCGAATGACAGTGTCATTAAGATGGTGTGGTACTACAACAATGCACGAGGGTTGAGGACGAAGAAGAAATTCATCTCTCGTGTCAATGCTTACCATGGGATCACGATCGCGTCGGGCAGCCTGACGGGGCTACCGGCTAACCAGCGTGATTTTGACCTTCCGTTTGTGCCGGTCCGACACCTCACCTGCCCGCACTATTATAGGTATGCGGAACCGGGTGAGACTGAGGAGGCGTTTGCCGACCGTCTCGCGGCAGAGCTTGAAGCGACAATCATGGAGGAGGGACCCGACACAGTTGCGGCCTTCATCGGTGAACCGCTGATGGGGGCGGGCGGTGTTCTGCCACCGCCAGCCACCTACTGGGAGAAGATCCAGGCAGTTTGCAGGCGGTATGATGTACTGATCGTTGCGGACGAAGTGATCAACGGCTTCGGCCGTCTTGGGACGATGTTCGGGTGTGACTATTACGGGATCGACCCTGATGTCATGGTGCTCTCGAAGCAGATTACCTCATCCTACCAGCCTCTTGCGGCGGTGATGATTAGTCATGAGCTATATGAGGGCATTGCCGACAATTCGGGGAGGATCGGCACGTTCGGCCATGGCTTCACGGCTTCCGGTCATCCAGTTCCTGCGGCAGTCGCACTCGAGAACCTCGACATCATCGAAGAGAGGAATCTCGTTGAGAACGCGCGGCGCGTAGGCGAGGTGATGCAGACCGAACTTCGCGCCTTAACAGACCATCCTCTTGTCGGCGAAGTTCGCGGTGCTGGATTGATCGCGGGCGTGGAACTGGTCGCGGACAAGGCCACCAAAGCGAAGTTTAACCCTGTGGGCAAAGTCGGGGCACAGGTATTCTCCCGTGCTCATGAGCACGGATTGATTATCCGCGCTATTGGTGACACCATTGCGTTCTGTCCGCCTCTGATCATCTCGGAAGATCAGGTTCGCGATATGGTGGAGCGCTTTAAGGTCACTCTCGATGAGACAGCGACACTGTTGCGGGAGACCGATGTGGCAGCCCTATAATGACGAGGTGAGTCATTCGCCACGTGCTGCCAGTTTGGGTCCAATAGAGGGGGAATATACTTCCTCTCTATTTATCGAGCCCTGTTTGATCATAGAGATTGGAGATTTTCCGAACAAATGATCCTCACGACAGTCCAGGAGCCGAAAGAGGTACATGGAGCAGGAGGCTGACGATTATCTCGGGTCGACACTGCAGGTGGTTGAACTCGCGGGGGCTAGACGATACAAGTCAGCGGTTGAATTAGGCAGCTTGTTCGCCATGGCCCGCCTGACGCCGGGATTGAGCTCAGGCGTATAGGCGGGTCCTGAGGTTGGCCACCCGCTTAGGCCGCTCGTCCGGTGCGATGGCGGACCCGACAACAAGGAGCTTCCGCGGTCATTGCTGACGGCTGCTTCGCCCTATGATCCGGAAGTGCACTATACCAAGAATCGAGCGACGGCGTGGATTGGCTATAAGGTGCATCTGGCCGAGGTCTGCTATGGGGGTGGATTCCACATGATCACGCATGTGAAGACCACGCCCGCGCCTTCTCACAGTACGCCCTCAGGAGGAAAACGAAACCCCTGAGGCAGCTCGAGAGCGCGAGGCACAGCCTGCCTTCGCACCGGAATACTAGCGGCGCGCCGGCATCGAGGGAAAAGTCTCAGCCGGCGTGTCCGGAGCCTACATCTGCAGCGCTCCCGCTCATTTGCCTCGCCAAGACGCATCTTCAGCATGTGCTGACGGCGGCAGCCATGACCCTCATTTGCTCGGGGCCCAGTTTTCCGGTACGCCGCTCGCACGAACGCGCTAATCCGCTTTCACCAAACACAAGACGCTCCCAATTGGCCCAGAATGCATTCGCCAGCAGTATCTAAACCGAAGGAGGCCCACTCGAGACTGTTTGCATTCCATGAGATGCCGTATGGCTCACGGCCAACTCGTCGCCAGCTACGCCGCTGCGAGAGCACCCGACGGCGTCGAAGGCACAGAGGGCGACGAGTAATGACCGCCGCGGTGCCTCACGTCTCGCACAAACCGGCCCGCGGGGCGGTGAAGAGGGTAAGGCTATGCCGTCTCAACGCCACACCATTCCGCAATGAACAGGGCTATCGCCGTGGTGATACGCTTGATGGACGAAATATTGGCACGCTCGTCAAACCCGTGAATGTTCTCGGATATCGGACCATAGCACAAAGCTGGGATCCCGTCGTAGAGCGCATAGACACGGGCGTCGAGATAGCCGGCCGTCATGAAGCTCTCTAGGGGGGAGCCTGTCGCGCTCTGGTGTGCTGCGGCGAGAACGGCT
Source organism: Microvirga arabica (assembly GCF_016811235.1). Taxonomy (GTDB): domain Bacteria; phylum Pseudomonadota; class Alphaproteobacteria; order Rhizobiales; family Beijerinckiaceae; genus Microvirga; species Microvirga arabica. The sequence continues at coordinate 13,174 of NZ_JAFBID010000046.1, forward strand.
TCCGCATCCGATCCGGGGGCCAGTTCGTAGCCCTCGGCGTGAAAGCCGTTGAAGGTGACCCGCGGCGGGCTATTGGCGAAGTAAGCATCGGACCGTGCGAAAGCTGCGATCCGCTCCCTGATTTCACGGGCGGCTTCCTCCGCCGGGATACCGGGATAAATCGCGATCCGGCAGTCCAGGCGGCACCAGCATGGTACCGATGACGCCCAGTCTCCCCCTTCGATCTTACCGACATTCAGGTTGATAGGGTGTGCATCGTTCTCGAAGTTTGGACGCCCCTTCTTGCGTTCGTTCCAGTCGGCTTCGAGGCGGCGCAACTCACCGATCACCCGATAAGCTGCATCAATCGCATTGGCGCCTGCCCCCATTTCGCGCACGTGCACCGGATGGCCAAGGACCTCGACCTGAAACCAGAGAACGCCGACATTGGCGCGCACGAGTTTCTCGTCCTCCGGCTCCGGAATAAGTACGGCATCGGCTTTGTAGCCGCGAAGATGGGTCATCAGCGCGCCGTTGCCCGTGGACTCCTCCTCCACGACCGATTGGATGTAAACAGTAGCCGCTGGTTGCAATCCGATCCGGCGCAGAGCGTCCACTGCGAAGATGTTGGCCGCGTGTCCCACCTTCATGTCGGCGCCACCCCGGCCGTAGAGCCAGTCACCCTCGATCACCGGATCAAAGGGGGCATGTGACCACATTTCGGTGGGACCGGCCGGGACCACGTCGACATGGGCCTGCAGGATCAGCGATCGGCCTTTCTCCTCGCGTGGCCGATGAATACCAACGACGATTGGCGCGGTTGAATGCTCGTTTGACCAAGGAGAGCCGCCCGGATGCCTCTCGATCGTCTGGCGGTCCATTTCAAAGCGATCCAGGGCGTAGCCACGATCACCGAGCGCCCTGAAAACAAAATCCTGCAACGTATGCTCCGCGCCGCGGGTTGACGGGAAGCGTATTAGGCTCTGGGTAAAGGCGATCTGCTCGTCGAAACCTTGCTCGACAGAGGCAATGATGTCGTCGCGCAGCTGTGGGTTGAGAGGCATGGGTCGGGTCTCTGAGGACAGTGTGAACTTCGAATTGACGCCAAGCCGAGTATCTGCAAGCGGTCTATTTTATGTCAACGTTTAATCCATTGTATTATCGTATGGCATTAGCTTGACCAACTGGTTGCCCAGCCCAGAGCAGAACCGTGTCCGGGCTAAAGCGGGCGTACTGCTGGTCCGTGCGGTCGCGCGCTGTGGCTCTCTTGAGGGCTCTTACATCCGCATGGCCAAGGCTGACGATGACCGAGCCTGCGCAGAGTGCAGAGCTCGATAGTAGAACGGCCTGGCGCCTGCCTCACACACTCGCAGCGTCAGGACTCGTCTAATTTAATGAGGCCATGCTGCACTACATGCTCGATGCGAGCGTGTTTGAAGTGGCATCGCCCATTCAGCTCGGCCGGCTTCTGCACGGGGTAGCGTCACTCGTTCTTACGCAAGTAGCCTCACAGAGAGCTACCGCGGACTTCCTGTGCGCGTCACACGAGGGCTGAGCGTCAATCACGTTTAAGCCCCGATGCTGCCGATCGATGCTGCTTAGTCCCGGCCGGGGCGCGCGCGCTCCTGAATTGCGGCGTCAGTTCTCGCACCGCGCTGGTCTTTGTTTCGGACAGAGAGCGGCAGCCGGACCTTTCCGGCGAGTTGCCGCGGCGCATGCCATTCAGGCAAGTGTCCGCAGCCAAGTTGCACAAGGCCGAGGCATGATCTCGGGGCGGCGACGGCAGTTGGCTGAGAATGACTGCTGCGTGGGTCTGCCGAAACTTGGCGTGCGGTTCTTGATTGCAGGGTCAGCTTCGTCGCAGCATTGAGCATCACAAGCCTGACGGCAGACGTTGTCACGGATGAAACGCCTCGCTATCTTGATGTTCTGAAGCGCTGTGGACCGCATTGGTGCCTGCCTCCGCGCCCTTCGATCGGAGCGACACGATGGGACGGGCAAAGGATGATCGTTACTACCCGGCGGCTGTGCCATTGCTCGCTCTGCTCTGGGGACTTAACTGGCCGGCAGTGAGGATTGCGCTCGCTGAGATCGAGCCATGGATGCTGCGCGCGAGCGGGATGGCGCTTGGCTCGGCCTGTCTGATCGTGATCACCGCCCTGCGCGGACAATCCCTTGCGGTGAAGAAGTCACAATGGGTGCGTCTAGCCGCAGCAGGATTCTTGTCGATCGCGGCCTTCAATATCCTTCTCGCGTTCGCGCAACTTTCTGCGCCAACATCACGGGCGGCGATCATCACCTTCACCATGCCGATTTGGACTGTACTATTCGCGAGGATCCTGCTCAGGGAACCACTTGATGGCCGACGGCGGTTCGGGGTCGCGCTTGGTGTTGCCGGGTTGGGCGCGCTGGGTTGGCCGCTCACCCGGACAGGTGAGGTTTCGATTGGGCTGTTCTATGCGCTTATGGCGGGGATCTGCTGGGCGCTTGGAACTATAGTCAGTAAGCGCTTCCCCGTCGAAGCGCCGGCACTCGCGATTGCCGCATGGCAATTACTCATTGGCGCCGCCTGCGCGGCAGTCGGAATGCTCGCTTTCGAGACGGCTGCGCTACCGCAGGCATTGAAGCCTGTTACTATCACGGCGTTTCTCTACCATGTACTGTTTGCGCAGGCGCTCGCCTACGTGCTCTGGTTCGCGGCCCTGTCGCACTTGCCTGCCAGCACTGCGAGCCTTGGCACGTTAATGGTTCCGGCTGTCGGCGTAGCCGGGGCCGTGTTCCTGCTGGGGGAAGCGCCAACCCTAACTGATCTTGCCGGCCTCATGCTGGTGATTGGTGCCGCATCTGCGGTTCTCGCGCCCCTGCGGCGCGTCTGAGTTTCGACCAGGGCCACCTGCATCGGGCCCGTAACATGAGAGGAAGAGATGGCTTTTAAATGTAACGTTCCGGCGGTTCCCACCATACAGCAGGACGACCCGACCATCCGCATCACGCGCTGGGACTTCACCCCTGGTGCGGTGACGGGCTGGCATCGGCATGAATGGGCGTACTTTGTCATCATGCTGACGGACGGCATTCTGCGGATCCACGACGGGACAGCTGCAAAGGACATTCCGCTCGCTGCCGGGCAGTCCTACATGCGCCAGCCGGGTATTGAGCACGACGTCATGAACGGCTCGGATCACCCGATTGCGTTTGTGGAAATCGAGATCAAGCAGCCGGGTGCGCTGGTCACAGCTGCCTGACACGTGAGATCCAATGCATCGCGTGCAAAATCACGATGCGGCAGGACATGAATGTCATGAGCGAAGGGCAAGCTAGGCACGCCCTTCCCATCCTCCTGAGGGAGAGCTAGATCGTCGCGTCTCCCATGCGTGGTGGTCCTCCTTTGAGACGCGCCTGCGCCGCCTCGTAAACGGCCAACTGGATTCACATCGGCGGACAGTGTTCTAAGAGACGCCGACCTCCGCCAGTGTCTCGTCGAGAGCCGTGAGAAATAGGTCGGCGTTGTCTTTCGAGAAGACCAGCGGCGGCCTGATCTTGAGGATATTCGCGGAAGGGCCCGCCGCACTGATGAGGACGCGTCGCTCTCGAAGTCCATTGACAACACGGGCGGTCTCATCGCGGGCGGGGTCCTTCGACGCGCGGCAGCGGACAAGCTCCACGCCGACGAACAATCCTGCGGAGCGGATGTCCCCAATAATCTCATAGCGCTGTGCGAGGTTCTCTAGACCGGTACGAAGGTGCGCGCCGACAATTCGGGCGTTGTCCCGCAATTTCTCTCCCTCGATGATGTCGAGCACCGCCATGCCGGCTGCCGCCGAGACGGGATTACCGCCGAAGGTGTTGAAGTAGCGCAGGCGCCGCCCAAACTCCGCGAGGATCTCTGGGCGAGCCGCCATGCCCGCTATCGGGTGGCCGTTGCCCATCGGTTTCCCCAGCGTCACGAGATCCGGCAGAATGCCATGACGCTGGAAGCCCCACATCCTTTCGCCGGTGCGGCCGAAGCCAGGTTGCACCTCGTCCGCAATGAACAGGCCGCCTGCTTCATGGATTGCGTCGACGGCACCGGAAAGGAAGCCCTGGGGATCGGTGAAGACGCCATCACTCGAGAAGATCGTATCAACCAGGAGGCCGGCTGGCTTGATCCCTTTTTCGCGCATGTCGTCGATCGCCTTGCGGACGTTGTCAGCAAGATCCCTACCAACATCCCGTCCGCCGCCCCGGTAGGCGTCGGGTGCGGGCACCTTGCGCACATGCTCGCCGAGCATCATCGCGGGGCCGAGCGAGGGTGACATTCCGGCGATCGCCTCAGTAACCCCATGATAGGCGAAATCCGTGATGATGAAGCCAGTACCCCCCGTATGCGCCTTGGCGACGCGTAGGGCGAGGTCGTTCGCCTCGCTGCCGGTGCAGGTGAACATCACGTGTCCGATCTCCGCCGGGAAGTAGTCAAGCAGTCGTTCTGCATAGTCGAGGACGGTCTCGTGCAGGTAGCGCGTATGCGTGTTCAGAAGTGATGCTTGCTTTGCGAGCGCAGCCACTACGTGCGGGTGGCAATGTCCAACACAGGCGACATTGTTATAGACATCAAGATAAGCCTTCCCGTCCGGGTCGTAGAGCCACACGCCTTCGCCGCGCACCACGTGGACCGGATTGGCATAGAAAAGCCGATAAGCTGGACCGAGCAGGCTCTGACGGCGCATGATCATGTCACGTTCAGGTCTTGCTACACTCGTCGCGTCGGCGGGGTCGTAGGCATTAATCATCGTCATTTTAGTTCTCCCCTCGGCACGCGCGATGAAAATAGACCTGTGCTTCGGTGCGAGAGAGAAGAGCGAAGCGCTGAAGACCGTCCCAAGCCCGTGAGCTGTTGCGGAGGATGTAATCTCTATTGTCAGGATAGAGAGTGGCGCGCCATCCCGAGATGCCGACGGTCAGCACCATGCGCGTGGCGATCAGATCGAACAGGATGTCGGTTTCGCCCGGTTCCAGAGGAAGAACCGCATTGTAGGCCGCGATGAGATCGGCAGCACCAGCGAGCGGGTGGTCGAGCGAGGTCGGCTGGTAGGCTGCAGCCACTGCAACATCATTCACCAGCGGGGCGTGGACCATGTCGCCGAAATCGATGATGCCGGCGATTCGATCAGGATCGTCGCCGGAGACAAGGACGTTGTTGGGATTCATGTCGTTGTGAATCACCTGAGCCCGCAGCCGTGGCATACTCGGAAGAACATGCATCTCAAAGTTGTCGAGGAAGCGCTCGGCTAGTCCCCGCTGTGCAGCGTCTGGAATATGAATGAGCAGATCGCGAATGCTGCTTGCATGCTTGAGATCCCACATTAGCTCATGGTTGGCGGCGGGATGCGAGAAGCTACTTAGAGCGAGATCGAGGCGCGCCAGATAGCCGCCGATACTGCGGCGTAGTGTGACGCTTGGTGTCATTCGGTGAAGCGGATCTCCCTGAAGGAACGTAAGCACACGCACGATGCGCGGCTCTTCTCCCAGACGGTTGAGCACCCATTCGGTTTCGCCGTCCCGTGCTCGGAGGACACGGGGCACGGGTAAAGATGCGTCGACTGAGGCGATGTGGAGTAGGGCCTTCGTCTGAAAGTCGATGACCTGCGGATCCTCAGCAGGATTGCTGACCTTGAGGACGTAATGTTCGGCCTCGCTGACGCGCAGATGAAAATTTCGGTCGCGTTCGCCAGTGAGTTCGCTCACGACAGCGTCGAGCTCGAAGACACTGCGGGCGACGGCTTGTGCGTCTTCGACAGAAAAGGTCGGCACCGCCGTTGCCAGGAGCGATCCAATATTAGGTTGCGCGATCGTGGGCAAACTCTTCTCCTCAGCCTTCAATTCTGCAAGTTGTGGCCGTATGATGCATCATACATCATGCGGCCACAAGGCTTCCCACCTGTTTCATATTGTCTGCTCAACACTTTCGGGTTTGGAGCAGGGCGGGACGAAAGCTTCTCCTCCTAGCCGGAACGTCTCAGCGGTCTGCCCGCGCGACGATGCTGTGGAGCAGCACGTTCAAGCCTGGCTCGAGATCTTCTCGCGTCGCGAGTTCGTTGTTGTTATGGGTGATGCCATTACGGCAAGGAGTAAAGATCATTGCTGTCGGGCAGACACGCGCTAAGAAGTAGGCGTCATGACCCGCTTGGCTCGGTAGATCGCGTTGGGTATAATCGAGAGTCGAGGCTTGGAGGCGAACTTCGGCCACCATCCCGGGGTCGAAGATCATGCCGCCCCAGTCCCAGCGATCAAGAATCTCCGCAGTGCAGCCTGCACGCGCAGCAGCCTCGCCCACAGCGCGCTGGACCCGCTCCGCCATCACGGCTGCGGCACCGGGATCGTTGTGGCGAACATCGCATACGGCTTGCGCCCAATCCGACAGAATACCCGCCTTGTTGGGCCAGGCTGCAAGCCGCGCACCGGTACCCTTTCCGCCGGTGGCGGCATACTCCCAACCGAGATCGTCTACCGCGACAAGCAGCCGGGCGGCGGCGATCAGCGCGTTGCGGCGGCGCTCCATCGCGCAAGGGCCTGTATGGGCGGTCTCGCCTTTGAACTCTACCAGGAAGCCGTGCGAGCTATAGGCATGCGTGACGATACCGACCTGCACGTTCGCTGCGTCAAGAACGGGACCCTGCTCAATGTGAAGTTCAAAGTAGCCATCAAGTTCTCGGCCGCCGACAGCGGCTTCTCCGAGGTAGCCGATCCGGCTCAACTCCGCTCCGAATGTGGCTCCATCATCGCCCAACCGCTCATGAACCCAGTCGAGCGGATACGTACCGGCAAAGCATCCCGAAGCAGTCATCGGCGGTGAGAAGCGCGCGCCTTCCTCATTCGTCCAATTGACGACCTCGATCGGCCTACGGGTCACGTGGCGGACGTCGTTCAAGGACCGGATCACTTCCAAGGCACCGAGTACGCCGACGATTCCATCGAAGCGTCCGCCGTTCGCCTGGGTGTCAAGATGGCTTCCCATCAGCACGGGCGGCAAGGAATTGTCCTGCCCCTGGCGTCGGCCGAAGATATTGCCAACCTGATCGATAGTGACTGTCAGTCCGGCTTCGCGGCACCAAGCGACAAAGACGTCACGCATCTCCTTGTCCTCATCGCTCAACGCAAGGCGTGACAACCCGCCTTCCCGTCCTCTGCCAAGCTCTGCCGAACGCTCGATAGTGTGCCAGAAGCGCTCGAAATTGATATGGTTGGAGAGAGAGAAACTCATGATAACCCCAGGGGCTGCAGCATATCGCAGATGAATATGCTTGGTGAGCATCAGGCTTCGTTGGATAAGACATTGCTGCTCAGGATGACGTCGCCACCGCTTAAGATGTCGTCGCGGATCGCCTGTTTGGCTGCTTGAGCATCATGTATGCGGATAGCATCGAGCACATCATAGTGATGCTCAATCATGGTTCTGCCGCCTTCCATGTAGGCAGCGGAGATCACCGGTCCCATCTGAAGCCAGAGGTTGCGTAGGATGCCACGCAGGATCGGCATCGCCGCGATATTTGCGAGTTCAAAGTGGAAGACTTGGTTGATTTCCGTAGCACGGGCAAAGTCGCGCACGGAAAGAGCCTCTTCGTTATTGCTGATTAGCATTTCAAGCCGCTTTATGTCGGCGGCATCTGCCGTTGCAGCCGCGCGCTCGGCGGCGAGACCTTCGAGCTTCAGTCGAATGGCGCGGATCTCAAGGTAGCGGTCCGGATGGAGAACCGGAACGCGGATATCGCGCGGGCTTTTCAGGAGTAGCGCTCCCTCGTGCACGAGACGCAGTATGGCATCGCGCACCGGCGTAACGCTGGTACCCATCTCTTGCGCAAGATCACGGATCTTCAAGCGCGCACCTGGCCGCAATGCCCCCTTGATAAGGGCCTCGGCGATGTTCTGATAGACGACTTCGCCGAGGTTGTTGCGGTCGATAGTCTTGAATTCATAATCCACTCGGGTACCTCTTGACGAGGGACTGACGCATCACCGCCATCCGGATCTTCAATGACTTGAACGGGGGAAGCGGAATGTTCAATGCTAGGCCCTCGTTTAGACAAATCACATCGACGCAAACCGGAGGCGCCGAGAGGCGCCTCCGGCGCCATATTTACTGCGAGGCTGCCTGGTAGCCGAACATCGACTTGACCTCGAGGAAGTCCTCGAGACCGAACTTGCCCCACTCTCGGCCGTTGCCTGACTGCTTGTAGCCGCCAAACGCTGCTGCCAAGTCACCTGGGGCGCCGTTGATATGCACCATGCCCGCGCGGATGCGCCGCGCTACGTCGCGGGCGTGCTCGATGGTTCCGGCGGTGACATAACTCGACAGACCGTAGACAGTGTCGTTGGCGACCGCGATCGCTTCCTCTTCGCTCTTATAGGGAAGGATTGACAGGACCGGGCCGAAGATCTCCTCGCGAGCGATGGTCATGTCGTTGCGCACGTCGGCAAAGATGGTCGGGCGGATATAATAGCCACGATTGAGATGCTCGGGCCGACCCGGCCCACCGGCGACAAGGCGTGCGCCTTCCGCGATTCCTGCTTCGATCAGCCCCTGGATTTTGTCGTACTGGAGTTTGCTCACCACTGGGCCAATGGTGGTCGTGGCGGAACGCGGATCGCCGACGACGGTCTGCTCGGCAATCTTCTTCGCGATCGCGATGACTTCCTCTTGGCGGTCCGCCGGGACTAGCATGCGGGTTGGCGCATTGCACGACTGGCCGCTGTTGCTGAAGCACGATCTCGCACCGTGGGTGACTGCCTTGTGTATGTCGGCATCAGCAAGGATAATGTTCGGCGATTTGCCGCCGAGTTCCTGCGAGACGCGCTTGACCGTGTCGGCGGCCGCCTTCGCCACAGCGATACCGGCGCGGGTCGAGCCGGTGAAGGAGACCATGTCAATATCGGGATGGGTGGACAGCGCCTGGCCAACGGTCGGACCATCGCCGTTGACCATGTTGTAGATGCCCGCTGGAACGCCGGCCTCGTGGATGATCTCCGTAAACAGGATACCGGACATCGGTGCCACCTCACTCGGCTTCAGTACCATCGTGCAGCCGGCGGCGAGCGCCGGGCCGACCTTGCAGGTGATCTGGTTCATCGGCCAGTTCCACGGTGTGATGAAGCCGCATACTCCGACTGGCTCGCGGGTGACCAGCGTATTGTTGATCACCTCATCAAACTCGTAGGTCTTCAGCACCTCGAGAACTTGCGACAGGTGACCGAGACCAGCCGCCACTTGTGCGTCACGTGAGAAAGCGAGCGGCGCGCCCATCTCATCCGAGATCGCCTCCGCCATCTCCTGATAACGTTTCTTGTAGACGGCAATCACGCTCTCCAAAAGCTGGACACGTTCCTTCCGGCTCGTGCGGGAGAAGGCTGGGAAAGCTTGTTTCGCCGCGGCCACTGCCCGATCCACATCGGCCTGAGTGCCCAGCGCGATGCGGGCATAAGCCTCCTCGGTGGCAGGGTTGATAACATCGAGCGTTTCCCTGCCGATGGGATCCACCCACGCGCCATTCACATAAAACTGAAGAGCCTGCTTCATTGCTTTATCCCTCTGGAGGTAAAATCTAGTTGCCCGTGAGGCCAGCGAGGAACTGCTCCAGGCAGTCGCCGATCACGGAAATCTGATACCCGCCTTCCTGCACGACGACTGTCGGGAGGCCGACGGCCCGAATTCGCTCTCCGATGCCGCGGAATCCCTCCGTCGACACATTGAGCAGTCCAATTGGGTCGTCGTGATGGCTATCGTAGCCGAGCGCAACGACCAGAGCCTGCGCTCCAAAGGTGAGGATCTTGTCGACCCCCTGGTCGATGGCGCGATGGTAGACCTCGTTGCCGGATTTAGGCGGAACCGGAAGGTTGAGATTGTAGCCTTCCCCCTCGCCATGGCCGAGTTCGTCGGCGTAGCCTATATAGTAAGGATAATAGGCATCCGGATCGACATGGGTCGAGACCGTCAGCACGTCGGGGCGGCGATAGAAGATCTCCTGCGTGCCGTCGCCATGATGGGCGTCGACATCGAGTACCGCTACCCGGCTGAACCGTGATCGCAGGCGCTGGGCGGCAATCGCCGCGTTGTTGAGGTAGCAGAAGCCGCTCGCGCGATCGACCCGGGCATGATGGCCTGAGGGACGGCAGAGGGCGTAGGCAATCCCGGCGTCGTCGAGCACCGCGTCCACTGCCGCGGTTGCGGTATGGCTTGAGCGCAGGGCGGATGTCCAGGTATGCGCGCTGATCGGCACAGCAAGATCGCCGAGGTAGTAGCCCGCCTGCGCCACAACCGAACTCGAGCGGCACGCCGGACGCTGATCCTGCGCCGGGCTGCCGTTCCAGTAGGGGGAGACGTTCGGCAGAACCTCCGGACCTGCCTCTGGGATCCTCCGCCAACGCTCATAGCCGGTCTGAAGGAATTCTAGGTACGGCTTGGCATGGATAGTCAGCGCCGGCTCAATGCCATAATCGGATGGCTGCTCTGGCAAGACGCCACGCTGCGCCAAAGCGCCCAACAGAGCTTCCGTCCGGCTCGGCAGGTCCTTGGGGTCGCTGATAACCCCGACCCTCATGAATTGCTGGGGATCGTGGAGGCTCTGGTCTGGGTGAAAGAATGCTCGCATCGAGCCGGGCTCCTCTTCGTAAACTCAGGCGGTCAGTCGCGCCAGGGCGGCGTCGCGAACAGCGGCCAAGGTCGTGTCGGGGGTGATGCCGTTCGGATCGTACTGAACCTCAATCAGCGCCGGCATGGCCTCCCGTTCAGCAAAAGCCGTGGCACGCTCGAACGCGGCGGAGAAATCCGCCGTGCGGGAAACGGTCTCCCCGTGACCACCATAGGCTCGCACCAGGGCCGCGAAGTCCGGATTGGTCAGCGACAGGCCAAAGACGCGGGCTGGATATTCCCGCTCCTGATGCTGACGGATCGTCCCCCACATGCCGTTGTTGAAGACCAGCACCACGATGCCGAGGCGGTTCTGCGCTGCGGTGCCCAGTTCCTGCATGGTCATCTGGAAGCAGCCGTCACCAGCGTAGCAGACGACGGACCGTTCCGGAAAAGCGAGCTTCGCGGCAATTGCCGCGGGAAGCCCGTAGCCCATTGACCCGTTGATCGGCGAGGCCTGCGTGCCTGGGCCTGAGAACTGCAGGAATCGATGCGGAAAGAGCGCGAAATTGCCGGCACCAACGGTAATGCATGCATCGTGTGGAAGTAGATCGCGCAGAGAGGCCGAAATCTCTGCAAGGTTCGTCTCACCGGGCATTGGCCCAGGCATTAGCGTCGCCTGATAATCGGTGTTCGCCGCCTTTGCAGCGCCGCTCCAGCGGGGCGTCGCTCTCGGGGAAAGCGTCGCGACAGATGCGGCAAATCCGGTCGGATCGGCAACCATCGCGAGCTCGGAGCGGTAGACCCGGCCCAGTTCGTTAGCATCTGGATGGATGTGCACCAGCCGCTGACGCGGCAGCGGACTAGTCACGTGGGCATAGCCTTCGGTCGTGGGCTCGTCAAGGCGGGTGCACACGGCAAGCAAAAGGTCTGCCTCCTCCATGCGTCGTGCAAGCTCACGGTCCATCCCGTAACCCACATGGCCGGCAAAATTCGGATGGCGGTTGTCGAAGCATTCCAATCGCCGCCAAGAGACCGCGACCGGCAGGTCGTACCGCTCGGCAAAGCCGCGCACCTGCGCCAAGGCGGTATCGTTCCAACCAGAACCGCCTACAATCATGAAGGGTCGTTCAGCCTCCTCAAGCAGGTGCGCGAGTTGGTCGATCGCCTCGGGTGCTGGATGAGGATGTGCACGAGGGCCCGGTGGGACGTCTGCGACACTCGCCTTGCCCCACAGGGTGTCCTCTGGAAGCGCGAGCACGACAGGACCGGGCCGCCCGCTGCGCGCGATCTGAAACGCGCGGGCAATGTACTCGGGAATTCGGTCGGTGCGGTCGATGCTCGCGACCCACTTCGTCATCGGGCCGAACATCTGCCGGTAATCGATCTCCTGAAAGCAATCACGCTCGACGGTGTCAGATCCAATTTGCCCAACGAACAGGATCATCGGCGTGCCGTCCTGGTAGGCTGTGTGCACACCGATGCTGGCGTTCGTCGCGCCCGGGCCGCGCGTGACGAAGCAGACACCTGTTTCGCCTGTCAACTTGCCGTGGGCTTCAGCCGCATAGGCGGCCCCACCCTCCTGCCGGAACGACACGGTGGCAATCTCATCGCGATGCTCATAAAGCGAGTCGATACAGGGTAGGAAACTCTCGCCAGCTACCATGAAGACACGGCGCACCCCGTTGAGCATGAGATGCCGGACGAGAATCTCGCCCCCCGGCCGCATAGACGATTCAGACATCGAATTCTCCACAGTAGATCAATTAGACAACGGCGAGACGCGGGTTCCACTCAAGACCAGGGATCGCCGCGATCAGACCTTGGGTGTAGGGATGCTGCGGGGCGTCAAAGACTTGCTCAGGCGGACCCGTTTCGACGATCTCGCCGCGATACATCACCGCGATCCGGTCGCAGATTTGTGCGGCAATGCGAAGATCGTGCGTGATGAAGATGATGGCGATGTTGAGCTTTTTCTGCAGGTTCTGCAGCAGTTCGAGCACTTGGGCCTGTACCGACACATCGAGCGCGGAGACGCTTTCGTCCGCGACAAGAAGCTCCGGATCAAGGGCCAGGGCACGGGCGATGCCAACGCGCTGGCGCTGGCCACCAGAGAACTCCTGCGGGTAACGGTCGTAAGCGGAGATTTCAAGTCCCACCAAGTCTAGCAGTTCACGCGCCTTGGACTCCGCCTGTGCGTACGGAACTCCGTTTGCGACCGGCCCATCCGTGAGAATGCGACCGACCGTCTGGCGAGGGTTGAGCGACGCGAAGGGGTCCTGAAACACCATTTGCATGTGGCGACGCAGCGGCCGAAAGGCCCTTGCTGAGAGCGGAACCACATCGTTGCCGCGGAACAGAACTTGCCCACCGTCGACATCTGCTAGTTTCAGCAAGCAGCGCCCCAAAGTCGACTTGCCGGAGCCCGATTCGCCCACTACGCCGAGCGTCTCTCCGCGCCGCAAAGTGAAGCTCACATTGTTGACGGCGTTAACAACGCGCGGTCTCGAGAAAAATCCACCTCCGCTGCGGTAAGTCTTGCGCAAGTTCTTTACCTCTAGCAGCATCTCGCCTTCTGCCGCAGCCTTTGCGCCATGGTCTTCGCGGTGGGGAACAGCGGCGATCAGCCGGCGCGTATAGGGATGCTTCGGACGGTTCAGAACATCAGCCGCCGGACCTTGCTCGACCACAATGCCCCGCTCCATCACGATCACCCGATCGGCAATGTCTGCGACGACGCCAAAATCGTGCGTCACGAACATTACGCCCATGCCCTTCGCCCTTTGGATGCGACGGATCAAGTCGAGGATCTGGGCTTGGGTCGTCACATCAAGCGCTGTAGTCGGTTCGTCTGCGATCAGCAGCGCCGGTTCAAGCGCCAGCGCCATCGCGATCATAACCCGCTGGCGCTGACCGCCGGACAGTCGGAACGGATAAGCATCGCGCAGGTGCGTTGGGTCGGGTAGCCCGACATATTCGAGAAGGTCGAGTACGCGCCGATCGCGTGTTTCGGCATTTTTCTCGCCGTGAACTTCCATTACCTCGGCGATCTGGTCGCGCACCTTCATCAGCGGGTTCAGCGCTGAAAGCGGTTCTTGGAACACCATCGCCATCGAACGGCCACGTTCCTGCTCAAGCTCGGGCTCCCGCATGGCGAGAAGGTCCTTGCCGCGGAATAGAATCCGTCCTCCCGAGGGCTTCAGGTAGTCCGGTAGCAATCCCATGATGGCGTTGGCGGTCATCGATTTGCCGGAACCGGATTCGCCTACGACGCAAAGGATCTCACCTGCACTGAGATCGTACGAAATGTTTTCGACCGCGAACTCCCGGTCGAAACCTGGTGGAAGGTTAATCGACAGGTTCTCTACCCGAAGCAGAGGCGTTGAATGCGCGTTCATCTCAGCCCTTCCGTCCGCGAAGATGCGGGTTCATGGCATCGTTGAGACCCTCGCCGATGAGGTTGATGGCGAGCACCGTCAAGAGGATTGCGACGCCGGGAAACACGCTCATCCACCACGCCTCGCGCAGCATGGTGCGTGCCGCGCCGATCATGAAACCCCAACTCATCATATTACGGTCGCCAAGGCCCAGGAATGAAAGCGAACTTTCCGTCAGGATGGCGGTTGCAACCATAAGTGAGGCGGTCACGATGATCGGTGAGATCGCATTCGGTAGGATCTGCGTGAACATGATCCGTGGGCCGCTCTGCCCGATCACGATCGCAGCCTGCACAAATTCCCGGGAGCGCAAACTCAGAAACTCGCCGCGAACGAGTCGTGCGACAGGTGGCCACGACACCACCGCGATGGCGAGCGTGATTGATACGATGGTAGGACTGAAGATCGCCACCAGCACGACCGCCATAGCAAATGCTGGGATGGTCTGAAAGAACTCTGTGAAGCGCATGAGAAGATCGTCGACTTTTCCACCATAGAACCCAGCGAGCGCGCCGATGGAGACGCCGATCACCACGGCGACTGAGGTCGAGATCACCCCGATGAGTAGTGAGACCCGCGCGCCATAAGCGAGACCCGCCGCAATATCGCGCCCGAGCATATCTGTTCCGAACGGGAAAGCGGGGTCTTCGGACGGCGCCAGCAAAGGGTCGCCGACGCTCTGCCACGGGCTGACCGGAAAGATGAGAGGGGCTGCGAAGGCGAGCACGACCACCACCAGCAGGATCGCAAGACCGATGAGCGCGCCGTAGTTGCGGGCATAGCGTTTGAAGAATGTCATGATTCCGCTCCTCAGCTTGCTGCTTCGATGCGCGGGTCGACGAACCGGTAGAGAAGATCCGCGATAAGGTTGACGAGGACCACGACGGCTGCGGTCACCAAGAAGACGCCGAGGAGCACTGGGTAGTCGCGCTGCAGCAGCGCATCAAACATCAGGCGCCCGATTCCAGGCCAGGCGAAGACCGTTTCGGTGAGCACGGCACCACCGACAAGTTGGCCTGCCTGCATGCTCGCGAAGGTGAAAACAGGCAAGATGGCGTTACGGAGAACGTGCCGTCGGATAACCTGCGCCTTCGGTACGCCCTTGGCGCGCGCCGTCTTGACGAAGTCGAGCGCCATAACTTCGAGCATCGAAGCGCGGGTCAGGCGGGTATACACCGCAGTGAAGAAGAGGCCGAGCGTGACAGTTGGCAGCACGAGATGGTGTGCAATGTCGGCAACCCGGGCCCAGCCGGTATAATTGGCGCCGATGCTCTCCATGTCAAAGGGTGGCAGCCAATCCAGATGGAGTGAAAAGACGAGGACCGACATCAGCGCGATCCAGAACAGCGGTGTTGCGTAGAACACTAGTGCGCTCGTCATCACCACGCTGTCGGCAACGCTTCCGCGCCGATAGGCAGCGATGACCCCGAGGAGGATGCCCAGAACGAGCGAGAAGACAAACGCGCAACCAGTCAGAAGAAGCGTGGCGGGCAGCCGATCGAGTATCAGGGTCATCACTGGAACCTGATTGCGATAGGAAAAGCCGAGATCGCCTGTCAGTACGCCCTTGAGATAGGTCCAGAGCTGCCAATAGAGGGGTTGATCAAGGCCGAATTGGGCGCGCAACTGGGCGATGAATTTCTCATCACCGGCGCCTGCTTCGCCTGCGAGCACCGACGCCGGATCGCCCGGCGCCATGTGGATCAGCATGAAGTTGAGAATGACGACTCCGAGCACGACCAGAATCGCCTTGGCCAAGCGCTGAAGTAGAAAATCCAAAGTTTTCAAAAACATTCTCCTGACAGCGGCATGGCGTGAGTCGGGCCGGTGCGGTGAGACCGGCCCGAACCCATGCGGCGGTTACTTGGAGATCCAGACTTCATCCATGGTCTCGTTGAGACCGATGCCGGTTCTGACGAGATTCTTCACCTTCTTGCGGTTAATGGTGACATTCTGCATCTCGTAGAGCCAGCCGAGTGCGACCTCGTCGACGATGATCTTCTGCGCTTCGCTATAAGCCTTGGCAGCAACATCGTTGCTGACGGCGCCGGCGGCAAGGGCGAAGAGTTCGTCAACCTTGGGGTTTACGTAGTTCTGGTTGTTGCCGTAGGGCGTACCCTTGATGACATTGGTCGACAGGTAGTGTCGCGCAACACCGAGCGCTGGATCGCCATACTGATAAGTGAAGTTGAATGTGAGGTCGAAATCGAAGTCGGCTAGCTTCTGCGACCATCCACCGGCGTCGACACCCTGGATCACCACCTTGAAGCCAAGCTGCTCGATTTGTTGCTTCACATACTCCGACATTCGATCCCACGCGGCGCCGTAAGGCAACGGCATCAGGCGAATGTTATATTCGCTAGGCTTGATGCCCGCATCGGCGAGGATCTTCTTGGCCTTTGGCAGGTCGAACGGATAGGCTGGAACGTCGGGCGTATAATACAAGGTGGTGGATGCGATCGGACCGGTCGCAACCTTGCCCTGTCCGAAGAACACATTCCTGACGATGAAGTCGCGGTCTATTGCATGCATGATCGCTTGGCGGACACGCTTGTCCGAGAACGGCATGCTGCGCTGGTTCATCTGCATGAAGACTAGAGGAGCGTAGTACTCCCAGCCGCTCGTGGTGTTCTCCACGTCTGGGAGCTTGATTAGCCGGCGGACCTCGAATCCCTCGACATCGCCGCCACGCAGCACGTCGACGGTGCCTTTTTCGAAGGCGACTGCGCGAGATGCGGAATCGGGAATGATGCGGAAGTAGAGCTCGTCCAGGTAAGGCTTGCCGGGCTTCCAGTAATCTTCGTTGCGCACGAGATGGATGTAGGAGCCGCGCTTCCACTCTTTCAGCTTGAATGGCCCGGTGCCGATCGGCGTCTGGTTGGCGGGGTTTGTCCGGTAATCTGTGCCCTCATACAGATGCTTCGGGATGATCGGAAACGAGCTCAACTCGAACGCATTCAGAAACGCGGAAAACGGTTTCTTCAACTTGAAGACGACTTGATTGGGCGCAGGCGCCGTAATGCTGTCAACGTATGTCGTGGCAATCAAACGCCAGCGGGGATGAGATTCGCGCAGAAATTTGTCTGCGGTGAAGACGACGTCGTCAGCGGAGAACGGCTTTCCGTCATGCCACTTCACATTGTCCTGCAACGTGAAGGTGTAGATCAGGCCGTCGGACGACACGGTCCAAGACTTCGCCAAAGAGGGGAGGGGCTTGAGATCGGTGCCGTAAGTCAAAAGGCTCTGATAGATCTGCCCGGCGACGTAGAGGGTCGGCCCTTGCGTGTTCAGCCCTACCATCAGCACCGGGGGTTCGGGTTGCGCGATCATGTTGAGCGTGCCGCCCTTGGCAGGAACCTCCTGCGCATAGGCTGTTCCCATCATACTCGCACACAACAGACCCGCTGCGGCAGCCAACAGCCTTACTCTTCGTTTCATAATCATGTCCTCTGGTTGGTTTGTTACTCGTTTATTATTTTTATTTACTACCCATCGTTCTTGAGGGACCGTAAATAGCAGCAAAAGAGCTTCTTTTTATTGGGCGCAGTCGAGTACTGGGCCGCAGAAACCAGGTAGGAAAGTAGCTGGTGTTCTGATAATTGGTAAAGAGAGCCATCAACTACACTGCTGGTTAGGCCCATTACCTCCTAACCATCAAGCGTTGGCCGAGGACACAAAGAGGTTGTTCAACACCACAGGATGACCCTCTGTCTCAATGGATGTATCCTTACATCCGGCGTGATATCGATCATGATGCATCAAATTTGCTGCGTCAAGCGGAGGGTTTTACCGAGGGCAGCGATAGTGGACAACAGGTCGCCGCGGGTGCTCTAGCTGTGACGCTGATCAGGCGGCATCGTCAAATCAACCCAAGATTGCCGGACCGAGGCATACGGAGGGATGAAATCGACTCGAGGAGGGTGTCGGGCAGCGCGAGCTTCTGGCCGGCGAGAAAGCTCTCGACCGCCTGCTGCACCACTCGCCCCTGGTTCAGATCGCAAAGCCATAACCTTGATATAAGCGGACACGCTTGTCGATCTCAGGCGCGTAGCGTTGAACCCAGCGAAAGATTGTGGATGGGTTCACGTTGACACCGCGCTCCTGCACCATCAGGGCGAAATCATGGTAGCGGATCCGTTATTTCCAGTACCACCGTACGCGCAGAAGGATGATCCCGAGCGGAACGCTGCGGCGCTTGATCAGAGACAGCAGGGCGGCTCCTCAAATAGCAGCATCCTCCAAGCTGCCAAGGTCAATGCAGCGGTGCCCGGCATGGGGTGCTACATTGTGGATGTGCAGCACCATGGCGACGTTATCGATCATCAAAGTGCCGTCTGGCAGGATCAGCGTCGGCACCTACCCCAGTGGGTTGAGCGACAGCAATCGCTCTCGCTTCGGTTCCGGCCCAAGATAAGGATTAGCGTCACGCGATGCCGCATGCCTGCGGAGGTCAGCAATGTCATCGCAATGAATAGCTTCCTGGCCTGAAGAATGACTTGATCGTTTAGTCTGGCTGGGGCCTATGATGCAGCGCTACTCAGGACGCCGCACCTATTCATGCTTCGCACCTTTTTCATTTGCTTGGCGACATTGCTCGCTCATGCAACCCTAATCGGGACTGCCGTCGCGGCTGAAAAGGTGCGCGTCCTAACATCGTTCCCGCCGCAGTTCCTCGAGCCATTCCAGAAAGAATTCAGGAAGCGCCATCCCGCGGTTGCCATTGAGTTCGTGCAGCGCAAGACGACGACGGCGCTGGCAGACATTGTCGGCGACAGGCACAAAGCGGACATCTTCTGGGCGTCGGCGCCGGATGCCTTCGAGATTCTGAAGAGGGCGGGCCGACTAGCGGCGTTGAAGCCGCGCTCCACGGGAGCGCCGGACCTCATTGCCGGTTATCCGGTGAACGATCCGGACCTGACCTATCTCGGCTTCGCCCTGTCGGGCTACGGGTTTGTGTACAACCCTAACTATCTCAAGGAGCGGGGACTACCCGTGCCCAGGGGCTGGAGCGATCTGGCGGCGCCCATCTATGCCGGGCACATCGGCATCAGTTCCCCATCACGGTCGGGCACGATGCACCTCATGGTCGAGGCCATTCTCCAGGTCTACGGGTGGGACCGTGGGTGGGGCATCTGGTCCGAGATCAGCGGCAATCTTGCGACCGTGACGGCGCGTAGCTTCGGCGTCTCGGCCGGTGTCGCCCGCGGACGGTTCGGGATCGGGCCCTCAATCGATTTCCTGGCAAAGCCCGAAGGCATGCCCGAGGGGGCGACCCGCTTTGCCCTCCCCGAGGAGACGCTGTTCGTGCCCGCCAGCATCGCGATCCTGACCGATGCGGCCAATCGGGACGGTGCCGAACGTTTCGTCGATTTCGTGCTGTCGCGGGAGGGGCAGGCACTGCTGCTGGATCCCGCGGTGGCGCGGCTGCCGATCTCTCCCGCCGTCTATCCGGTTGACGGAGCGACGGACGGCAACCCCTTCCAACATGACAGTCTGTTCGCCAGAGGCCTATTCGACGCGGGTCTCTCGGCCGCCCGCTACGAACTGGTCAACATCATCTTCGACGAGATGGTCACCTTCCGGAGATCCGAGCTGGGGCGCATGTGGCGATCTGTACGCGCGCTGGAGGTGGCCCTGTCGGAGCGCTCCGACATGGGTCTGGCAAAGCTGGTGAGCGATGCGCGCGGCGCCCTGACCCGGCCGCCCCTGAGCGGCGCGGAGGCCATGGAGCTGGAGCGCTGGAGGGGCCTCGTGCGGGTACGGCGTGGGCTTCCCACACCCGAGCCCCAGGCCCGGCTCGAAGCCCACATTAAAGCGCGGATCGAAGAGAACATGCAACAGGCGGCGCGGGCACTGGCCGATGCCGCCGCGAGGTTGGGCAGGGCCGCTCTGGACACGCATGGCCTGGAGGCCGTGCGGCCATGATCCAGCGGATGCGGCTCGGCATTGGTGGGCGCCTCATCATCGCCTTTCTCGGAGTGGGCGGGCTCGCCGTCGGCGCATGCATCGTGGGCTGGCTGTCCTATGCCCGCCTCAGTGAGGAGCTGAATTCCGTCGCGACAGCCCATCTCCCGGCCCTCGCGTTTTCTGCCCGCCTCGCGGAGGCAGGCGCGAACGTGATCGCCAGCACGCCCGATCTTGCAGTCGCGGAGCGTCGCGAAGCCTATGACCGCATTCGCCAAATGCTTGTCGAGCGTCTATCCGTGCTTCGGTCCGTCCTCAATGAGCGCAACACCAAGCATTCGCTCGCGCCTGAGCTTCTCGTGGTGACAGACGGCATTGAAGCCAATCTCAAGGCTATCGACCGGGTCGCCGACCGGCGCTTTCCCTTGAACGAGAGCGCGCGCGAGATCGGCGAGGAGCTGCGATGGCTGCAGGCCGATCTGATCGAGGAGATCGAGCCGCTTATCGACGACGCTCGCTTCAATATGGCGTCGGCCATCGGAAGGGTCGCGCCTGGCGATGCGGCCGAGGCTGGACGCAAGACTCTGCTGGAGGAGAGCCACAAGAGTGAATCCCTCCTGACCATCAATGCTCATGCCAACCTGATCGTGGGGCTGCTGGGCCGGCTTGGAACCGTGCCGACGGTCGAGGACCTTCAGGAGACAAGTAACTTCCTCGGCGAGATGACGGATCAGCTCGATCTGGAAACCAAGGCTCTCGCCAGCTGGACGGACACGATCACCATCAGCCAGATGACAGCTCGCCTCCTGGCAGTCTCCGATCCGGAATCCGGGCTGGTGGCCGTGAAGCGGGCCGAACTTGAGGCCATCGCCGACGCGCAGACGCTTCTCGCCGAGAACCGGCGCCTCGTCACCCGGCTCGGCATGCTCGTGTCGCAGGAGGTCAGCCGCACGGAAGCGATCGCGCGCAGGGCAGCGGAACGCTCCGCCGACGCCATCGTGATCGGGCGCAATCTCCTCCTGGCGATCGCCGTCGCCTCACTCGCCATCACGATCGCGATCGGCTGGTTCTATGTCCGAAGGAGCCTCGTCGTGCGTCTCCAAGCGCTGACTCTGGCGGCGACGACCATTGCGAGCGGCCCGACGATGCCGGTCCTGCCGCCTCCCACCGACGATGAACTCGGCGATCTCGCCAAGGCGCTTGCCGTCTTCAGGCAGACGCGGGACGACCTGGTCCAGGCCGCCAAGCTCGCGGCGCTCGGCCAGATGGCTGCGGGCCTCAGCCATGAGCTCAACCAGCCTCTCGCGGCCATCCGCTCGCACGCCTACAACGGCGCCGTGCTGATCCAGCGTGGGCGTCCAGAGGAAGCAACGGCCAGCTTTGATCGGATCCAGGGGCTGACGGCCCGGATGGCGGAGCTGATCAAGCATCTCAAGCGCTTCGCCCGCCGCCCGGCCGCGGCGCTCGAAGCAGTCGATCTCCGCGCCGTCGTCGAGGGCGCCCTGAGCCTGTTCGAGCAGCGCATCGACGAGGAGAGAGTCGCGGTGCGGATGAGCTTTCCGGACCCCGCCCTGACAGTTCTGGCCGAGGAGGTCAGGCTTGAGCAGGTGATTGTCAATCTGCTCTCGAATGCGCTCGACGTGATCGAGGAGCAGACGGAACGGCGCATCGACATCAGCGCCGAAGCCAGTGGAGACCGCGTCCGCTTAGCCGTGACCGACAACGGCTCGGGTATCGCGGAGCAGCACTGCAAAGCTATCTTCGACCCGTTCTTCACCACTAAGCCGGCCGGCCTGGGGCTCGGACTCGGCCTATCGATGTCGTACAACATCGTGAAGGATTTCGGAGGAGACTTGATCTTGGCAACGACAGGACCAACGGGAACGACCTTCGTAATCGATCTGGTGGCGAGCAAGCCATGAGCGCGGAACCGAAGATTGTCCTGGTGGACGACGATCAGGAGGTGCTCGCAGCCTACCGGCAGACGCTGGAGCTCGCTGACTTCGATGTCGCTGCGGTTGGCTCCGCCAAGGCCGGGCTCGACATCCTGTCGCACGATCGTCCAGCCATCGTCGTAAGCGACGTCCGGATGCCCGGACTCGACGGCTTCGGCCTCCTCGACGCCGTTCGCGCGATCGATCCCGAAATCCCGGTCGTCCTCGTGACCGGCCATGGCGACGTGCCGATGGCTATCAAGGCTGTGCGGGCGGGCGCCTGGGATTTCATCGAGAAACCGGCCGATCCCGTGAGGTTCGTCGAGACGGTCAGGCGCGCCTTCGCGCACCGCAGCCTCATCCTTGAGAACCGGGCGCTCCGGGCAGGGGCTGCCGATCAGGATTCCATCGCCAGTCGGCTCGTTGGCCGCTCCGCCGCCATCGAGCGACTGAAGCGCATCCTTCGGACCCTCGCAGACGCCGAGGCCGACGTGCTCCTCCTCGGAGAGACAGGCACGGGCAAGGAGGTCGCCGCCCGCGCCCTCCACGATTTTGGACGCCGGCGGAAGGGACGGTTCGTGGCGGTCAATTGCGGCGCGGTGCCGGAGACCATGCTCGAGAGCGAGCTCTTCGGTCACGAACCCGGTGCCTTCACCGGAGCCCGTGAGCGGCGGATCGGCAAGATCGAGCATGCGAGCGGTGGCACGCTCTTTCTCGACGAGATCGAGTCCATGCCCATGACAGCGCAGATCCGTCTGCTGCGGGTGCTTCAGGAGCGAACCATCGAGCGCCTCGGGTCAAACAAGGAGATCCCTGTCGACATCCGCGTCATCGCCGCTACCAAAGCGGATCTCACCGAACTGGCGGGCAAAGGCGCATTCCGCGAGGACCTGGTCTATCGCTTGAACGTCGTCACAGTTCGCCTCCCGCCGCTCCGCGAGCGGCGGGAGGATGTGCCCGTGCTCTTCAGTCATTTCCTCCATCTCGCGGCCGCCCGGCAGGCGAGGGCGGCGCCGTCGCTCGAACCATCTTTCCTCGAAAGGCTGCAGCAGCAGGAATGGCCCGGAAACGTGCGCGAGCTGCGCAACGCGGCCGAGCGACATCTCCTCGGCCTCGACGAGGACGAGCCACCTCAGGCGGAGCCAAGCATTCGTGGTGCGCTGACCCTCGAGCAGCAGATGGAGATTGCTGAGCGCCGCGTTATTGAGGAGACCCTCGTCCGTTTCGGCTGGCGCATCGGCGCCACTGCGGAGGCGCTCGGGATCACCCGCAAGACCCTCTACCTCAAAATGAAGAAGTACGATCTCGGCCGGGCTGGAGAGATCGGGGCATGATGTTACGCATCTGACCCAAGCGAAGGGGGAAGGTTACCATCCTTTCCCCTCATCGCGATCCCATCGAGGATTTCGCCTGGAAATGCCGCTTTGAAACAATCGCGAAGCGGTACGGCTCAGTTTGGCACGAATATTGCATTGAGATCGTCGGACGCCCTTGAGGCGAACCCAAGCTTATAAAACATTATGTTGGAGGAAACTGATGCTTCGCCATTCCGTCGCCGCGGCGGCATTGATCGGCACCGCCCTGTTCACGGGCGCTGCCTTCGCCCAGTCCGGCAAGGTCACTGTCGTGACCTCGTTTTCCAAGGATGTGACCGATCCGTTCAAGCAGGCCTTCGAGAAAGCCAATCCCGGTTTGACCCTCGATGTGCAGAACCGGAATACCAATGCGGGCGTCAAGTTCGTCGAGGAAACAAAGGCCAACAACCAGGTCGACGTTTTCTGGGCCTCTGCTCCGGACGCGTTCGAGGTGCTCAAAGGCAAGGGATTGCTCCAGAAGTACAAGCCGAAGGCCGAAGGCATTCCGGAGAAGATCGGCTCCTATCCGATCAACGATCCCGAGAACTTCTATTCCGGCTTCGCAGCATCGGGCTACGGCATCATGTGGAACGACCGCTACGCCAAGGCGAACAAGCTGCCTGAACCCAAGGATTGGCAGGATCTCGCCAAGCCTGTCTATTTCGATCACGTTGCCATGGCGGCACCGTCGCGCTCGGGCACGACCCACCTCACCATCGAGACGGTTCTCCAGGGTGAGGGCTGGGATCAGGGCTGGCGCACGCTCAAGGAAATGTCCGGAAACTTCCGCCAGATCACGGAGCGGTCCTTCGGTGTGCCTGAAGCTGTCAATTCCGGGCAGGTCGGTTTTGGTATCGTGATCGACTTCTTCGCCTTCTCGTCGCAGGCCTCCGGCTTCCCCGTGAAGTTCGTGTACCCAACCGTCACGACCATCGTGCCGGCGAATGTGGCCGTAATCGCCAATGCTCCCAACAAAGCCGGAGCCGAGGCCTTCCTCGATTATCTCGTTTCTCCCGCCGGTCAGGAGGTTCTGCTCGAGCCGAGCATCCGCCGCCTACCCGTCAACCCGGCAGTCTATGCCAAGGCACCGGCCGAGTATCCGAACCCCTTCAAGGATTCGTCTCTCGGAGCGCGAGTGAAGTTCGACGTGAACGTGTCGGAGAAGCGCACGAATGCCGTCGATGTCCTCTACGACCAGACCGTGACGTTCCAGCTTGAAACCCTCAAGGCGGCCACCAAGGCCATCCATGACGCCGAGGCTGCGATTGCCAAGAAGGACAACGCTGATGCCAAGGCCCTGGTGAAGGAGGCGCGCGACCTCGTTGCTGCAATGCCGGTCAACGAGCAGCAGGCATCATCTCCTGAAATCGCCGGCGCCTTCACGGGCGGCAAGGAGAAGGGTGCGCGTCAGGCCGAGCTCGAGCAGCAATGGGCGGCCTTCGCCAAGGAGCGCTACCAGCAGGCACAGGCCAAAGCCGAGCAGGCCCTGAAGCTCGCACGCTGATCGTCAGGTCGGGCGGCTCGCATCGGTGAGCCGCCCGTACAGGCCCATTTTCGGATCTTAGGAGAGCGTCCATGGCTGGCGCCACGACCGCTGGACGAACGCACGCGCCGTCCGCATCCTCGAAGTATTTCAAAAAATTATCGGCAAAACCGGGGCAAATCGCCCTGGCGCTCGGGATTGCCGTCTTCCTCATCCTTTTTCTCGTTGTTCCCGTCGGAACAGTGATTTACGTCGCCTTCACGGAGAAGGGGACGGGCGAGTTCACTCTCGTCAACTTCCTCGATTTCGCTCAGACGGACCTGTTCATCCGTTCATTCTGGAACTCGTTCTACGTGTCTGCGATGTCGGTTGTCGTCGCGTCCGTTTTCGCGCTTCCACTTGCTTACATCACCACGCGGTTCGAGTTCCGTGGTGCCATGCTGATTCAGACCCTGGGATTCCTGCCGCTGATCATGCCGCCTTTCGTGGGCGCCGTCGCGATGCTGCTGCTGTTTGGCCGAAACGGCACGGTAAACCTGTTTCTTGACGACTGGTTCGGATTCAAAATTCCCTTCATGGAGGGACTGAACGGCGTCATCTTCGTCCAGGCCGTACACTATTTCCCTTTCATCCTGATCAATCTTTCGGCGGCCCTGCGCAATATTGACCGGGCCATGGAAGAGGCCGCGCAGAATCTCGGCAGCTCGGGGTTCCGTCTGTTTCGTCGCATCGTCTTTCCGCTCGCCATGCCGGGCTACATCGCTGGCGCATCGCTTGTCTTCGTCAAGGTCTTCGACGATCTCGCGACGCCGCTGCTCCTGAACGTCAAGGACATGCTGGCGCCTCAGGCCTATCTGCGCGTCACATCCATCGGCATCGCCGACCCTATGGGCTATGTGATCTCGGTTGTGCTGATCTGCATGTCGATCCTCGCCATGTGGATCTCGGCGCAGGCCATGCGCGGCAAGGATTATGCTACCGTGCAACGAGGTGGTGGCGGACTGGCGAAGCGCCAGATGCGCCCATGGGAAAGCGCCATCGCGTATGGGGCTGTTCTGCTCATCCTGCTCCTTGTCTTGGCTCCCCATATCGGGTTGCTGCTGCTCTCCTTCGCCACAATCTGGTCCTTCAGTCCGCTGCCGGATGCTTACACGCTGGCCCATTACAGCCGCGTGTTCGGCGAAAGCTTCGTGTACGTCAAGAACACCATGGTGTATGCCTCCATCGCGGGAGTGATCGACGTCGTCCTCGGCACGGCCATTGCCTATCTCGTGCTGAGGACAAAGCTGATCGGACGCGAATGGCTTGACTGGGCCGCGACGGCAGCCTTGGCCATTCCAGGTGTCGTGCTCGGTATCGGCTATCTTCGCACATTCTATGGCGTGCAACTCCCTGACGGCACTCCGCTTGCGGCCCTGTGGATCATGATCGTGCTGGCGCTGGCGATCAGGCGCCTTCCTTACGCGCTGCGCGCCTGCTACGCGGCTCTGCAGCAGATCTCGGTCTCGCTTGAGGAGGCGGCTGAGAACCTCGGCGCCACAAAGGTGCGTACGGTTCGCCGCATTATGCTGCCGCTGATGGCAGGCGGCATCCTGGCAGGCTTCGTTACGAGCTTTGCCACCGCTGCCGTGGAGCTCTCGGCGACGCTGATGCTCGTTCAATCGAACGCGGATGCGCCGCTCGCCTACGGCCTCTACGTCTTCATGCAATCACCGGCCGGGCGCGGTCCCGGAGCTGCGTTGGGGGTTATCGCCGTGTTGCTAGTCGCCCTGTGCACCTTCGCGTCCCATTTGATCATCGAGAAAAGCCAGAAGGCCAAAGCGGCCGGACACTAACCGCGTCCGGACCTGAGGAAACGACACCCATGAACCAGCCTTTCCCCATCTCCGCGCTTGGCATTAATGCCGTCGATGTTGATATTCGCAATGTCGATCTGTCATACGGTGCCAATCATGTCCTTAAAGGGATCAACCTGCATATCCGGCCGGGCGAGTTCTTCGCCTTTCTTGGCCCATCCGGCTGCGGAAAGACGACGCTGCTGCGTCTCATCGCTGGATTCAACCAGGCCGACGGCGGCGAGGTCCTGGTTGGCGGCCGGGATGTGTCACAACTTCCGCCCTGGAAGCGCGACGTCGGCATGGTTTTTCAATCCTATGCCCTTTGGCCTCACATGACCGTCAGGCGCAATGTCGCATTCGGGCTTGAGGAGCGGAAGGTTCCAAAGGCTGAGATCGACAAGCGCGTCGCGGCTGCTCTTGAGCTCGTCGGGCTCGCGCACCTCGCCGACCGGCGTCCCTCTCAGCTTTCCGGCGGTCAGCAGCAGCGGGTCGCGGTTGCCCGGACGATTGCCATTGAACCAAAAGTTCTCCTCCTTGATGAACCTCTGTCCAACTTGGACGCGAAGATGCGCGTTCAGGTGCGGCGCGAGCTGCGCGATCTTCAGCAGCGGCTCGGGTTGACGACGATCTTCGTTACCCACGACCAGGAGGAGGCCAACACAATCTGCGATCGGATCGCAGTCATGAACGACGGTATTGTGCAGCAGGTCGGCACGCCAATGGAGCTTTATGAGAAGCCCGCCAATCTGTTCGTGGCAAACTTCCTCGGCACGGCCAATATTCTTCCCGGTCGCGTGATCCGCGAGGGAGGCGAGCGCTTCTTCGACATTGAGGGAGGGGTTCGCCTGCCGATTCCAGCCCATGTCGTTGTGCCGGAGGGGGCAAAGCTCGTCTTCCGTCCGCAGCACGCGTCGTTGGGCAAGAATGGGACGAGAGATGTATCGCTGCCTGGAACCGTCGTGCATAGCGAGTTTCTCGGCTCCACTTTGCGCTATGGGGTCAGGATCGGGACTGCGGAGATCTCCATCGACACGCCGTTCCATTCAGGAGAGACTCTGTACGAGCCGGGTTCCCCAGTGGAGATCGGCCTCTCGTTGCGCTCGGCCCTCTGGCTCGCTTCCTGAGGCAGCGTAAGCCACGTGACATAAAGGACCGGCGGAAGGGAGGGGGCTTCCTCCGCCATAGCATCTAGCTCCGTAAACGATCGTAACAATCCCATGTCCCAGCTGAAAGCCATTATCTTCGATTTGGATGGAACCCTCGTTGACAGCGCGCGGGATCTCCAGGACGCGACGAACACTCTTTTGGCAGAAGAAGGCCTTCGGCAGATCGGCCTTGACGAAGTCAAGTCAATGATCGGCGATGGGGCCGCCAAGCTCGTGGAGCGTGCCACCTCTGCGGCGGGAGGAGATCTGATGCGCTTGCCGGAATTCGTCGCCCGTTTCCTCAAGATCTATGAAGCCAATGCGTCTTGCCACACCGAAGCCTATCCGGGTGTCGTGGATACTCTGGCAGGCCTTCGACGTTTGGAGCTTCCCTTAGCTGTCGTCACCAACAAACCCTATGCAGCGACAATGGACATCCTGGAGGCCCTCGACCTGAGTGCCTACTTCAACGCCGTTGTGGGAGGAGATACGCTTCCCGAGCGCAAACCGCATCCAGCCCCGATCCTGATGGCGCTGGAACGCTTGGGCGTGACACCCAAGGCAGCGCTCATGGTCGGCGACAATTACCACGATGTGCAGGCGGCCCGCGCGGCGGGCGTTCGCGCTTTTGCTGTCACCTATGGGTATAGCCACAAGCCTCACGCGGAACTCGGCGCCGACCATCTCCTGGAGAAGATGGCAGATCTACTGCCTATCATCGAGAGCGGCTTTGCTACGTAACAATCCTGAACTAGCCCGCAATTCTATTTCTGGACACCTGACCGATGAGATTGATCCTGGTGCGTCATGGCGAGACCGTCTGGAATGCCGAGCGCCGCTTGCAGGGGCATGCGGATGCGCCTTTATCGGATCGTGGCGTCAAGCAGGCCCGGGACGCAGCCAAGTTCTTTATGGATGGTAAGGCTCCGGGTCTGGTCGTCTCGTCGGACCTCAGCCGGGCATGCCACACGGCTGAACTTCTGGGCTTCTCTGATTTCGAGACCGATCCACGATTGCGCGAGGTGGACCTGGGCGAATGGACCGGGCGCTGGATCGAGGAGATCGAGACTTCGGCCAAGGGCGCCTATCGCGACTGGCGGCTCGGGACCTATACGCCGCCTCAGGGGGAAACGTGGGAGGCGTTCCGGGAAAGAGTCGGAGAGGCGATCAGCGAAGTTATCAGCAGGGCTGAGGGTGATGTCGTGATCGTCACTCATGAGGGCGTTGTTCGTGCCGCTTGCGATCTGCTGGTTGGGTTGGTGCCGTCCGATCTGTCGCCGATTGTGCCGGCGGCCATCACCATCTTCGATATCACCCAATCCGCACAAGCGTACAATGCACGCCTGGTGACGTTTAATTTCGCGCCGTCTCCGGACGACCTGAGAGTGCCTGGTCTGGATCACGCCCCTGTCTGATTAAAACTGAACCAGTCCGTCGCGCAGGCGAAATTCGTAAAGATCCAGCGGAATCGGGAAGTGGTGCAAGGCGGGCACTCGATGCGCCCGCCTCTTCATATGCATATTAGCGCTCGATCGTCTCGCCCCATCGGCTGTTCTATTCCATGGGTGGCAGGGGAACTCTTTGTCAGGGACCTCTGGCTAGAACTATGGCATGCCTTGGCCCGCTGGCTACAAACGCCATCGCTATCCAGCCCGAGATCATCCATTCGAAGGGCCGGTGCCAATGGGCCATGCGGTTTGCTGCGCACGAGATGGTGCCAAGCCCAGCCCGCGGTCTCGACGCCGACCCAGCCGATACTATGGCGAAAATCCCTGCGCTCCGGCGTAGCGTGGGGCTTTGATGACATCCTCCGTCTAAGGGAGAGGCGAAGTCTGGACCGCTCATGCAACCCGAAGGTGTGCCGAACAGAGAGTTAAGCTTTTTGCCGATCCGACTCACGATTCCCCGGATTGTGTCAAACTTTAAGACTAGGAGACAATTAGTTGCGGGAGCCATCCACACAGTGCTCAACATCGCACCGTCGGAAGCGGGAGGCATCATCTCTATCGTTTGAGAGCAGTTCTTGCCCCGACCTCAACAGGTTTCAGGGTGCGCATTTCCACGTCCTATCAACAGGTTCCTTACCGCTCATCCAGTGATCTCAGAAGCGCTGCGTCGCGAACGGCTTCAAGTCTATGCCGACGGACTTCCGTTCAACCAAATCAGCAACGAGCCGTGATGTGATCGCAGCTTGGGTCAGGCCATAGTGCCCATGCCCGAAGGCATAGATTACGCGCCAGTCCCGTCCGGCGGGTCCGATCACCGGAAGAGAATCCGGGATCGAAGGCCGGAAGCCCATCCATCGCTTTGCAGCCGGTTCGGATTGGAGATGAGGAAGGAAGCGCGTTAGACGCTGCACCATGGCATCGGTCCGGCTGTGATTGGGTGGCGCCTCAAGGCCCGCGAACTCGACCGCGCCGCCGACCCGGTCGCCCGTATCGAGGGGTGTCGTCACGAATCCCTCTCCCTCGAACATGATCGGTCGGCCGATCTCGAGCGTACCTTTCGGGTACGTTGCATTGTAGCCTCTCTCGGTGTCGAGCGGGATCCGGTCGCCGAGCTGAGCGGCTAGGACGCGCGACCAGATCCCGGCCGCGATCACGATTTGGTCGGCCACCACTGGTGGGCCCGATCCATCCGTGTGAACGCGAACGGCACCGTCCGTCGGTTCGATTCTTGTGGCATGCGCGGTCACAGGAATGGCTCGACGCTCCAGAGCCAGGCGCAGAAGGTCAGCGGCCAGAACGGCCGGATCGGACACATGGCACGCATCCGGGTAAAGCACGGCAGCTTCTACATTGTGGAGTGCCGGTTCCAACTCCGCGAGCGCCGCGGGGCTCAGCGCTTCTACCTCGATCCCGAAGCTGCGCTGACGCTCGAAGATGTCACGGGACCGATTGAAGTCGCTCTGATGCCTCCAGACGGAGAGGATGCCGTTCTCCCGGAGATGCCCGCTCAGATCGAGCGACGACAGTAGGCTCTTCCAGGCCGGCAGCGCCTCCGCGTTGATTGCGCGGATCGCCCCGATGCTGGCCTTGATGCGCGAAGGCGACGAGGCCAGCAGGAAGCGCACGAGCCAGGGCGCCAGATGCGGCAGGTATCCCGGTCGGATGGTGAGCGGTCCGAGCGGGTCCATCAGCCAGCGGGGGAGATTCCGCCAGGCCTTCGGGGATGCGAGCGGCATCACGTCGGTATGGGCGATCCAGCCTGCATTGCCGTCGGTCGGGCGCCCCTGCTTGCCGCCCGGCTCGATCAGAACAACCTCATGGCCCCTGTCGAGCAAGGCATGCGCGGTGGCAAGCCCCACGATCCCTGCCCCGATGATCGCAACGCGCATGGTTCGTCCCTAAAACAGGCGTAAGTCCTAGCGGTTCTGGTCGACGACCTGGAAGCCGTTGGCGAAAGGATCCCGGTCGTCGATGAAGATGGTGTTGAACCCGGTCACCCGCGCCCAGCCTTCGATGGACGGGATGATCGCATCGCGGTCGCCGACCTTGGTGCGTCCTTCGATGCGCCCCGTGAAGGTCGAGCCGATGATGCTCTCGTGCACGAAGGCATCGCCTTCGCTCAACGCGCCGCGGGCGGCCAGATGCGCCATGCGGGCGGAGGTGCCGGTACCGCAGGGCGAGCGGTCGATGGCCTTGTCGCCATAGAACACCGCATTGCGCGCAGTGCCGCCGGGCGTCTGGGCCTTTCCGGTCCAGAGCACGTGCGTCAGGCGGTCGATGGCCGGGTTCTCGGGATGCGCGATCCGGTAGCGCGCATTGAAGGCCTCGCGCAGCTTCGGGCTCCAGTGCAGGATGTCGGACGGATTGACGTCGGCGACATCCGAGTAAAGCGTCTGCGGCTCCACGATGGCGTAGAAGTTGCCGCCATAAGCCACATCGACCGTGAGATGCCCGAGTCCCTCGACTTCGACCTCGTAGCCGGTGCCATAGAGGAAGGACGGGATGTTGGTAATGCGCACCCGCTCCACGAAGGGGCCGTTCTGCTCGTAACGCGCCTCGACGACGCCGGCGGGCGTATCGAGCCGCAGCAGGCCCGGCGTCTTCGGATGGATCAGGCCGTTTTCGAGCGCGATGGTCACCGTGCCGATGGTGCCGTGGCCGCACATGGGCAGGCAGCCCGATGTCTCGATGAACAGGATGCCCACGTCGCAATCTGGCCGCGTCGGCGGGTAGAGAATCGAGCCCGACATCATGTCGTGGCCGCGCGGCTCGAACATCAGGCCGGTCCGGATCCAGTCGTACTCCGCCAGGAAATGCTGGCGGCGCTCGAACATGGTCTCGCCCTTCAATTGGGGAATACTGCCGCCGCCCACCACACGAACCGGGTTGCCGCAGGTGTGGCCGTCGATGCAGAAGAAGGTGTGGCGCGCCATGGCCTCACTCGCTGTTTATAGAGTTATCGATCGAAGGCGAAGGCGAGACTTTCGCGCTCCGCCAGGGTTTATAAGGCTGCCGGCTTCAGGCTCACATCCGGCAGCTTCGGGAGGCTCATCAGGCCTGACCTATGACGGCCTCGAGCTGAAGCTCGTAATCCGACTTGAACGGCATCGTGACTGGAGAAAATGTGCTCCCAGGCAATTTCGCTCGCTATCAGGCTCCTGCTCCTGCTATATGGCATTGAACTTCCTCAACGTAGATTGTATAAAATCGCCGATGTCAAGCCGCACTTTTGTCAGTCTGCTATAGTGCCATATGATCCATTCTTCCACAGGATCTGTAACCAACGACAGTGAAAGCTATGCCCCCTGCCAGACCCGCTCAAAAGTCCCTACAGCACAGGACCATCGCCTCTGCCGTCGCAGAGGAACTGCGGCGCAGGATCGTGGATGGTGAGTTCAAATCTGGCTTCCAGCTTCGTCAGGATGCACTGGCTACGGAGTTCGGTGTCAGCCGCATCCCGGTGCGCGAAGCCCTGATGCAGCTCGAAGCTGAAGGGCTGGTCAAGATCCTTCCACATCGCGGCGCACTCGTTTCAGAGCTATCGATGGAGGAAGTCCAAGAACTGTTCGAGCTCCGGGCACTCCTTGAGCCACGGCTCCTCAAAGCCTCTGCCAAACATCTCACGGCAACGGATTATGAGCGGCTAAGCCAAATCCTTCAAGAATACAGCTCCGAACTTCGCGCTAAGCACGTTCGGCGCTGGGGCGAGCTGAACACTGAATTTCATAACCTTCTGTATCAACATGCTGGGCAACCGCGTTCGCAAGCGATTGTCAGCGGCCTTCTTCAGGAATGCGACCGGCACACGCGGCTTCAGCTTTCGCTCACAGGTGGTATGGAACGCGCGGAAGTCGAGCATGCCGAACTCGTACGCCTTTGCGCAAATGGCAAGATCTCTGCGGCTTGCACACTTTTGAAGGCGCATATCGAAGGTGTGAGCAGGTCGCTCAGAACGTATTTCCAGGAGCACACCAAAGTCGATTAACCACAGACTGATGGTCACCCTCGGCCTTGTCCCTCGGTGGACACGCTCAAAGCTGCAGCCGGACGTCGAGCGTCCGGCTGCAAAATGAAGCGATTGATGAAGTACCGACTGTGGTCCGTGGAAGAGATGGAGCTTCAGAGCGTAGCGCCGACCTTGCGCAGCTCCGCCAAGACCGGCGCCTTCGGAAGCCAGATCTTGTCATACTCAGCAATCACTGGATCCGCGTCCTTCACATCGGAGACGACGATTTTGACAGGCTGTTTCGAGAAATTCTCCAAGAGGCCAGGCTGGTTGGCGACAATCTCGTCAATCTCGGCATCAAGCGCTGCACGCGTAACCTTGGAGATCAGCTCACGATCGGCGGCTGGCAGGGTAGTCCAGACCCGGCCGGACACCAGCGCCACCATCGGCATGTGAACGGCATTCATCCGCAGGATGGTCTTGGAAACCCGATCGAAGCGCTGGTTCCAAGAGAAGTCGAGATCTGCCTCAAGGCCGTCGACCTGACCATTGGCCATTGCATCGAACACCTGTGGAGTCGGGATTGGTGTGGGGGCAGCCCCTAGTATCTGGTAGAAGTCACGGAAGGCCGGAGTCGGGTTGATACGCAGCTTCATGCCTTTTAGGTCGGCAACGGACGAGATGTCTTTGGCCGAGAACACAGCACGGATCGATGTGATGCCCCAGCCGAGGCCGATCGTGCCTGTTTCCTTGGGAAGATAATCGAATAGGCTGAGTGCAACCGGGTGGCGAACGAGCTTCGCGACAGCTTCGGTGGAGCGCACCACGTAGGGGGCATTGATCGCCGCAATCGCTGGGACACGGGAGCCAAGCTCGGCTGCCTGGATAAAGGCCATGTCGAGGGCTCCGGACTGGAGCTGCTGCATCATGGCGCCCTCGTTGCCGAGCTGGCCGGCATGGAAAACGGTGAGTGACAAGCGGCCGCTGGTCTCAGCCTTCAGTGTCTCGCCGACTTTCAGGGCAGCGTTGTTCCAGGGATGGTTCGGTGGCGTAATAACGCCAAGACGGAACTCACGGCTTTGAGCGCGAAGCACCGTCGGGGCCGCAAGCGGCAGGGCGGCGCCTGCTGCTAAGGCGAAGAGATGTCTGCGGGAAATGGTCATGATCAGTCCTCCGTTCTTTCATCAGGTTAGTCGACAAGGGCAAGCGAGAGGGTAGGCCATACTGACAGAATGATCAGCATCAGGCAGGCAACGATGAAGAAGGGCAGTGTCACTATGAACATCTTGCCGGGCTTGGCGCCCGTGACGGCTGCCGCAACGAAGAAGCAGAGTCCAACGGGAGGTGAGAGAAGTCCGAGCACCAGATTGATCACAACGACGACCCCGAAGTGCCTTGGATCGATATGATAGACCTCGGTCGCGATCGGCAGGAGGATTGGTACTGTCATAATCAGGCCGGGCACTCCATCGATGACCGTGCCAATAACAATCAGGATCACGTTCACCAGCAGCATGAAGGTGACCGGATCCTTGGCGACCGACTGGATCCAGCCCGCCACTTCCTGCGGAACCTTGCCGAAAATCAAAATCCAAGAGAACACCGCTGCGGCAGCGACCAGGAATAGGACGATCGCCGAGTAGATCCCTGAGCGGAGCAGCATTTCCGGGATTTGGGAGAAGCGGAACTCGCGGGTCCAGTAGCGGCCAACCAGTGCCGCCGCAATTGCACCCACAGCCGCCGCCTCTGTGGCATTGGCGAGGCCCGTGAGGATGGAGCCAACAATCACCACCGGGATCGACAGCGTCGGCAGCGCGCGAAGCACAGTCATCACGCGCTCGCGCGGTGTCATGCGAGCTCCGGCCGGAAAATTGTG
>NZ_JAFBID010000047.1 GCF_016811235.1 Microvirga arabica
AGCCATGATCGGGGTGGCCATGAGCAGTCTCATGCTCCGCCGCATCGCTCACCCGTAGCAATTCTCAAACGGGCACTTAGGTTTGGCTGCCGGAAACGCCGCCTGAGAAGACGGGCTACCCCAGCGGGCGCCGGGAAACCCGAAAGGGTCGGGAAGCGGCGTTCGTTCACAAGTTCAAGATCTGGCGGGGTCAAGTCATCAAATCGCGACGGCGAATGGAAACAAAACGCTCCTTCGTCCGTCGTTAGGGAGGCCCAACGAGAGAGGATAACATCATGAACAGCTACGTCAGACCCATGCTCGCCGGACTGCTCCTTGCAGGCATGAGCGCAGCGGCAGGAGCTCAAACGACTCCTGCAACCAGAGCCTGTCTGCCCGGTGAGCAGCTGGTTGGCGGGGTGTGCCGACCCCTGACCGGGACACCTGATCGACCGAGCACGAACCTTCAGCAGCCTAATCAGCAGCCCAATACGACGGGAAGCACCAGCGGCCCCACGACCGGTAACCAGAACACGGGCGGTTCCGGCGGGCAGGGCGGCGGCTCCCCTGGCGGGCCCTCGACGGGCAACCAGAACACCGGCGGCTCAGGCGGGCAGGGTAGCGGATCCGGCGGCTCGTCAGGTAGCGGCGGCTAGCAGATTCTGATCGTGTCGATGAAGGAAAAGCCCCGGCACCCCTGCCTGGGCTTTTTCGAAGCATCACCCTTTGAGGAAGGGAGTGGTGCCGGTGGAGAGGATCGAACTCCCGACCTTCGGTTTACAAAACCGCTGCACTACCGCTGTGCTACACCGGCCAATTTCACGAGGCTGAGGTAGCAGTACGCGGGGCGGGACGCAAGTTCCATGAAAATGGAAATATTAAGTGTTCCAGCACACCGAAACCAACCTGCGATTCTGGGATTGTCAGGCAAACAGCAATCACGGAGTTGGTGCCATGAAGGCCTCAGGGGCTTCAGTTCAGTCGAGGATCCCGCCGCAAGGCAGCCTCAAAGTTCTCGCCGTTCTCACGGTCTTTGCCGGTGCCGGCCTGGTCGGAGCGGCTGAAGCTGCACCGGCAAGCCACGGTGTGGCTGCAAAGCCCGCCAAGGAGACGGTAACGGCCGTTTCCACCAAGGACGTGGAGACTACGTCGTCGGTTCAGTCCACCACAGGCAGCGATGCGCATTGCGACATCTCCCGCAAGCGTATGTTCGTCGAGGGCGAGGGCTGGATCGTCCGCCGTGTGACCACCTGCTACTAGCAAGCGGTTCCTCCTTAACGAAAAGCCCCGCCTTTCGGCGGGGCTTTCCTGTTTGACGACAGGCTCGCGGGAAGCTTAGCGCCTCGCGCTGGCGCCCTCGTAGGTCATGATATCCCGGTCCTTGGTCTCCGGCACGAAGAGGAGGCCGACCACGAAGGTCACCAGGGCAATCACGATCGGGTACCACAGGCCGTAGTAGATGTCGCCGGTGGCCGCCACCATCGCAAAGGCGGTGGGAGGCAGCAGACCGCCGAACCAGCCGTTGGCGATGTGGTAGGGCAGGGACATCGCGGTGTAGCGGATGCGGGTCGGGAAGAACTCGACGAGTGCCGCCGCGATCGGGCCGTAGACCATCGTGACGTAAATCACCAGGATCCACAGGATGCCGATGGCCTTCAGGGCCTGAGGGTTGCTGAGGGCATCGAAGAAGCCGTTCACCTTCAGGATGCTCGGGTCGCCGGCCTTCGGGTAGCCC
Source organism: Microvirga arabica (assembly GCF_016811235.1). Lineage (GTDB taxonomy): Bacteria > Pseudomonadota > Alphaproteobacteria > Rhizobiales > Beijerinckiaceae > Microvirga > Microvirga arabica. The sequence continues at coordinate 1,715 of NZ_JAFBID010000047.1, forward strand.
ACTTCGGTCGCCGCAGCAGAGAACGCCGTGATGTTGGCCGGAATGGCCGGAGCGATCGGGACATCCTTGCCGTTGAAGGTCACCCGCGGAGCGGTGCCGGCGGGTGCCGCAACGAGCTCGTACTTGACCGCCGAGCGGGCCAGGGCCACGCGGGCTACATCGCACGGAGCCGTGAAGGTGCGGATGCCGACCGGGTCGAACACCGAGCCGCACGTCGCCGGATCGGCCACGACCTGAACCTTCGCCGTTTCCAGAGCCTGATTCAGGTTGGGGCTGGCGATGTTCGTGAGTGCGCCGAAGAGCGGGAAGTAGGTGATCGCCGCGATCAGGCAGCCCCCGAGAATCACCGGCTTGCGGCCGATCTTGTCGGACAGGATGCCGAACACGATGAAGCCGCCGGTGCCGAGAATCAGCGACCAAGCGATCAGCACGTTCGAGGTGAGCAGGTCGACCTTCAGGATGCTCTGGAGGAAGAACAGGGCGTAGAACTGGCCCGTGTACCACACCACGGCTTGGCCGATGGCGAGACCGATGAGGGCGATCAACACCATCTTGGCGTTGCCCCACTGGCCGAACGCCTCCTTGAGGGGAGCCTTCGACTGGGTGCCTTCTTCCTTCATCTTCTTGAAGGCAGGCGATTCGTTCATCTGGAGACGAATCCAAACCGAGATACCGAGCAGCACCACGGAAAGCAGGAACGGAATGCGCCAGCCGGCAATCGGCCAGCCCTCGCCGGTCTGGAAGCCCTGCTCACCCATCCAGGTGCGGAGAACGAGAATGACGGCCAGCGACAGCAGCAGGCCGACGGTGGCCGTGGTCTGGATGAAGCTTGTGTAGAAGCCGCGACGTCCGACCGGAGCGTGCTCGGCCACGTAAACCGCAGCGCCGCCGTACTCGCCGCCCAGGGCAAGACCCTGAAGCATGCGCAGCACGATCAGGATGACGGGGGCGATCCAGCCGATCTGATTGTAGCTGGGCAGCAGACCGACCAGGAAGGTCGAGAAGCCCATGATCAGGATCGTGACCAGGAAGGTGTACTTGCGGCCGACGAGATCGCCGATGCGGCCGAAGAAGATGGCGCCGAACGGGCGGACCAGGAAGCCGGCCGCAAAGGCGAGAAGCGCGAAGACGTTACGGGTTGTCACGTCGAAGGCGGAGAAGAACTGCGCGCCGATGATCGTGGCGAGAGAGCCGTAGAGATAGAAATCGTACCATTCGAAGACGGTGCCGAGGGAGGAAGCCAGGATGACCTTCCTCTCCTCCTTCGTCATCGGCCGCGGCGCGGCGGCCGAATGCGGCGTGGTTGCTGCTGTTGCCATAGGGTTCCCTTCCATTGATGTGCCCGGTCCGATCCGGGTTCTGGGCCGCAGGCTCGAGAGCCGAGCTTTGAGCCGAGGCATCGTGGCTGCTCTGCGCAGCCAAGAATCCATCAAACGGGAGGCTAACTCCGGCCTTTCTTTCCACAATTCCCAATTGGTATTTGCGACTTCCGTCTAAGAAGCTGCTGCTGGTTCGGGATTGCCTACAAGAATCAGCCGCTTAACTCCTCGAGTTGGAACTAGATCTTGACGTTGCGGAAGGCGGCTTTGACCACAGTAAAAAGGGAAATCGCGGCAGCATTCGAGACGTTGAGGCTTTTGATGGCGCCCGGCATGTCGAGGCGCCCGATCACGTCGCAGCATTCCCGCGTCCTCTGCCTTAGGCCCTTGCCCTCGGAACCGAGCACGAGAACCACCGGCAGGCGGATGTCGATCTCGTCCAGACTGGCCTCGCCCGAGGAGTCGAGCCCGATTCGCTGATAGCCGCGTTCACCAAGGGCTATCAATGTGTCGCTGAGGTTGCGCACGATCATGAAGGGTACATGCTCGAGTCCGCCGGAAGCGGATTTGGCCAGAACGCCGGTCGCCGCTGGGCTGTGCCGGGCCGTGGTGATGATGGCTTCCACATCGAAGGCTGCAGCCGTGCGGAGAATCGCCCCGACGTTATGCGGATCGGTGATCTGGTCGAGGGCCAGCACGACCCGCTTGCCGCTCAAGGTATCGACCGACGGGGAGGGCAGGGGATCCGCCTCGGCATAGAGGCCCTGGTGGACGGCATCCGGCTCCAGGAGGCGGTTGATCTCGTCAGGGCGGACGATCTCGGGTTCGACAGGCAGGGGCATGCCCAGCTCCTCGCTTAGGCGCCGGGCGGAGTTCTCGGTGGCCAGGAGGCGGCGAATCGTGCGCTTGCCGTTTCGCAACGCCTCGAAGACCGGGTGCCAGCCATAGAGAATGGTCGTGTCGATCTCGAAATTCGGCCGCCAGGCCTTGGGGTCGCGGCGGCCCGGCTTGCCATGAGGGCGCTGGAATCGGGGCTTGCGGGAGGGGAAGGCGCGCTCGCTCATGTTCTTTGGATCTCACGTGTTGTCCGCAGCCCATAGCACAGGGAGCGGCCATTCACGACCATCCGATTTCGGTGCGCTTTGAGGTTGACACCGGCCATCCACCTCACCATAAGAGCGCCACGGAGCGCCGAGCCCTTGGCGACGCGGTCCGCGGAACAGCCTCGGCGTTGTGCGTTCGGGTTGGGTTCTAAGGGGGAATGTCCCGAGCGGCAAAGGGGGCGGACTGTAAATCCGCTGGCTATGCCTTCGTAGGTTCGAGTCCTACTTCCCCCACCACCCAATCAGAAGGGCATGCGGGTGTAGCTCAATGGTAGAGCAGCAGCCTTCCAAGCTGAATACGAGGGTTCGATTCCCTTCACCCGCTCCACCTTCCTCCACAATCCTGCCCAGCTTGTAATTCTGGCCCCAAATGCCTTTATACTGCCCGCAGCCGCCTTTTAAGGAGTGTTCGGAAGCCTCGTCCTTGACGCGTCACTGACCAGGTTGTCGGGCATTAGGTTCTGCAATATCGAAATTGGCTCTTGCACAAAGAGCGCAACCGCAATATCGGACGCCCCTGGGTTTTTTGTTCCTGGCCTCTGTAAGGTAGAGATCAATGGCGAAGGAAAAGTTTGAGCGGACTAAGCCGCACTGCAACATTGGGACGATTGGTCACGTGGACCATGGCAAGACGTCTCTGACGGCGGCGATCACGAAGGTTCTGGCGGAGTCTGGCGGCGCGCAGTTTACGGCGTATGACCAGATCGACAAGGCGCCGGAAGAGAAGGCGCGCGGCATCACGATCTCCACGGCGCACGTGGAGTACGAGACGGCCAACCGTCACTATGCCCACGTGGACTGCCCCGGCCACGCCGACTACGTGAAGAACATGATCACGGGTGCGGCCCAGATGGACGGCGCGATCCTGGTGGTGTCCTCGGCCGACGGCCCGATGCCGCAGAGCCGCGAGCACATCCTGCTGGCCCGCCAGGTGGGCATGCCTGCCCTGGTGGTGTTCATGAACAAGGTCGACATGGTCGACGACGCCGAACTGCTCGACCTGGTTGAGCTCGAGGTGCGCGAGCTTCTGTCGAAGTACGACTTCCCCGGCGACGACATTCCGATCGTGAAGGGCTCGGCTCTTTGCGCTCTCGAGGATCGCCAGCCTGAGATCGGCCGCGATGCGGTTCTCAAGCTGATGGCCGAGGTGGATGCCTACATCCCGCAGCCGGAGCGTCCGATCGACCAGCCGTTCCTGATGCCGATCGAGGACGTGTTCTCGATCTCGGGTCGCGGCACGGTGGTGACGGGCCGCGTGGAGCGCGGCATCGTGAAGGTCGGCGAGGAAGTGGAGATCGTGGGTCTGCGCGACACCGTGAAGACCACGGTGACGGGCGTCGAGATGTTCCGCAAGCTGCTCGACCAGGGCCAGGCGGGCGACAACGTGGGCGTGCTGCTGCGCGGCACGAAGCGCGAGGACGTGGAGCGCGGCCAGGTGCTGTGCAAGCCGGGCTCGATCAAGCCGCACACGAAGTTCAAGGCCGAGGCCTACATCCTGACGAAGGAAGAGGGCGGTCGTCATACGCCGTTCTTCGGCAACTACCGTCCGCAGTTCTACTTCCGCACGACGGACGTGACGGGCGTGGTGACGCTGCCGGAGGGCACCGAGATGGTGATGCCGGGCGACAACATCACCATGGAGGTGACGCTGATTGCGCCGATCGCCATGGAGGAGAAGCTGCGCTTCGCCATCCGTGAGGGCGGCAGGACCGTCGGCGCCGGCGTCGTCGCCGCCGTGATGGATTAACGAGATCCAGGTGGCGGTTTTCCGCCACCTGTTGACCGCCGGAGGAGTGTAGCTCAATCGGCTAGAGCACCGGTCTCCAAAACCGGGGGTTGGGGGTTCGAGTCCCTCCACTCCTGCCAGCGGTCGACAAAGCGGGTGTTTTGCTCTAAAGAGCGCCCCGCAGATGGTTTGAACAGGTGGCGCGAGGCTTGAAAAAGCAGCTTCGCGCCCCTTCAATTTGGGCATGAGCATGCCCTCAGAGGACGTTCGCTGCCGCCCTCAAGGCGGTACGGACGCAGTGAAATGGCGAAGACGAACCCGTTCGATTTCATACAGCAGGTCCGCTCGGAAGCCGCGAAGGTGACCTGGCCGACGCGCAAGGAGACCATGATCACGACCGCCATGGTGTTCGTGATGGTTGTGCTGGCCAGCATCTTCTTTCTGGTCGTCGATCAGGCGATCGGCTGGGGCGTTCGCTCGGTGATCCTCGGACTCGGCGGTTAAAGGGGTGGATGCAATGACGAAGCGTTGGTATATCGTCCACGCCTATTCGAATTTCGAGAACAAGGTCGCCCAGTCGATCAAGGATCAGGCTGCCCAGCGTGGCCTTGAGGACAAGTTCGACGAGGTCATGGTCCCGACCGAGAAAGTCGTCGAGGTACGCCGCGGCCGCAAGGTCGATACCGAGCGCAAGTTCTTCCCAGGCTATGTTCTGGTGAAGTGCGACCTCACCGACGAGGTCTACCACCTCATCAAGAATACCCCGAAGGTGACGGGCTTCCTGGGTGCCGACAAGTCCAAGCCGGTTCCGATCCCGGATCGTGAGGCCGAGCGGATCAAGGGCCAGGTGGCCGAGGGCGTCGATCACCCCAAGCCCTCCGTGAGCTTCGAGATCGGCGAGCAGGTCCGCGTCTCCGACGGGCCGTTCGCCTCGTTCAACGGCGTCGTCGAGGAAGTCGACCACACCCGGGCCCGCCTCAAGGTGGCGGTGTCCATCTTCGGCCGCGCGACGCCGGTCGAACTCGAATACGGTCAGGTCGAAAAGGTTTGACCGGAAGGGAAGTGGCACCTCACTGGTGGCACTTGCCAGGCCCTTTGACAGGGCCTTTCATCCGCGGGAGGTCTGCCCGGTCGCCAGCCGGGCCTTCATAAGGCCGCACCGCGATCTGCAACTGCCATGCCGCTCGGTTGGCTCCGGGCGGGTGGTCCATTAGGAGCAGTCCTATGGCAAAGAAAATCTCGGGCTACGTTAAGCTTCAAGTGCCCGCAGGCGCAGCCAATCCGTCGCCGCCGATCGGTCCGGCGCTCGGTCAGCGCGGCCTGAACATCATGGAATTCTGCAAGGCCTTCAACGCGAAGACCGCGCAGATGGAGAAGGGCACCCCGATCCCGGTGATCATCACCGCGTATCAGGATCGTTCCTTCACCTTCGAGATGAAGCAGCCGCCGGTCTCGTATTTCCTCAAGAAAGCCGCGAAGATCGACAAGGGTTCGCAGACTCCGGGCAAGGGCAGCAATGTCGGCCGCGTGACCCGCGACCAGATCCGCGAGATCGCCGAGAAGAAGATGGTCGATCTCAACTGCGACACCGTTGAATCCGCCATGGCCATGATCGAGGGCTCCGCGCGCTCGATGGGCATGGAAGTGGCATAAGGAGGGCATGATGGCTGCTAAAGAAGGTAAGCGCATCCGCGCAGCCCGCGAGGGCGTCGATGCCACCAAGCTCTACCCGATCCAGGACGCGGTGAAGCTGATCAAGGAACGCGCCAAGGCGAAGTTCGACGAGACCATCGAGATCTCGATGAACCTCGGCGTCGATCCCCGCCACGCCGACCAGATGGTTCGCGGCGTCTGCAACCTGCCGAACGGCTCGGGCCGGACGGTTCGCGTGGCCGTGTTCGCCCGCGGCGCCAAGGCCGACGAGGCCAAGGCGGCCGGTGCCGACGTAGTGGGCGCCGAGGAGCTGTTCGAGGTCGTCAACGGCGGCACGATCGACTTCGATCGCTGCATCGCCACCCCGGACATGATGCCGCTCGTCGGCCGTCTCGGCAAGGTTCTCGGCCCGCGCGGCCTGATGCCGAACCCGAAGGTCGGAACGGTCACCATGGACGTGAAGGGCGCCGTCGAGGCCGCCAAGGGCGGCGCCGTCGAGTTCCGCGTCGAGAAGGCCGGCATCGTCCATGCCGGCATCGGCAAGGCCTCATTCGATGAGGCCAAGCTCGTGGAGAACATCAAGGCTTTTGCCGATGCCGTCTCCAAGGCGAAGCCCACCGGCGCCAAGGGCACCTACATCCAGCGCGTCGCCGTCTCCTCGACGATGGGCCCAGGCGTGAAAGTCGATCCTTCTTCGGTGCTCAACGGCTGATCGGCTGTTGCCAAGACTTGAGAGGGCCCGGCACCTGTTGCCGGGCTTTTTCGTTAAGGGCCATTGAATCGGGTGGCGCGGGCCATGACATCCTTGCGAGGCAGGGATTCTGAAGCATGTCAGGAATGATCGACGCGATGGTGCAGCTTGCCGCGTGGGGCAAGCTCCTCCTGCCCCTGATCGCTGTCGGGTTGATTCTCACCGGCCGTCTGACGATCCGGCGCATCAGGAAGAGGGTGGGGGGCCTTTAGCTCCGCTGCGGGACGTCAGGCGCACGAAGGGTCCGGCGGCCGGATGAAACTCGGTAACGTCAAACATTATGGACTGCCCGCCAAAAACCCCCTTGGCAAATGCTTCAGAAAGGCTTAATAGAACGCGTTGAGTTTCAAACATAGGCCGAGGCTCCGCATTTGCGTGAGCTTCTGGCTGTGAATCCGTCCCGGAGACGGGGCGGTGACAGGCCGGCGAGCCAAGAGGCAACTTTTGGCGCGTTCCGGCTATGTCCTGTCCAAGACTGCAGGTGCCGGCTTAGCCGGTTTAATTCGAAAGGGCCTGCATAGACGGGGAAGCCGAGTTTTCCATCTGCTAACGCAGATGAAGGGAGTCGGTTCGAACCATCTCACCCGGTGCGCCGCCAGGCGTCATTTGGGGGACAGGGCTTGCGAGAGCGTCGTTCAGGATGCCTCGGATGCAAGTCCGGGCCTTGAGCGGCAAATGCAACCGGCGGAAATCTTCCGCCAACCGGAGAGAGCCCAGTGGAAAGAGCAGCAAAGCGCGAGCTCGTCTCGACTCTCAACGACGTGTTTAACACCACGAGCGTTGTCGTCGTCGCCCACTATGCCGGCCTCACGGTCGCCGACATGCAGAAGCTGCGCGCGCAGATGAAGCAGGCCGGCGCCACCGTGAAGGTCGCCAAAAACAGCCTCGCCAAAATCGCTCTCGAAGGCAAGGACGTCGCGTCCATCTCGGGCCTCATGAAAGGTCCGACCCTGATCGCTTATTCGAGCGATCCGGTCGCGGCGCCCAAGGTCGCTGTTGATTTCGCCAAGGGGAACGACAAGCTCGTGATCCTCGGCGGCGCAATGGGCGCGACCGCCCTGAACGTGGACGGAGTGAAGGCACTTGCCACTCTGCCGTCCCTTGATGAACTGCGCGGCAAGCTGGTCGGCCTTATCCAGGCTCCGGCTACCAAGATCGCTCAGCTCAGCACTGCGCCGGCGGCGAAGCTCGCCCGCGTATTCGGGGCCTATGCCAAGACAGGCGAAGCGGCGTGAGGCCGTACCTCAAAACCATCAATCGTTCGAACTGAACCTAAGGAACTAAGAAATGGCTGATCTTGCCAAGCTCGTTGACGATCTTTCGTCGCTGACCGTTCTCGAGGCCGCTGAGCTCTCGAAGATGCTCGAAGAGAAGTGGGGCGTTTCCGCCGCCGCTGCTGTTGCCGTTGCCGCTGCTCCTGGCGCTGGCGCCGGTGCTCCGGCTGCTGAAGAGCAGACCGAGTTCACGGTCGTTCTTGCCGCCGCCGGCGACAAGAAGATCGAGGTCATCAAGGAAGTCCGTGGCATCACGGGCCTGGGCCTGAAGGAAGCTAAGGACCTCGTCGAAGGTGCGCCGAAGCCTGTCAAGGAAGGCGTTGCCAAGGACGAAGCCGAGAAGATCAAGGCGACCCTCGAGAAGGTCGGCGCCAAGGTCGAGCTCAAGTAATTCTGCGGCCGTCACGGCCGCAGGGTTACCCCCGAGAAATCGGGGCTCAAAACACACGGTCCCAGGCATTTTCGCTTGGGGCCGTTGTGTCGTCAAAGAGGCCGGGCTTCTTTGACGGCGTTTAGACGGGCTCCCAGAGGGCCCTGCTTGATTCGAAAACCGGCGCTTTCCGCCGGGCGGCTCATCCAGGGTCCCGATCCCGGGATTCTCGATTAGCCGTGTATGAGGAACGAGGTCCAGATGGCCAATACACTGATCGGCCGGAAGCGCATTCGCAAGTTCTTCGGAAAAATCAAGGAAGTGGCGGAGATGCCGAACCTCATCGAGGTTCAGAAGGCATCCTACGACCAGTTCCTGATGGTCGAAGAACCAAAGGGTGGCCGGCCGGAAGAGGGCTTGCAAGCCGTCTTCAAATCGGTTTTCCCGATTTCGGACTTTTCGAATACTGCCCTGCTCGAGTTCGTGAAATACACGTTCGAGCCGCCGAAATACGACGTGGACGAGTGCCGCCAGCGGGGCATGACCTTCGCTGCGCCGCTCAAGGTCACGCTGCGCCTCATCGTGTTCGATGTGGACCCGGATACCGGCGCCCGCTCCGTGAAGGACATCAAGGAGCAGGACGTCTACATGGGCGACATGCCGCTCATGACCGACAACGGCACCTTCATCGTGAACGGCACCGAGCGCGTGATCGTCTCGCAGATGCACCGTTCGCCGGGCGTGTTCTTCGACCACGACAAGGGCAAGACGCACTCCTCCGGCAAGCTGCTGTTTGCTGCCCGCATCATCCCGTATCGCGGTTCCTGGCTCGACATCGAGTTCGACGCCAAGGACATCGTGTACGCTCGTATTGACCGCAAGCGTAAGCTCCCGGTGACGTCGCTGCTCTACGCCCTCGGTCTCGACGGCGAGGAGATTCTCAACACCTTCTACAACCGCATCACCTATACCCGTGACGGCGACGCCTGGTCGGTGCCGTTCGATGCGGAGCGCATGAAGGGCTTCAAGGCCTCCGTGGACCTAGTCGACGCCAAGTCGGGCGAGGTCGTGCTCGAGGCTGGCAAGAAGCTGACGGCGCGTGCCGCCCGCCAGCTCGCCGAGAAGGGCCTCAAGAACCTGCGCGCGACGGATGAGGACCTCTACGGCCAGTACATCGGCGAGGACCTCGTCAACCCGTCCACCGGCGAGATCTACGCCGAGGCCGGCGACGAGATCACCGAGAAGCTGCTGAAGGGTTTGGACGAGGCCGGCTTCACCGAGATCCCGGTGCTCGACATCGACCACGTCACGATCGGCCCCTACATCCGCAATACCCTGGCTGTCGACAAGGCTTCCTCCCGTGAGGACGCCCTGTTCGACATCTACCGCGTCATGCGTCCGGGCGAGCCGCCGATCCTCGAGACGGCGGAAGCGATGTTCAACTCACTGTTCTTCGATGCCGAGCGCTACGACCTCTCGGCCGTGGGCCGCGTGAAGATGAACATGCGCCTCGACCTCGACGCCGAGGACACCGTGCGCACCCTTCGCCGCGAGGACATCCTCGCGGTCACAAAGGCGCTCGTGGACCTGCGCGACGGCAAGGGCGAGATCGACGACATCGACCACCTCGGCAACCGCCGGGTGCGCTCGGTCGGCGAGCTCATGGAGAACCAATACCGCCTCGGCCTGCTCCGCATGGAGCGCGCGATCAAGGAGCGCATGTCGTCGGTGGATATCGACACCGTCATGCCGCAGGACCTGATCAACGCGAAGCCCGCGGCTGCCGCCGTGCGCGAGTTCTTCGGCTCCTCGCAGCTCTCGCAGTTCATGGACCAGACCAACCCGCTCTCCGAGGTCACGCACAAGCGTCGTCTCTCGGCGCTTGGCCCGGGCGGTCTGACCCGCGAGCGCGCCGGCTTCGAGGTGCGCGACGTGCACCCGACGCACTACGGCCGCATCTGCCCGATCGAGACGCCGGAAGGCCCAAACATCGGTCTGATCAACTCGCTGGCCACCTTCGCCCGCGTGAACAAGTACGGCTTCATCGAGACGCCGTTCCGCCGCGTGCGCGACAGCCGCGTGACCGACGAGGTGATCTACCTCTCGGCCATGGAAGAGGCGAAGTACAACATCGCCCAGGCCAACTCGCTGCTCGACGGCAACGGCACGCTGACGGAAGAGCTCGTGATCTGCCGCCGCGCCGGTGACAACATCGTCGTGGCTCCGGACCGCGTGGACCTCATGGAGGTGTCGCCGAAGCAGCTCGTGTCGGTTGCGGCCGCGCTCATCCCGTTCCTCGAGAACGACGACGCAAACCGCGCCCTCATGGGCTCGAACATGCAGCGTCAGGCCGTGCCTCTGGTGCAGGCGGACGCTCCGTTCGTCGGCACCGGCATGGAAGCGGTCGTCGCCCGTGACTCGGGCGCCGCCATTGCGGCCCGCCGCACCGGCGTGGTCGACCAGGTGGACGCAACCCGTATCGTTATCCGCGCGACGGAGAACACGGATCCGACCCGTCCTGGCGTCGACATCTACCGCTTGCAGAAGTTCCAGCGCTCCAACCAGTCGACCTGCATCACGCAGAAGCCGCTGGTCCGCGCCGGCGACCTCGTGCGCAAGGGCGACATCATCGCCGACGGTCCCTCGACCGAATACGGCGAGCTGGCGCTCGGCCGGAACGTGCTCGTCGCGTTCATGCCCTGGAACGGCTACAACTTCGAAGACTCGATCCTGCTCTCCGAGCGGATCGTGAAGGAAGACGTCTTCACCTCGATCCATATCGAGGAGTTCGAGGTGATGGCCCGCGACACGAAGCTGGGTCCCGAGGAAATCACGCGCGACATTCCGAACGTGTCGGAAGAGGCGCTGAAGAACCTGGACGAAGCCGGCATCGTGTATATCGGCGCCGAGGTCCATGCGGGCGACATCCTCGTCGGCAAGATCACGCCGAAGGGCGAGAGCCCGATGACGCCGGAAGAGAAGCTTCTGCGCGCCATCTTCGGCGAGAAGGCCTCCGACGTTCGCGACACCTCGCTGCGCGTGCCCCCGGGCGTGACCGGCACCATCGTGGAAGTCCGTGTCTTCAACCGTCACGGCGTCGACAAGGATGAGCGCGCCCAGGCCATCGAGCGCGAGGAAATCGAGCGCCTCGCGAAGGACCGCGACGACGAGCAGGCGATCCTCGACCGCAACACCTATGCGCGTCTGGCCGAGATCCTCTCGGGCAAGAGCGCGGTTGCGGGCCCGAAGGGCTTCAAGAAGGACACGAAGATCACCCGCGAGCTCCTCAACGAGCACCCGCGGTCGCAGTGGTGGCAGTTCGCGGTCGAAGACGATGCTCTGATGACCGAGATCGAGGCCATGCAGAAGCAGTACGACGAGTCGAAGAAGCGCCTCGAGCAGCGCTTCCTCGACAAGGTCGAGAAGCTGCAGCGTGGCGACGAGCTTCCTCCGGGCGTCATGAAGATGGTCAAGGTCTTCGTCGCCGTGAAGCGCAAGATCCAGCCGGGCGACAAGATGGCCGGCCGTCACGGCAACAAGGGCGTCGTGTCGCGCATCGTTCCCATCGAGGACATGCCGTTCCTCGAGGACGGCACTCATGCGGACATCGTGCTCAACCCGCTGGGTGTGCCGAGCCGCATGAACGTTGGTCAGATCCTCGAGACGCACCTTGGCTGGGCTGCTGCCGGTCTCGGCAAGCAGGTCGCCCAGGCGGTCGACGCCTATATGCGGTCGGGCAAGTCGCAGGCTCTGCGCGAGCAGCTCGTGTCGATCTACGGCAACCTGCCGGAAATCGAGCAGGCTTCCGACGATGAGCTGGCCGAGCTCGGCAACAAGCTGCGCCGCGGTGTTCCGTTCGCCACGCCGGTCTTCGACGGCGCGAAGGAGTCGGACATCGAGACCATGCTGCAGAAGGCCGGCCTCGACCCGTCAGGTCAGGTCACGCTCTATGACGGTAAGACCGGCGAGGCGTTCGACCGCAAGGTGACCGTGGGCTACATCTATATGCTGAAGCTCCACCACCTCGTGGACGACAAGATCCACGCTCGCTCCATTGGCCCCTACAGCCTCGTCACCCAGCAGCCGCTGGGCGGCAAGGCCCAGTTCGGCGGCCAGCGCTTCGGCGAAATGGAGGTGTGGGCACTGGAGGCTTACGGCGCAGCCTACACCCTGCAGGAAATGCTCACGGTCAAGTCGGACGACGTGGCCGGCCGTACCAAGGTCTACGAAGCCATCGTTCGTGGCGACGACACCTTCGAGTCGGGCATTCCGGAGAGCTTCAACGTTCTCGTGAAGGAAATGCGTTCGCTCGGCCTCAACGTGGAGCTGACCAATTCCAAGAAGGCCGCCAACGAGGCGGGTCAGCTGCCCCCGTCCGAGGCTGCCGAATAAGCGCTACGCTTGAAGTTTGACGTTTGGCCGCGGCGATGATGCCGCGGCCCCATGCAATTGCCGGTGAGGGTGCTTATCTAGCGCCCTCCAGCTCAGGAGACGGCGATGAATCAAGAGGTCATGAATCTCTTCAACCAGACGGCCCAGCCGCAGAGCTTCGATCAGATCAAGATCTCGATCGCGAGCCCTGAGAAGATTCTGTCCTGGTCCTACGGCGAGATCAAGAAGCCGGAGACCATCAACTACCGTACGTTCAAGCCCGAGCGCGACGGCTTGTTCTGCGCGCGCATCTTTGGCCCGATCAAGGACTACGAGTGCCTGTGCGGCAAGTACAAGCGCATGAAGTACAAGGGCGTGATCTGCGAGAAGTGCGGCGTCGAGGTGACGCTGGCCCGCGTCCGTCGCGACCGCATGGGCCATATCGAGCTCGCCGCGCCCGTCGCTCACATCTGGTTCCTCAAGTCCCTGCCGAGCCGCATCGGTCTGCTGCTCGACATGACCTTGAAGGATCTGGAGCGCATCCTCTATTTCGAGTCCTACATCGTCGTCGATGCGGGCCTGTCGCCGCTCAAGGACCGTCAGCTCCTCTCCGAGGAAGAGTACATCCGTGCCCAGGACGAGTTCGGTGAGGACAGCTTCACGGCCATGATCGGCGCGGAGGCCATCCGCCGGATCCTGCAGGAGCTCGACCTCGAGAAGACCGCTCAGGAGATCCGCGAGGAGATCGCGGTCACCACGTCCGAGCTGAAGCCCAAGAAGCTCATGAAGCGCCTCAAGATCATCGAGGCCTTCGTCCAGTCGGGCAACAAGCCCGAGTGGATGATCATGACGGTCGTTCCGGTGATCCCGCCGGATCTGCGTCCGCTCGTGCCGCTGGACGGCGGCCGCTTCGCGACCTCGGACCTGAACGATCTCTACCGCCGCGTCATCAACCGCAACAACCGCCTGAAGCGGCTCATGGAGCTGCGTGCGCCGGACATCATCGTCCGCAACGAGAAGCGCATGCTCCAGGAGGCGGTCGACGCGCTGTTCGACAACGGCCGCCGCGGCCGCGTCATCACAGGTGCCAACAAGCGCCCGCTGAAGTCGCTCGCCGACATGCTGAAGGGCAAGCAGGGCCGGTTCCGCCAGAACCTGCTCGGCAAGCGCGTGGACTACTCGGGCCGTTCGGTCATCGTGGTGGGTCCCGAGCTCAAGCTGCACCAGTGCGGCCTGCCGAAGAAGATGGCGCTCGAGCTCTTCAAGCCGTTCATCTACGCCAAGCTCGACGCGCGCGGCCTCTCCGCCACCGTCAAGCAGGCGAAGAAGCTCGTCGAGAAGGAAAAGCCCGAGGTTTGGGACATCCTGGACGAGGTCATCCGCGAGCATCCGGTTCTCCTGAACCGCGCGCCCACGCTGCACCGTCTGGGCATCCAGGCCTTCGAGCCCACCCTGATCGAGGGCAAGGCGATTCAGCTGCACCCGCTCGTCTGCGCCGCGTTCAACGCGGACTTCGACGGCGACCAGATGGCCGTCCACGTGCCGCTCTCGCTCGAGGCTCAGCTTGAAGCCCGCGTGCTGATGATGTCGACCAACAACATCCTGCACCCGGCCAATGGTCAGCCGATCATCGTGCCGTCGCAGGACATCGTTCTCGGCCTCTACTATCTCTCCATCGTTTCCGACGGTCAGCCCGGCCAGGGCAAGGCCTTCGCCGACATGGGCGAGATCGAGCATGCCCTGAACGAGAAGGTCATCACGCTCCACACGAAGATCCGCTATCGTTGGGAGGGCCTCGACGAGGACGGCAAGCCGATGTCGAAGATCGTCGACACCACGGCCGGCCGCGTCATGCTCTCGCGCCTCCTGCCGAAGCACCCGATGCTTCCCTTCGACGTCGTGAACAAGCTCATGACCAAGAAGGAGATCTCCAACATGATCGATGCCGTGTACCGGCATTGCGGTCAGAAGGAGTCGGTGATCTTCTGCGACCGCATCATGGGCCTCGGCTTCTACAATGCGTTCAAGGCCGGCATCTCGTTCGGCAAGGACGACATGGTGATCCCGGAGAACAAGTGGGCCATAGTCGAGGAGACCCGTGCCCTCGCGAAGGACTACGAGCAGCAGTACCAGGACGGCCTCATCACCCAGGGCGAGAAGTACAACAAGGTTGTTGACGCCTGGGCGAAGTGCTCGGACCGCCTCGCCGGCGAGATGATGAACCGCATCTCCACGGTGCAGAAGGACGAGAACGGCCGCGATAAGCCGGTCAACTCGATCTACATGATGTCCCACTCGGGCGCTCGTGGTTCGCCGGCCCAGATGAAGCAGCTCGCCGCCATGCGTGGCCTCATGGCCAAGCCGTCGGGCGAGATCATCGAGACGCCGATCATCTCGAACTTCAAGGAAGGTCTCGACGTTCTCGAGTACTTCAACTCGACCCACGGCGCCCGTAAGGGTCTGGCCGACACCGCGCTCAAGACGGCGAACTCAGGCTACCTGACCCGCCGCCTCGTCGACGTGGCGCAGGATGCGGTCATCCGTGAGCCGGATTGCGGCACCGAGCGTGGCATCAAGATGCGCGCCATCATCGATGCCGGCCAGGTGGTCGCGTCGCTGGCGTCCCGCATCCTCGGCCGTTCGACGGCAGAGGATCTGGTGGCCCAGGACGGCGCCGTCATCGTGCCCAAGGGAACGATGATCGAGGAGCATCACCTTGAGGCGATCGGCGCTGCCGGTATCCAGGAGGTGAAGATCCGCTCCGTGCTCGTCTGCGAGTCGAAGAACGGCGTCTGCGCCACCTGCTACGGCCGTGACCTGGCCCGGGGTACCCCGGTCAACCACGGCGAGGCTGTTGGCGTCATCGCGGCGCAGTCCATCGGCGAGCCGGGCACCCAGCTCACCATGCGTACCTTCCACATCGGTGGTGCGGCCCAGATCGCGGATTCGTCCTTCATCGAGTCGAGCTTCGAAGGCACGATCGGCTTCCGCAACAAGAACATTGCGCGCAACTCCGACGGCGATCTCGTCGTCATGGGCCGCAACGTGGCTGTTGTGATCATCGGCCAGGATGGCACCGAGCGGGCGGTTCACCGTCTGCAATACGGCTCCCGCCTGAAGGTGGACGAGGGCGACACGATCAAGCGCGGCCAGCGTATCGCCGAGTGGGATCCCTACTCCCGTCCGATCCTCACGGAGATCGATGGTACGGTGGGCTACGAGGACCTCGTGGACGGCGCATCGATGATCGAGTCGATGGACGAGTCCACCGGCATCGCCAAGCGCGTGGTCATCGACTGGCGCGGTTCTCCGCGTACGGCCGATCTGCGTCCAGCAGTGGTCATCCAGGGTGCCGGCGGCAAGGTGGCCAAGGTCGCCCGCGGCGGCGACGCCCGGTACCTGTTGCCCGTGGACGCGATCCTCGCGGCCGATCCGGGCTCGAAGGTCAAGGCCGGCGACATCCTCGCCCGTGTCTCGACCGAGAGCGCCAAGACCCGCGACATCACGGGCGGTCTGCCGCGTGTGGCGGAGCTGTTCGAGGCCCGGCGTCCGAAGGATGCAGCCATCATTGCGGAGAAGTCCGGCACGATCCAGTTCGGCCGCGACTACAAGAGCAAGCGTCGCTTGACGCTGAACCCGCACGATGGTTCCGAGCCGGTGGAGTACCTGATCCCGAAGGGCAAGCACATCCACCTGCAGGACGGCGACGTGGTCGAGACCGGCGATTTCATCGTCGACGGCAACCCGGCTCCTCACGACATCCTGGCGATCAAGGGCGTCGAGGAACTCGCGGCCTACCTCGTGAACGAGATCCAGGAGGTCTACCGCCTCCAGGGCGTGCTCATCAACGACAAGCACATCGAGGTGATCGTTCGCCAGATGCTGCAGAAGGTTGAGATCACCGAGGGCGGCGACTCCGAGCTGCTCACCGGCGAGCAGGTCGATCGTCTCGAGTACGAGGAGATCAACGAGCGTCTCGTGTCCGAGAAGAAGAAGCCCGCCGTCGGCGTGCCGGTTCTGCTCGGCATCACCAAGGCCTCGCTGCAGACCCGCTCCTTCATCTCGGCGGCGTCCTTCCAGGAGACCACCCGCGTCCTCACCGAGGCGGCGGTCAACGGCAAGGTCGACACCCTCGAGGGCCTCAAGGAGAACGTCATCGTCGGCAGCCTGATCCCAGCCGGCACGGGCGCGCTCACCGCTCAGATCAAGGCTGTTGCGACCCATCGCGACGAACTGATCCTGCAGCAGAAGCGCTCCGAGTCCCAGGCTCAGGTCAGCGAGCTGCCCCCGGCAGCCGAGTAACCGGCGAAGACATCGCAACAATGGAAAGGCCGCCTCCGGGCGGCCTTTTTCGTGGGCGGGTGCTTAGGAACGCTCGTCTCTCGAGATAATCGTGAGCAGGCCGAGCTTCGCCAGCCACAGGAGGGCTCTAACAGTCAGGGCAGGCGAGGAGTCCCGGTGCGCGGCAAGGACGTCCTGGACTGTCGCGCCCTGGCCAGCAGCCAGCTTCCACACTGCACGAAGGAAGTCGGACGAGATGTCCGGCGACGCACTTACCAGAGAGGCCTTCAGGCTCAGCCGCTCCAGCACCTCGGTTTCATCTATGCCGGGGACCTGTGAAACGACATATTGGCTGGAGAAGGGGAGCGATGGAAAGCTGGCGAAGAGTTCGAACGGGTCCGGACGGGCCGACCAAAACCCGCGCATGGTTTCAGGGGAGGGCGCTTCCTGCCTGGCGTTTCTCAGCGCAGACAATTCGCGCCACAACTCCTCATAAGCCCTGACGATGACCTTCCAGTCGAAGCGCTCTCTGGCACGGGCTGCTCCGTTCGCGCCCATGCGGCGCCGCAGGTCTGGATCGGCGGCGAGCCGCTCGAAGGCTGCCGCTGTGGCATCGATGTCTACCGCGACAGCAGTCGAGGCCTGGCCGATGTAGGAATCGTAAGTGTCGACCTCTAGCGCATGGCGCGTGGCAAGACGCTGGCCCGAGCCGGGGGGCGCAGCCATGGTCGGAACGGCAAATCCGTCGATGCCGTTCCTGACGGTGTCCTTATACCCGTCCCAATCGGTCACCACCACGGGCAGCCCGGCCGCCATGGCCTCGATGGGCGTGAGGCCGAAGGTCTCCTGAATGTTGTCGGACAGGGAGCAGAACACGTCTGCGGCCGCCCAGGCCGTATCCCGGACGTCATTGATGCGGCCGTCGAGGACGATGGACCGTACGGACGGGCAGAGCTTGGCTCGCGCCTCCGAGAAGGCCTGCGCAATCTGATCGTTGGCCGTCCAACCGCACTCGATCAGCACGACGCGATGGCGGCGGGCCAGCCGCTCCAGAGCCAGGTACATGGGGGTCGGATTGGCCTTGGCATGAAAGGACAGGCGCCCGAGGAACAGCACCACGAAATCACCCGGCTCGACGCCGAGGGATGAACGCGCTTCGTCCCTGCGCTCCAGCCGCCGCGCTTGAGCCTCGCAGTCCACGCCGAGAGGAATCACCGGAAGTTGCGGCCTGATGAAGCGGGTTGCGCCCAGGCGCCGCGACAGGTGATCTTCCTGGCCGGCGAACAGGGTCTCGATCACCGCCCGTGAAGCGGTCGACGTGCAGATGATCGCATCCCAGGGCTGTACCGCGGCCGCAAGAAGCGAGGTGAGCCCATCCATGGCGCGCGCCGAGGAGAGGGTGTGATTCACCCCGCACAGGCTCCAGGACCTCGGTCCGTGAAGCTCCCGCTGCCACGTTTGCGCTGCGTTGATCGGGCTGGGCGTGAAGAGGCAGCCAACCTGCCTGAGAGCGCCGGCCTTTGCAGGTACGATGAAGCGCGGCGAGCTCTCCGGGCGGAAGTTCTTGATGAAGTCGCAGAATTCGCCGCCGGCCTTAGCATTGCCGACATATCCGACAGGAGCATCATGGGAGGAATGGCGGGCGAAGGCCGAGAGGAAGCCATGACGGGCGAAGTGGCGGCCCATCGCTTTACCATGGGTCACATCATAGGCCTCTGCCTCAAAGTGAATCGCCGCCGTCACCGCTCGCTCCTCTTCCTCGCTGCTACTCCATAACCTTGTGCCGGGTGGGAAGAAACACATATACAAACGACAGGCCCGGCTGAATCCCGTCGTTTGGGAGAGCCTTTCTGAGACGTTACCGAAAAGTGTTGACTTTGCGCGACTCGGGCGCTAGAGAGACCGGACTTTCCGGCTGGCCGTAGGTTTTCGCCAGTCGAAGCGCCTAGCTTCGACGGATGCCACCTAAACGCTGCCGAACTCAACCTTGACTGACACTTGTCAGATTTAGGGCACGACCGCGGTCTTAACATCGTGGTCCTCTGCAATCGCACCGCGCCAGGGGCTTACCAAAGTCAATGGCGTGGCTTCGTTTTGTGCAACCTAAAAGGGTCCGCAGAAGCGAAGGGCGGCGTTCAACCGTTGAAGACACATTCATGGCCACCTGCCGGGTGGCCGGTCAAAGAGGGCACAGGATGCCAACGATCTCTCAGCTGATCCGCAAGCCGCGGACTGCGCAAAAGAGCCGGAATAAGGTTCCCGCGCTTGAGGCCTGCCCGCAGAAGCGTGGCGTGTGCACGCGCGTTTATACGACGACCCCGAAGAAGCCGAACTCGGCTCTGCGTAAGGTCGCCAAGGTTCGTCTGACGAACGGTTTCGAAGTCATCGGGTACATCCCGGGTGAGGGTCACAACCTTCAGGAGCACTCCGTGGTCATGATCCGCGGCGGCCGCGTGAAGGACCTTCCGGGTGTCCGTTATCACATCCTCCGCGGTGTCCTCGACACCCAGGGCGTGAAGAATCGTAAGCAGCGTCGTTCGAAGTACGGCGCGAAGCGGCCGAAGTAAGCCGTCAACTGTATTTGAGGTCGGAGCCAGCTCATGTCCCGCCGCCATAGTGCCGAGAAGCGTGAGATCATCCCGGACGCCAAGTTCGGCGATATCGTCGTCACGAAGTTCATGAATTCCATCATGTACGACGGCAAGAAGTCCGCTGCCGAGAGCATCGTCTACGGTGCGTTCGACAGCATCGAAAGCCGCGCCAAGGCGAACCCGCTCGAGGTCTTCAAACAGGCCCTCGACAACGTCGCTCCGGCGATCGAGGTCCGCTCCCGCCGCGTCGGCGGCGCGACCTACCAGGTCCCAGTCGAGGTTCGTACCGAGCGCCGTCAGGCTCTCGCGATCCGCTGGATCATCCAGGCCGCTCGCGGCCGCAACGACAAGACCATGATCGAGCGTCTCTCCGCAGAGCTGCTCGATGCCTCGAACAACCGCGGCAATGCCGTGAAGAAGCGCGAAGACACCCACCGTATGGCGGAAGCCAACCGTGCGTTCTCGCATTACCGCTGGTAAAGGTCTGAGGAGCTGAGCGATGCCCCGCACGCACGCGATTGAGGACTACCGCAACTTCGGCATCATGGCCCACATCGATGCCGGCAAGACCACCACGACCGAGCGCATCCTTTACTACACCGGTAAGTCCCACAAAATCGGTGAAGTGCACGAGGGTGCCGCCACCATGGACTGGATGGAGCAGGAGCAGGAGCGTGGCATCACGATCACGTCCGCTGCGACCACCTGCTTCTGGCGCGACAAGCGCCTGAACATCATCGACACCCCCGGCCACGTCGACTTCACCATCGAAGTCGAGCGTTCCCTGCGTGTGCTCGACGGCGCCGTCTGCGTTCTCGACGGAAACCAGGGCGTCGAGCCCCAGACCGAGACCGTGTGGCGCCAGGCCGACAAGTACGACGTTCCCCGTGTCGTGTTCGTCAACAAAATGGACAAGACCGGCGCGAATTTCTTCAACTGCGTCGACGACATCATCAAGCGCGTGGCCGGCAAGCCCGTCTGCCTTCAGATCCCGATCGGGGCTGAGAGCGACTTCAAGGGCATGGTCGATCTGATCAAGATGAAGGCCCTGATCTGGTCCGGCGAGGCGCTCGGCGCCAATTTCGACGAAGTCGAGATCCCGGCTGAACTCAAGGACCAGGCCCTTGAGTATCGCGGCAAGCTCGTTGAAGCTGCTGTCGAGATGGACGACGAGGCCATGATGGCCTATCTGGACGGCCAGGAGCCGGACGAGGCGACCCTGCGCCGCCTGATCCGTACGGCCGTGCAGCGTCGCGCCTTCCACCCGGTGCTCTGCGGCTCCGCTTTCAAGAACAAAGGCGTTCAGCCCCTGCTCGACGCCGTTGTGGACTTCCTGCCGTCCCCGGCAGACCGTGAGGCTATCCAGGGTATCGACTTCAAGACCGAAGAGCCGACAACTCGTCTGCCGAAGGACGACGAAGGCTTCTCCATGCTCGCCTTCAAGATCATGGACGACCCCTTCGTGGGCACCATCACCTTCTGCCGCGTCTACTCGGGCAAGGTAAACGCCGGTGAGACTCTGCTCAACTCGTCTCGCGACAAGAAAGAGCGCGTCGGCCGCATGCTGCTAATGCATGCGAACAACCGCGAGGACATCAAGGAAGCCTATGCGGGCGACATCGTCGCTCTCGCGGGCCTCAAGGAAGTCCGCACCGGTGACACGCTGTGCGATCCGGCTAAGCCTGTGATCCTGGAGCGCATGGAGTTCCCGGAGCCGGTGATCGAAATCGCCATCGAGCCGAAGTCGAAGGCCGACCAGGAGAAGCTGGGCCTCGCCCTGTCGAAGCTGGCCGCCGAGGACCCGTCCTTCCGCGTCTCCACCGACCAGGAGTCGGGCCAGACGATCCTGAAGGGCATGGGCGAGCTTCACCTCGACATCAAGGTCGACATTCTCCGTCGTACCTACAAGGTCGATGCGAATATCGGTGCTCCGCAGGTTGCCTATCGCGAAACGGTCACGAAGAAGGCCGAGATCGACTACACCCACAAGAAGCAGACCGGCGGTACGGGCCAGTTCGCCCGCGTCAAGATCGTCGTTCAGCCGAACGAGCAGGGCGCAGGCTTCGCCTTCGAGTCGAAGATCGTCGGCGGCGCGGTGCCGAAGGAGTACATCCCGGGCGTCGAGAAGGGCCTGCAGTCGGTCGTGGGTGCTGGCGTCGTCGCCGGCTTCCCGGTGGTCGACCTCAAGGTCGAGCTCATCGACGGTGCCTTCCACGAAGTCGACTCGTCGGCCCTGGCCTTCGAAATCGCCTCCCGTGCGGCTCTCCGTGAAGCCCTCCAGAAGGGCGGTTCGGTTCTGCTCGAGCCGGTGATGAAGGTCGAGGTCACGACTCCGGAAGACTACACGGGTTCGGTGATCGGCGATCTGAACTCCCGCCGTGGTCAGATCCAGGGTCAGGACATGCGCGGCAACGCCGTGGTCATCAACGCGATGGTCCCGCTCGCCAACATGTTCGGCTACGTCAACACCCTGCGCGGCATGAGCCAGGGTCGTGCGAGCTACACCATGCAGTTCGACCACTACGAGCAGGTGCCGTCGAACGTGGCTGCCGAGGTTCAGGCGAAGTACGCCTGAACCCACTAAGCGAAATTTGAACGATCAAAGGAACGGGTGCCACGATGGCGAAGGAAAAGTTTGAGCGGACTAAGCCGCACTGCAACATTGGGACGATTGGTCACGTGGACCATGGCAAGACGTCTCTGACGGCGGCGATCACGAAGGTTCTGGCGGAGTCTGGCGGCGCGCAGTTTACGGCGTATGACCAGATCGACAAGGCGCCGGAAGAGAAGGCGCGCGGCATCACGATCTCCACGGCGCACGTGGAGTACGAGACGGCCAACCGTCACTATGCCCACGTGGACTGCCCCGGCCACGCCGACTACGTGAAGAACATGATCACGGGTGCGGCCCAGATGGACGGCGCGATCCTGGTGGTGTCCTCGGCCGACGGCCCGATGCCGCAGACCCGCGAGCACATCCTGCTGGCCCGCCAGGTGGGCGTGCCTGCCCTGGTGGTGTTCATGAACAAGGTCGACATGGTCGACGACGCCGAACTGCTCGACCTGGTTGAGCTCGAGGTGCGCGAGCTTCTGTCGAAGTACGACTTCCCCGGCGACGACATTCCGATCGTGAAGGGCTCGGCTCTTTGCGCTCTCGAGGATCGCCAGCCTGAGATCGGCCGCGATGCGGTTCTCAAGCTGATGGCCGAGGTGGATGCCTACATCCCGCAGCCGGAGCGTCCGATCGACCAGCCGTTCCTGATGCCGATCGAGGACGTGTTCTCGATCTCGGGTCGCGGCACGGTGGTGACGGGCCGCGTGGAGCGCGGCATCGTGAAGGTCGGCGAGGAAGTGGAGATCGTGGGTCTGCGCGACACCGTGAAGACCACGGTGACGGGCGTCGAGATGTTCCGCAAGCTGCTCGACCAGGGCCAGGCGGGCGACAACGTGGGCGTGCTGCTGCGCGGCACGAAGCGCGAGGACGTGGAGCGCGGCCAGGTGCTGTGCAAGCCGGGCTCGATCAAGCCGCACACGAAGTTCAAGGCCGAGGCCTACATCCTGACGAAGGAAGAGGGCGGTCGTCATACGCCGTTCTTCGGCAACTACCGTCCGCAGTTCTACTTCCGCACGACGGACGTGACGGGCGTGGTGACGCTGCCGGAGGGCACCGAGATGGTGATGCCGGGCGACAACATCACCATGGAGGTGACGCTGATTGCGCCGATCGCCATGGAGGAGAAGCTGCGCTTCGCCATCCGTGAGGGCGGCAGGACCGTCGGCGCCGGCGTCGTCGCCGCCGTGATGGATTGATTTTTTAGAGGATCAAAGGACAGCGGCCGGGTTACGGCTCGGCCGCTTCCCTTGTTGAATGGATAAGCCATGAACGGTCAAAACATTCGTATTCGCCTTAAGGCGTTCGACCATCGGATCCTCGACGCTTCGACACGGGAAATTGTGTCGACTGCGAAGCGGACCGGCGCTCAGGTTCGCGGGCCCATCCCGCTGCCGACGCGCATCGAGCGCTTTACGGTGCTTCGCTCGCCGCACATCGACAAGAAGTCGCGCGAGCAGTTCGAGATGCGCACTCACAAGCGTGTTCTCGATATCGTGGACCCCACCCCGCAGACGGTTGATGCCCTTATGAAGCTCGATCTCGCTGCTGGTGTGGACGTGGAAATCAAGCTCTAAGCCGTTTGGCTAGGAGCTTTCGGTAGACACGCCGAGAGGATACGCACATGCGCTCAGGCGTCATTGCACAGAAAGTCGGGATGACCCGCATCTTCACGGATGCCGGCGAACACATCCCCGTCACGGTTCTGAAGGTCGACAGCTGCCAGGTCGTCGCCCACCGAACCAAGGAAAAGAACGGCTACACCGCGCTGCAGGTCGGCGTCGGCAAGGCCAAGGTGAAGAACGTTTCGAAGGCCGAGCGCGGCAATTTTGCCATCGCCAAGGTCGAGCCGAAGCGCAAGCTCGCGGAGTTCCGCGTCTCCGAGGATGCTGTCATCCCGGTCGGCGCAGAGATCACCGCTGATCACTTCATTGCCGGTCAGTTCGTGGACGTCACGGGCATCACCACCGGTAAGGGCTTCGCGGGCGGCATGAAGCGCTGGAACTTCGGCGGACTGCGCGCCACGCACGGCGTGTCGGTCTCCCACCGCTCGATCGGTTCGACCGGCGGACGCCAGGATCCGGGCAAGACGTTCAAGAACAAGAAGATGCCGGGTCACTTGGGTGTCGAGCGCGTCACGACGCAGAACCTGCGCGTTGTGTCGACCGACGTCGAGCGCGGTCTGATCCTCGTCGAAGGCGCCGTTCCCGGCGTTGCCGGCGGCTGGATCTTCGTCCGCGACGCGGTGAAGCGCAAGCTGCCTGCCGAAGTGCCGATGCCCGGCAAGTTCCGCACGGCCAACGATGCTGCGCCGGCCGCCCAGGCTGAGCAGGCCCAAGAGGAGAATGCGTGATGAAACTTGATGTCACCACGCTTGAGGGCAACACCGCAGGTTCGGTCGACCTGAACGAGGCCATCTTTGGTCTCGAGCCGCGCGCCGATCTTCTGGCCCGTTGCGTCCGCTGGCAGCTCGCGAAGCGCCAGGCCGGCACGCACGCCGTGAAGAACCGCTCGCTCATCGATCGGACCACGAAGAAGGTCTACAAGCAGAAGGGCACCGGCAGCGCCCGCCACGGCGCCGCGAGCGCTCCCCAGTTCCGGGGTGGCGGTCGTGCCTTCGGTCCGCAGGTCCGCAGCCATGCGCACGACCTGCCCAAGAAGGTCCGCGCTCTCGCCCTGAAGCATGCGCTCTCGTCCAAGGCCAAGGATTCTTCCCTCGTTGTGATCGACGACGTGAAGCTCTCCGAGCCGAAGACGAAGGCTCTCGTCGAGCGCTTCGGCAAGCTCGGCCTCGGCAACGCCCTGATCATCGGCGGCGCTGAGATCGAGACGAACTTCCAGCGGGCTGCTCGCAACATCCCGAACATCGACGTCCTGCCGGTGCAGGGCATCAACGTCTATGACATCCTGCGTCGCGAGAAGCTCGTTCTCACGAAGTCGGCTGTCGATGCGCTGGAGGCGCGCTTCAAATGAGCCTGGATCCGCGCCATTACGATGTGATCGTAAGCCCGGTCATCACCGAGAAGGCCACGGCCCTGTCCGAACAGAACAAGGTCGTCTTCAAGGTTAGACTGGATGCGACGAAGCCGCAGATCAAGGAAGCGGTTGAGAAGCTGTTCGATGTCAAGGTGAAGAGCGTGAATACGATCCTCACCAAAGGCAAAGTGAAGATGTTCCGCGGCACCCGCGGCCAGCGGTCGGACGTGAAGAAGGCGGTTGTAACCCTCGCTGAGGGCCAGACCATCGACGTCACGACGGGCCTCTGATCGGTTGAGAGAGTGATCCGATGGCTTTGAAAACATTCAAACCAATCACCCCCGGCCTGCGCCAGCTGGTGATCGTCGACCGCAGCGAGCTCTACAAGGGCAAGCCGGTCAAGAAGCTGACGGAGGGCAAGAGTTCCTCCGGCGGCCGCAACAACCTGGGTCGCGTGACCGTCCGCTTCCGTGGCGGTGGTCACAAGCGCACCCTGCGCCTGGTCGACTTCAAGCGTCGTGCCCGTCTGGGCGATGTGGCGACCGTGGAGCGGATCGAGTACGATCCGAACCGCACCGCCTTCATCGCGCTCATCGGCTACGCTGACGGCGAGCAAGCCTACATCCTGGCACCGCAGCGTCTGGCTGTCGGCGATCAGGTGTCGGCCGGCGAGCAGGTCGACATCAAGCCGGGCAACGCAATGCCAATCGGCAACATGCCGGTGGGAACGATCATCCACAATGTGGAGCTGAAGGTCGGCAAGGGTGGCGCACTCGCCCGCTCCGCCGGCACCTACGCCCAGATCGTGGGTCGTGACCAGGGCTACGTGACGGTCCGCCTGAACTCCGGCGAGCAGCGTCTGGTCCATGGCCAGTGCTTCGCCAGCGTCGGTGCGGTGTCGAACCCGGACCACATGAACACCTCGATCGGTAAAGCTGGTCGTAACCGCTGGCTTGGCAAGCGTCCGCACAACCGCGGCGTTTCCATGAACCCGATCGACCACCCGCACGGTGGTGGTGAGGGCCGCACCTCCGGTGGTCGCCATCCGGTGTCCCCATGGGGCGTTCCGACCAAGGGCAAGAAAACCCGTTCGAACAAGCGGACCGACAAGTTCATCGTGTCGAGCCGTCACGCTCGGAAGAAGTAAGGATAGAGGCACGTCATGGCACGTTCGCTTTGGAAGGGTCCGTTCGTCGACGGCTACCTCCTCAAGAAGGCCGAGGCTGCCCGTTCCTCGGGCCGCAACGAGGTTATCAAGATCTGGAGCCGCCGCTCCACGATCCTCCCGCAGTTTGTGGGCCTCACGTTCGGGGTCTACAACGGTCAGAAGCACATTCCCGTCAACGTGAGCGAGGAAATGGTGGGTCACAAGTTCGGCGAGTTCTCGCCGACCCGCACCTTCCACGGCCACGCGGCGGACAAGAAGGCGAAGAGGAAGTAAGATGGGTAAGGCCGCGACTCCTCGCGCACTGAGCGACACAGAGGCACAAGCCGTCGCTCGCATGCTGCGCGTCAGCCCCCAGAAGCTCAACCTTGTTGCGGCCCTTATCCGCGGCAAGAAGGTTTCTGCGGCTCTCGCCGATCTCGAGTTCTCCCGCAAGCGCATCGCTCGCGATGTGAAGAAGTGCCTCGAGAGCGCCATTGCCAACGCCGAGAACAACCACAACCTCGATGTGGACGATCTCGTCGTCAGCCAGGCCTTCGTCGGCAAGGCGCTTGTCATGAAGCGCTTCCACGCCCGGGCCCGTGGCCGGGGTGCTCGTATCGAAAAGCCGTTCTCGAACCTCACGATCGTGGTTCGGGAAGTTGCCGAACAGGCATAAAGGAGAACCAGATGGGTCAGAAAGTTAACCCGATCGGTCTTCGGCTCGGCATCAACCGGACCTGGGACTCGCGCTGGTTCGCCGGCAAGGGCGAGTACGCCAAGCTGATGCACGAGGATATGGCGATCCGCGAAGCGCTGATGAAGCAGCTGAAGCAGGCCGCCGTTTCGAAGATCGTGATCGAGCGTCCGCACAAGAAGTGCCGCGTCACCATTCACTCGGGTCGTCCGGGCGTGGTGATCGGCAAGAAGGGTGCCGACATCGAGAAGCTCCGCAAGCTCGTCGCCAAGATGACCGACGCGGATGTGGCGATCAACATCGTCGAAGTCCGCAAGCCGGAAGTCGACGCGACGCTGGTGGCCGATTCCATCGCCCAGCAGCTCGAGCGCCGCGTTGCGTTCCGCCGCGCCATGAAGCGTGCCGTTCAGTCGGCGATGCGTCTGGGCGCCGAGGGCATCCGTATCAACTGCTCGGGCCGTCTGGGTGGCGCTGAAATCGCCCGCCTGGAGTGGTACCGCGAGGGCCGCGTTCCGCTGCACACGCTGCGTGCGGACGTGGATTACGGAACGTCCACGGCTTTCACGACCTATGGCACCTGCGGCATCAAGGTCTGGATCTTCAAGGGCGAAATCCTTGAGCACGATCCGATGGCCCAGGACAAGCGGATGAACGACGAAGGAGGCCGCTCCGGTGGCCGCCGCGAGCAAGCGGCGTAACCGAGAGGTCAGGAGAGGTTTGCCATGTTGCAACCGAAGAAAACCAAGTTCCGTAAGCAGTTCAAGGGCCGCATTTCCGGCACTGCGAAGGGCGGCACGGACCTCAACTTCGGCCAGTTCGGCCTGAAGGCGATGGAACCCGAGCGTGTCAACGCTCGCCAGATCGAGGCGGCCCGCCGCGCCATCACCCGCGCCATGAAGCGCGCGGGACGGGTGTGGATCCGCATCTTCCCGGACGTGCCGGTGTCGTCGAAGCCGACCGAAGTGCGTATGGGTAAGGGTAAGGGCGCTCCCGAGTTCTGGGCGGCCAAGGTGAAGCCTGGCCGTATCATGTTCGAGATCGACGGCGTCCCGGAGGATATCGCTCGTGAGGCCCTGCGCCTCGGCGCTGCGAAGCTTCCGATCAAGACGCGCTTCATCCAGCGCATTGCTGAGTAAGGAGGGGATCATGAAGTCAAAGCAGAGATTCTCTGACCTTAAGGCAATGTCCGCCGACCAGCTGTCGGATGAGCTGCTGAACCTGAAGAAGGAGCAGTTCAACCTCCGCTTCCAGCGCGCCACGGGCCAGCTCGAGAACACCGGACGCGTCCGTGAGGTCCGTCGGGATGTCGCCCGCGTTAAGACACTGCAGCGCCAGAAGGCCGCTGCGGCCAAGGCCTAAGAGGAAATCAAGATGCCAAAGCGCGTTTTGCAGGGCGTCGTTGTCAGCGATAAGCAGGACAAGACGGTCGTCGTGAAGGTGGAGCGTCGCTTTACGCACCCGGTTCTGAAAAAGACCGTGCGTAAGACGAAGAACTACCATGCTCATGACGAGAACAACAATGCCAAGGTGGGCGACCAGGTCTTCATCGAAGAGACCAAGCCGTTCTCCAAGCTCAAGACCTGGGTGCTCGTCGACCAAGCGAAGGCCTAAAAAGCTTTCTTTTGGGGTTGTCCGATAGGGGCGGTTCGTGTATACGACCGCCTCTCTCGACATTTGAAGGGCAGGGGACATCAGATCCCCGTCAGGCGTAGTCCGGGGGGCAATCGTGCCTTGGCCCGGAAACCTGTCTGAAACAAAGGAAAGGATCAAAGCCATGATCCAGATGCAGACGAATCTTGACGTCGCCGACAATTCCGGCGCCCGTCGCGTGATGTGCATCAAGGTTCTCGGCGGTTCGAAGCGTAAGTACGCTTCCGTGGGCGATATCATCGTCGTATCCGTGAAAGAAGCTATCCCGCGCGGCCGCGTGAAGAAGGGCGACGTCATGAAGGCGGTCGTCGTGCGCACCGCCAAGGACATCCGCCGCGCTGACGGTTCGGTCATCCGTTTCGACCGTAACGCCGCCGTTCTGATCAACAATCAGAAGGAGCCGGTCGGCACCCGTATCTTCGGCCCCGTTCCCCGTGAACTGCGTGCCAAGAACCACATGAAGATCATTTCGCTTGCGCCGGAGGTGCTCTAATGGCCGCGAAGATCAAGAAGGGCGACAAGGTCGTCGTCCTGACCGGTCGCGACAAGGGCAAGACCGGTGAAGTTGTCCAGGTGCTTCCGAAGGAAGAGCGCGCGGTTGTCCGCGGCGTGAACGTCGTGAAGCGCCACCAGCGCCAGACCGCGAACCAGGAGGCCGGCATCGTCTCGAAGGAGGCTGCTATCCACCTGTCGAACCTGGCCTACGCAGACCCGAAGGACGGCAAGCCGACCCGGGTTGGTTTCAAAGTTCTCGAAGACGGCCGCAAGGTTCGTTTCGCCAAGCGTTCGGGAGACCTGATCGATGGCTAAGGCTCAGGTGGACGGCTACACGCCGCGGATGAAGAAGCACTACGAGGAAGTGGTGCGTCCGAAGCTGATTGAAGAATTCGGCTACAAGAACCCCATGGAAGTGCCGGCGATCGAGAAGATCGTCCTCAACATGGGCGTTGGCGAGTCGACTGCGGATTCGAAGAAGGCTTCGGTCGCCGCTGCCGATCTCGCTCTCATCGCCGGCCAGAAGCCGGTGATCACGAAGGCCCGCAAGGCTATCTCGCAGTTCAAGGTCCGCGAGAACATGCCGATCGGTGCCAAGGTTACGCTGCGCAAGGCTCGCATGTACGAATTCCTTGACCGCTTCGTGACTATCGCGCTCCCGCGCGTCCGCGACTTCCGGGGCCTGAACCCGAAGTCGTTCGACGGCCGCGGCAACTACGCAATGGGTATCAAGGAGCACCTGGTGTTCCCTGAGATCAATTACGACAGGGTCGAGCAGGTTTGGGGCATGGACGTCATCATCACCACCACGGCGAAGACTGACGACGAAGCCCGCGCCCTGCTGCGTCACTTCAACTTCCCGTTCCGGCAGTGAGGATAACTGTCCTCAAACGCGGACACTGGAGATAAAAGCATGGCTAAGAAAAGCGCTATTGAGAAGAACAAGCACCGTCGTGAGCTGGTGAAGAAGTTCGCCGGCCGCCGCGAGCGCCTCCTGGCGATCGCCAACGACGAGTCGAAGTCCATGGAGGAGCGCTTCGAGGCGCGCCTCAAGCTGGCCGAGCTGCCGCGCAACGCGAGCCCGACCCGCATCCGCAACCGTTGCGAGACCACGGGCCGCCCGCGCGCTTACTACCGCAAGCTCGGCATGTCCCGTATCGCTCTGCGCGAGCTTGGCAACAAGGGCCTGATTCCGGGCCTCGTGAAGTCCAGCTGGTAAGGGAGGGCATCATATGATCAACGATCCGTTGGGCGATATGCTCACCCGTATCCGCAACGCGCAGATGCGCCGTCGCGGTACCGTTTCCACCCCTGGCTCGAAGCTGCGCGCTCGCGTTCTCGAAGTCCTCAAGTCCGAGGGCTACATCCGCGACTACTCGCAGACCGAGTTCGGCAATGGCCGGACCGAGTTCTCGATCGAGCTCAAGTACTATGACGGCCAACCGGTGATCCGCTCCATCGAGCGCGTCTCCAAGCCGGGCCGCCGCGTGTATGCTTCCGTCGACACCATGCCTCGCGTGGCCGACGGTCTCGGCATCACCATTCTCTCGACGCCCCAGGGCGTGATGGCCGATCATGAGGCCCGTGAGAAGAACGTGGGCGGCGAAGTGCTCTGCAAGGTCTTCTAAGGCCAGGCACCCGCACAGAACCACGAGGATTCGAAAATGTCACGAGTAGGCAAGAAGCCCGTTCCGGTTCCGTCAGGTGTGACGGCGACCGTCGACGGTCAGATGGTGAAGGTTAAGGGCTCGAAGGGCGAACTCTCGTTCCTCGTTCCCGAAGAAGTGTCTGTTGCTTTCGAGGACGGCGCCGTGTCGGTGAACCCGCGCGACGAGTCCAAGACGGCCCGTGCGAAGTGGGGCATGTCCCGCGCCCAGGTGGCGAACCTGGTCGAAGGCGTGTCCAAGGGCTTCGAGAGGCGCCTCGAGATCAACGGCGTCGGCTACAAGGCCGCCGTTGCCGGCAAGGTGCTGAAGCTGTCGCTCGGCTACAGCCACGACATCGACTACGCGATTCCGGCCGGCGTGACGATCACGACGCCGAAGCCGACGGAAGTCGTCGTAGCCGGCATAGACAAGCAGGTCGTTGGTCAGACCGCCGCCGAGATCCGCGAATACCGCGGTCCGGAGCCCTACAAGGGCAAGGGCGTCAAGTATGCCAACGAGTTCATCTTCCGCAAGGAAGGCAAGAAGAAGTAAGGACGACGTATCATGGCTGAGAAGAAAGGCGCTGAAGATCGCCGCAAGGCTCGTGTGCGCCGTGCGATCAAGAAGGCAGCGAGTGGTCGTCCGCGTTTGTCGGTGTTCCGTTCGTCCAAGCAGATCTATGCCCAGATCATCGACGACGTGCGCGGCCATACGGTTGCTGCGGCTTCGACCCTTGAGGCTGACCTGAAGGGCAAGCTCAAGACCGGCGCCACCGTCGATGCGGCGAAGGAAGTGGGCAAGCTCGTGGCTGAGCGCGCGGTTGCTGCCGGCGTGAAGCAGGTCATCTTCGACCGTTCGGGCTACCTCTATCACGGCCGCGTCAAGGCTCTGGCCGACGCTGCCCGTGAAGGCGGTCTGGACTTCTAACGGCGGGTTTAATCCAAGCAACCCTTAGCGAGCGGGCCCGCCGCCCGCGCAAGTGAGAGGTCTCATGGCTAGAGAACCAAGAGAACGTGCTGATCGCGAAGACCGCGACAGCGAATTCGTGGACCGCCTGGTCCACATCAACCGTGTCGCCAAGGTGGTGAAGGGCGGCCGTCGCTTCGGCTTTGCTGCTCTCGTCGTCGTCGGCGACCAGAAGGGTCGCGTCGGGTTCGGTCACGGCAAGGCCCGTGAAGTGCCTGAAGCCATCCGCAAGGCCACGGACGCTGCCAAGCGCTCCATGATCCGCGTTGCCCTGCGCGAAGGCCGCACTCTCCATCACGACGTAAACGGCCGCCACGGCGCCGGCAAGGTCGTGCTCCGTGCCGCTCCCCAGGGTACCGGCATCATCGCCGGCGGCCCAATGCGCGCCGTCTTCGAGGTGGTGGGCATGCAGGACGTGGTTGCCAAGTCGCTCGGCTCGTCGAACCCGTACAACCTCGTCCGCGCAACCTTCGATGCGCTCAAGAACGAGGATAGCCCGCGTTCGGTCGCTGCTCGCCGTGGCCTCAAGGTCTCGACGCTGCAGGCTCGCCGCCGCGACGCCGATACCAGCGAAGCCGCTGGCGCTGAAGCGTAAGGGAGGCTGTAACCATGGCAAAGAAGCCTGCTGCTGCAGCATCCACCGTCACCGTTGAGCAGATCGGTTCGCCGATCCGCCGCGAGGCTAAGCAGCGTCAGACGCTGATCGGTCTCAAGCTCAACAAGCTTCACCGTACTTCGACCTTGGAAGACACGCCGGCAGTTCGCGGCATGATCGAAAAGGTCAAGCACCTCGTGCGCGTTGTCGACGGGCAGTGAGGAGAGCGTCATGAAACTCAACGAAATTCGTGACAACGAAGGTTCTACCAAGAACCGCATGCGTGTCGGCCGTGGTATCGGTTCCGGCAAGGGCAAGACCGGTGGTCGCGGCGTGAAGGGTCAGAAGGCCCGTACCGGCGTGTCCATCAAGGGCTTCGAAGGCGGTCAGATGCCTCTGCACCGTCGTCTGCCGAAGCGCGGCTTCAACAAGCCGAACCAGATCGACCTCAACGAGGTCAATGTCGGCCGCATCCAGCAGGCGATCGAAGCCGGCAAGCTCGACAAGGGCGCTGCCGTCACGGTCGAGTCGCTGGTGGCTGCCGGTGTGGTCTCCAAGCCGCGCGACGGCGTGAAGATCCTCGGCGTCGGCGAGCTCAAGACGAAGCTTTCTTTCCAGGTCCACGGCGCCTCCAAGTCGGCCGTCGAAGCGATCGAGAAGGCTGGTGGCTCTGTCACCCTGCTGGGTGGCGTTGCGCAGGCGTGAGCCAGCGCCCACATTGACTAAGATCCAAGCGGCGGCCCGCGGTATGATCGCGTGGCCGCCGTTTGCGTGATGACCGTCACGGTTCAAGTATTTCGGGGACACCAATATGGCCTCAGCAGCCGAACAACTTGCGGCAAACATCAATTTCGGCGCCATCGCCAAGGCCGATGAGCTGAAGAAGCGCATCTGGTTCACCCTGGGCGCCCTCATCGTCTATCGTCTTGGCACCTACATCCCGCTGCCCGGCATCAACCCCGAGGCCCTGGCGCAGAGCTTCCAGAACGCCAGCGGAGGCGTGCTCGGCCTGTTCAACATGTTCTCGGGCGGCGCCGTGGAGCGCATGGCGATCTTCGCCCTGAACATCATGCCGTACATCTCGGCCTCGATCATCATCCAGCTGCTCACCTCCGTCCTGCCGTCTCTCGAGGCGCTCAAGAAGGAAGGGGAGGCCGGCCGCAAGATCCTCAACCAGTACACCCGCTATCTCACGGTGATGCTGGCCGTGTTCCAGTCCTGGGGCATCGCGGTGGGCCTGCAGAGCTCCGGCACGATCGTGGATGCGCCCGGTCCGTTCTTCCTGATCTCGTCCGTGATCACCCTGACCGGCGGCACCATGTTCCTCATGTGGCTGGGCGAGCAGATCACGTCCCGCGGCATCGGCAACGGCACGTCGCTGATCATCTTCGCCGGTATCGTGGCCAATCTCCCGTCGGCGATCGCCGGAACCCTCGAGCTCGGTCGCCAAGGCGCGATCTCGACGGGCCTGATCATCGGCGTGATCGTCATGGCCATCGCCATCATCTACTTTGTGGTGTTCATGGAGCGGGCCCAGCGCCGTCTCCTCATCAACTACCCGAAGCGCCAGGTCGGCAATCGGATGTATGAGGGCCAGACCTCGTTCCTGCCGCTCAAGCTGAACACCTCGGGAGTGATTCCCCCGATCTTCGCCTCCTCGCTGCTCCTGCTGCCGGCGACCATCGCCAGCTTCCAGAGCAACGCTGACGGGACGGGAGTCATTTCCACGCTGACAGCCTATCTCGCCCATGGACGTCCCGCCTACATGTTCTTGTATGCGGCGCTGATCGTGTTCTTCGCCTTCTTCTACACTGCCATCGTGTTCAATCCGACGGAAACGGCGGACAACCTGAAGAAGCAGGGCGGGTTCATTCCGGGCATTCGCCCCGGCGAGCGGACGGCTGACTTCATCGACCAGGTTCTCACCCGCATCACGGTGCTGGGCGCGATTTACCTGGTGATTATCTGCCTGATTCCCGAACTGCTGGTGTCTTATGCGGCCTTGCCATTCTACTTTGGCGGCACTTCGCTTCTGATCGTCGTGTCTGTTACCATGGACACGGTTGCGCAGGTGCACGGTCATTTGCTGGCTCACCAGTATGAGGGCCTCGTCAAGAAGGCGAAGCTCAAAGGCGCGCGCAGACGCTAAGGTTAGACATCTCGCCTCATGGCGAGCATTCTCGACGAAGTCAGGGGGGGCGTCGATGAGGATCATCCTGCTGGGGCCGCCGGGGGCCGGTAAAGGCACTCAGGCCGTGCGTCTGGTCGAGCGGCTGGGGACTCCCCAGCTCTCCACCGGCGACATGCTCCGCGCAGCCGTGGCCGCCGGCACGCCGGTGGGCCTCAAGGCCAAGGCCGTCATGGACCGGGGTGAGCTGGTGTCGGACGACATCGTCGTCGGCATCATCGCAGACCGGATCGAGGAGCAGGACGCCAAGAGCGGCTTCATCCTCGACGGGTTCCCGCGGACCGTTGCGCAGGCCGAAGCTTTCGACCAGATGCTGGCGGACAAGGGCCTGAAGCTCGACGCCGTCATCGAGTTCAAGGTCAATGAGACCGAGCTGGTCGAACGGATCGTCAAGCGGGCCCAGGAGACCGAGGCCCGTGGCGAACCCGTCCGCAAGGACGACAATCCGGAGGTCTTCAAGACCCGGCTCGACGCCTACAGAAATCAGACGGCCCCGCTCTCGGCCTATTACGAGCGCACGGGCATGCTGAAGACCGTCGATGGCATGAAGCCCATCGACGACGTGACCCAGGCGATCAGGGAAATCCTCGGTCGCTGAAGGGCAGGGGCTTGACGGACGGGTTAGTTTCCGTTAGGGGCAAGCTCTTGCACAAGAACCTGCATATCCAGAGGGCTTCCTGAGAGGCCGCTCTGGATTGTTGTGTTTTTCGCATAAGGAACCCGCGCAGGGGCCGGCCTCCACCGGACGCGCGATAATCATAACCTGAAGCTTTTGCTTCCCACATGGAGACGGACGATGGCCCGTATAGCAGGCGTCAATATCCCGACTGCCAAGCGCGTTGTGATCGCGCTTCAGTATATCCACGGCATTGGGCCCAAGAAGGCCCAGGAGATCGTCGAGAAGGTCGACATCCCGGCCGAGCGCCGCGTGAACCAGCTGACCGACGCCGAGGTTCTGGCCATCCGCGAGACCATCGACCGCGACTATATCGTCGAGGGCGACCTGCGCCGCGAAGTGTCCATGAACATCAAGCGCCTGATGGATCTTGCTGCTTATCGTGGCCTGCGCCACCGCCGCAGCCTTCCGGTCCGTGGCCAGCGCACCCACACGAACGCCCGCACCCGCAAGGGCAAGGCGAAGCCGATCGCCGGCAAGAAGAAGTAAGGTTTTGCGGCCACCCCTGGCGGGTGGCCCTTTCTCCCGAGCGCCTGGCATGACGGGCGCGCTTGAAGGATCTTTGGAATGGCTAAAGAAGCTACCCGCGTCCGCCGCCGCGAACGCAAGAACATCGTTTCCGGCGTGGCGCATGTGAACGCCTCGTTCAACAACACCATGATCACCATCACGGACGCCCAGGGCAACACGATCTCGTGGTCCTCGGCCGGCGCGATGGGTTTCAAGGGTTCGCGCAAGTCGACCCCCTATGCGGCTCAGATTGCCGCTGAAGACGCTGCCCGCAAGGCTGCCGAGCACGGCATGCGCACCCTCGAGGTCGAGGTATCCGGCCCCGGCTCCGGCCGTGAGTCCGCCCTGCGTGCCCTCCAGTCGGCCGGCTTCACCGTCACGTCGATCCGTGACGTGACGCCGATCCCGCACAATGGCTGCCGCCCGCGTAAGCGTCGCCGCGTCTAAGGTTATCCGGCGCGTGGGTCCAAAGCCCACGCGCGTTCCGGTTTAAAGGGCTGGCCCCAAACGCCTCCCTTCAAGCCGTACCTCATGAGGTGTGGTTGTGATCCAAAAGAACTGGCAAGAGCTGATTAAGCCCAACAAGCTCGAAGTCTCCCCGGGCGACGATCCGAAGCGCATTGCGACGGTCGTTGCGGAGCCGCTTGAGCGTGGCTTCGGCACGACGCTCGGCAACTCCCTGCGTCGCGTCCTGCTGTCGTCCCTCCAGGGCGCTGCCGTCACGGCAATCCATATCGACGGCGTGCTGCACGAGTTCTCCTCCATCCCGGGCGTCCGTGAGGACGTGACGGACATCGTCCTCAACGTGAAGACGATCGCCATCAAGATGCAGGGCGAGGGCGCCAAGCGCATGACGCTCCGCAAGACCGGCCCTGGCGCCGTGACGGCTGGTGACATCAACACGGTCGGCGACGTTCAGATCCTGAACCCCGAGCTCGTTCTCTGCACCCTCGACGAGGGCGCCGAGATCCGCATGGAGTTCACGGTCGACACCGGCAAGGGCTACGTTCCCGCCGAGCGCAACCGCAGCGAGGACGCCCCCATCGGCCTGATCCCTGTCGACTCGCTCTACAGCCCGGTCAAGAAGGTCTCCTATCGGATCGAGAACACCCGTGAGGGCCAGATCCTCGACTACGACAAGCTGATCATGACCGTTGAGACCAACGGCGCCGTGACCCCTGAGGATGCCGTGGCCTATGCTGCCCGCATCCTGCAGGATCAGCTCCAGGTCTTCGTCAACTTCGAAGAGCCCCGCAAGGAAGAGGCTGCCGCCGCTGCGCCGCAGCTTCCGTTCAACCCGGCGCTCCTCAAGAAGGTCGACGAGCTTGAGCTGTCGGTCCGTTCGGCGAACTGCCTGAAGAACGACAACATCGTTTATATCGGTGACCTGATTCAGAAGTCCGAGGCGGAAATGCTCCGTACCCCGAACTTCGGCCGCAAGTCGCTCAACGAGATCAAGGAAGTTCTGGCCGGAATGGGCCTGCACCTCGGCATGGACGTGCCGGGCTGGCCGCCGGAGAACATCGAAGACCTCGCGAAGCGCTTCGAAGAGCACTACTGAGAATTCCGAGGCCGCTCCTCATCCGTGATGGGCGGCTTCGATCAAGCCCCGCCGGAAACCGGCGGATCAAAAGAGAGACGGTCCGTCCCTTGGCACGGCGGCCGGAAGATTTAGGAGAAAGCCAATGCGTCACGGATTCCGTGGTCGTCGCTTCAACCGCACGACCGAACACCGCAAGGCCATGTTCGCCAATATGGCGGCTGCGCTGATCAAGCACGAGCAGATCGTCACGACGCTCCCGAAGGCCAAGGACCTGCGTCCGGTCGTCGAGAAGCTGATCACCCTCGGCAAGCGCGGTGACATGCATGCCCGCCGCCTCGCCATGTCGAAGCTGCGCGACGAAGCCATGGTCAAGAAGCTCTTCGACGTGCTCGGCAAGCGCTACGGCGACCGCAACGGCGGCTATACCCGCGTCCTGAAGGCCGGCTTCCGCTACGGCGATAACGCCCCGCTGGCGGTGATCGAGTTCGTGGACCGCGACGTGGATGCGCGCGGTCAGGATTCGGGTCCGACCATGAAGGAAGAAATCATCGAGGCCGCTGAGTAATTCTCGGCGCAGGCGATTTGATCAAGGGCGGCCCTCGGGCCGCCCTTTTCGTTTGCGGGCGGTATTCCCTATATTCCGCCTGGAACTTGGACTTTCGTGCGCTGCGCTTTATCGAAAGGCATCGCTGATCGAAGGATTCGTGGCCATGCGCTTTTCGCTGCTTCGCCTTGCCGTTACCGTCATCGCGCTCGCCATTGGAAACGGAGCGCAGGCCCAGACCCAGCGGGTCGTGCCCGAGAGCAAAGCCCAGGTTCAGCTCTCCTTCGCGCCAGTCGTCCGGCAGACGGCCGGGGCGGTGGTGAACGTCTATGCCAAGCGGAACGACCGTCGGCAGAATGCCGCCATCGAGGAGTATTTCCGCCGCTTCTTCGGCGACAACGCGCCCGGCGTGCCGCGCGGCCGGTCCCAGAGCTCCCTCGGTTCGGGCGTCATCGTCGATCCCTCAGGCCTCGTCATTACGAACAACCACGTGATCGAGAACATGAACGAGGTGAAGGTGGCGCTGGCCGACCGCCGTGAGTTCGAGGCCGACATCCTGCTGCGCGATTCCCGTACGGATATCGCCGTGCTCAAGCTCAAAGACGCCACGAACCTCCAATCTGTGGAGCTGGGCGACTCTGAGGCCCTGCAGGTGGGCGACATCGTGCTCGCCATAGGCAATCCGTTCGGAGTGGGTCAGACGGTGACGCAGGGCATCGTCTCGGCCCTGGCACGAACCCAGGTCGGCATCTCCGACTACCAGTTCTTCATCCAGACGGATGCGGCCATTAACCCGGGCAACTCGGGCGGTGCCCTCATCGACATGAACGGTCGGGTGGTGGGCATCAATACGGCGATCTATTCCCGCTCGGGCGGCAGCATCGGCATCGGATTTGCCGTGCCGTCCAGCATGGTCCGGGTGGTGCTCAATTCTGCCAAGGGCGGCGCCAAGAACGTGGTGCGGCCGTGGCTCGGCGCGCGCCTTCAACCTGTTGACGGCGACATTGCCAGCGGGCTCGGCCTGGAGCGCCCGGCCGGCGTTCTGGTTACGGCCGTCTATGAGAGGGGGCCGGCCGCCGAAGCGGGCCTCAAGCGCGGTGACGCTATCCTGGAAGTCGACGGACAGGCGGTCGATAATCCGGACTCCTTCGGCTACCGCTTCACCCTCAAAGGAACCCAGGGGCAGGCGCCGTTGACCATTCTGCGGAGCGGCAAGCGGACCTTGATCCAGGTGCGGCTCATGCCGCCGCCCGAGGATCCGCCGCGGGATCCGGTGCGCAGCCGTGGGCGGACGCCGTTTGCCGGCGCGACCCTCGTCAACATGTCGCCGGCTGTGGCCGACGAACTGCAGATCGAGGTGGCCGACGACGGTGTGGTCGTAGCCGAGCTGGAGGAGCGCAGCGTCGCTGCCAGCGTCGGCTTCGAGAAGGGCGATCAGATTGTTGCCATCAACGGTGAGCGCGTTGCCAACACGCGGGATGCGGATCGCCTGATCAACCGGAACGGCGGTTACTGGGAGATCACCGTCAGCCGCGGCGGGCGGACCTTCACGACCGTGCTTGGCCGTTAAACGCGACGGCGGCGTGTGGATCGGGTATGGATGACGGGACAATCCTGAGTCCCTGATCATCATGAGCGACCTGTTTTCCTCCGCCGGCCTCGACCAGAACGCGCCCCGTCCGCTCGCGGACAAGATGCGGCCGACAGAGCTGTCCGAGGTGGTCGGCCAGGACCATCTGGTGGGGCCGGACGGCATCCTCACTCGGCTCATCACCTCGAAGTCCCTCGGCTCGCTGATCTTCTGGGGCCCGCCCGGCACCGGAAAGACAACCGTGGCGCGCCTGATGGCCCACGAGACGGACCTGCATTTCGACCAGATCTCCGCGATCTTCTCCGGCGTCGCGGACCTCAAGAAGGTATTCGAGGCCGCCCGGCACCGCCGGTCTATGGGCACGGGCACGCTGCTCTTTGTCGACGAGATCCACCGCTTCAACCGGGCTCAGCTCGACGCCTTCCTGCCGGTCATGGAGGACGGCACGATCACCCTGGTCGGAGCCACCACCGAGAACCCGTCCTTCGAGCTGAACGCCGCGCTCCTCTCCCGGGCTCGGGTGCTCCTGTTCAAGTCTCTCGACGAGGAGGCGATCCAGAAGATCCTGGCTCGGGCCGAGGAGATCACGGGCAAGAGCCTGCCGCTCGACGAGGAGGCGAGGGCGTCCCTCGTGCGCATGGCCGACGGTGACGGGCGTGCCGTTCTGACGCTGGCGGAGGAGGTCTGGCGCTCGGCCAAGCCCGGCGAGGTGTTCGATGCGGAGCAGCTGCAGGAGATCATCCAGCGCCGCGCGCCGATCTACGACAAGGGGCAGGAGGGGCACTACAACCTCATCTCTGC
Organism: Microvirga arabica; assembly: GCF_016811235.1. GTDB lineage: Bacteria > Pseudomonadota > Alphaproteobacteria > Rhizobiales > Beijerinckiaceae > Microvirga > Microvirga arabica. The sequence continues at coordinate 41,787 of NZ_JAFBID010000047.1, forward strand.
CCTGCACAAGACCATCCGCGGCTCTGATCCTGATGCGGCGCTCTACTACCTGACCCGCATGCTCGATGCCGGCGAGGATCGGCTCTTCATCGCCCGCCGGCTGGTGCGGGCAGCCGTGGAGGACATCGGCATGGCCGATCCGCAGGCGCTGGTCATCGCCAATGCGGCGAAGGATGCTTTCGACTTCCTAGGCTCGCCGGAAGGGGAGCTGGCGCTGGCCCTGGCCACGGTCTATCTCGCCACCGCGCCGAAATCGAACGCCCTTTACGTGGCCTACAAGTCCGCCACGCGGGTGGCCAAGGAGCACGGCTCTCTCATGCCGCCCAAGACCATCCTGAACGCTCCGACCAAGCTCATGAAGCAGATCGGGTATGGCGAGAGCTACGCCTACGATCACGATGAGCCGGACGCCTTCTCAGGGCAAGATTACTGGCCGGACAAGCTCGGGCGGCACTCGTTCTACGAGCCGGTCGACCGCGGCTTCGAACGGGAGGTCCGCAAGCGGCTGGACTGGTGGGAGAAGCTGAGGCGGGAGCGCAAAAAGTAATCCAGTATCGAAACGGCCCTCCTGCTGATAACCTGGGCGGACGGGGAGGCGCACATGAAGAAACTGATTCTGCTCTTGGTCTGGCTTCTGGGAGGCACGCTTCCCGCGCTTGCCCAAGCCCAGAGAGTCGAGGTCGCGCCCGGCGTCAGCGTGACCCGGAAAACCTACCCCGTTGCCGCCAACGAGGCCCCTTTCTTTAACTTCGCCGAGAAGAGCGAAGCGCAGAAGGCGGCCGATCAGAAGCTGGTCGATGCTGTCCTGCAGCGCGTCCTGGACCGGACCCAGGCGGCGAAGGTCACCCTCACGGCCGGGACCCGCGCCTTCCTGGGAGAGAATGATGTCGCGACGGCCGCGAAGCGCTTCAATCAGGCCTATCTCCTCGATCCCCAGCAGAGCGGCGTGTACCCCGGTTTCGCGATGGTCGCGGCCGCCCGGTTCAAAGACTTCACCTATGCCAACGAGTTGTTCCGGCTCGCGGCCCGCATGGACTCCCCAGCCGCCACGCTTTCTGCCGACCACGGCCGGACGCTGCTGATCGCAGGCCGTCCCGCTGAGGCGAAGCCGCTTCTGGAGCAGGCTGTGAGGGACACGCCCGACTGGGCTGTGCCGCGCATGAACCTGGCTTGGGCAACCCTGCAGACTGGAGATCGCGACGAGGCCTGCCGGCTCGTCGCGCAAGTGAAGGGGCAGGATCTGGAGAGCGTCGAACGCGATCTGGCCTTGTTCAAGCAGAAGGCCGGCTGCTAGCTTCACTGCATGTCTTCCCATCTTCTTGTCTTCCTCGGCGCCGGCATCGGCGGAGCCCTGCGCCATGGGGTGAATGTCGGCTGTGCTCGACTCTGCGGAACGGCGTTCCCATGGGGGACGCTGACGGTGAACGTCGTCGGCTCTTTCCTTATGGGTGCCATCGCCGCTTGGTTCGCCTTCAAGGTAGGCGAGGAATGGAGCCAGCCCTTGCGCCTGTTCCTGACCACCGGGATTCTGGGCGGCTTCACCACCTTCTCTGCTTTTTCCCTTGATGCGGTGGTGATCTGGGAGCGGGGTCAGATGGGGCTTGCTGCGGCTTACGTGATCGGCTCAGTGGTTCTCTCGATCGCCGCGCTGCTTGCCGGTCTCGCACTGATCCGAACATTGACAGCCTAAACCCTGATTGCCGCCCGCGCGACGCTCTGGTACCCACGGATCATGAGAAAAAGCGGTTCAGGACAGAATGGTGCCCGTGGCGGGCGGTCGGGCTCACGACAGGGTTTTCGCTCGCGCGATGATAAGCCCGCGCGCAAGACGGCCCCGGCGGAGCCGCGCGGCGTGAAGTCGGCTGCGGCCAAGACGCGGGCGCCCTCAGCCGTGCGAGAGAAACCCGCCGCGGCACGGCCGCAAACAAAGCCCGCGATTACGGAGGCTCCGCGCCAGACGCGCGCGCAAGCCAGGGCGGAAGCCCAGGAGGTTCTGGCGACCGGCGTGCAGACCCTCGTGGTCGAGCCCGACGAGGCCGACATGCGCGTTGACCGCTTCCTGGTCGCGCGGTTCCCGCAGCTGGCCTTCACGCATATCCAGCGCATCGTCCGTAAAGGCGAGCTGCGCATCGATGGGAAGCGGGCTCAGCCCAACGAGCGGCTTGTGGCCGGCCAGAAGGTCCGGGTGCCGCCGCTCAAGCTCGACCAGCCGCGGCCGATGGCCCGCAGCGCGGCCAAGGACCAAGACGACCGCGACTTCCTCAAGTCGATCACGCTTTATGAGGACAAGGACGTCCTCATCATCAACAAGCCGATGGGGCTTGCCGTTCAGGGCGGCTCCGGCACGAAGCGGCATGTGGATGGGATGCTCGATTCTCTCACCGGCGAAGATGGGCAGAAGCCGCGCCTCGTGCATCGCCTGGACAAGGATACGGCCGGCTGCCTCGTGATCGCTAAGACGCGCTTTGCCGCGTCTACCATGGCGAAATCGTTCCGCGCCCGCACCACGCGCAAGATCTACTGGGCGCTCGTCGCTGGAGTGCCGCGCGTGCGGCAGGGCAGAGTGTCGACCTATCTCGCTAAGGAAGGCGATGAGGGCGACGCGCGCATGAGGGTGGCCCAGCACGGCGATGAAGGGGCAAGCCATGCGCTGACCTATTACGCCGTCATCGACACTGCGGCGCAGAAGCTCGCCTGGCTGTCCCTGAAGCCGGTCACCGGGCGCACGCATCAGCTGCGTGCCCATGCGGCGCATATCGGCCATCCGATCGTGGGCGATCCGAAATATTTCGATATCGAGAACTGGGAGCTGCCGGGCGGCATCCAGAACAAGCTGCATCTTCTGGCGCGCCGCATCGTTATCGCCCATCCGCGGACGGGCAAGCCCATCGATGTAACGGCGCCGCTGCCGCCGCACATGCAGCAGAGCTTCAACCTGCTGGGCCTGGATACGAGCCAATACGATCCTATCGTCGAGGCGCCGGAAGACTAAGTCGTCTCGTCGATACCCCGAACCTACGGCGTGGAGCTCGCGGAAGTGGGCTCCCGTGCGGCTCTGCGGAACAGCCAGGCCGATAGAAGCCATAGGGCGGAAAAGAACCCGGTCAGGACCACGATCACCCGTGGCCAGTTCGCCCCGGTGGAGCCTAGACCCGCGCTCAGCGCGATGATCCCGACCAGAACTTGAGCAAGCGCCGTCGCGATAAAAACTTGCGCCATGCGGTGAGGCCGGAAACGCACGATGAGGCTGCCGAGAAGCGCAAGGGCGAGCACTCCCGCGTACATCAGGTTGGCCGGGTTGTCCTCGGATCCGATGATGCCGACGGCAAGGTTCATCCAGATGAGAATGAAGGCGGCCACGACCGCAACACCGACGGCGGCTCGGTAGGCGGTGCTTCCCGTCATCCTTGCCGCCAGCTCGTAGACCCCGCAGGCGCCGAACAGCATGGCGCCGAACACAATGAAGTCGGTCTCGTCCCAGTCGATCTCATCGGTGAACAGCATCGCGGCGAGCGGCAGCAGCAGGAGGAGGAGCGCGGCGATCATCCAAGGCGCCATTCTCCATAGTGGCCTGTGCTGCCCACCGCTGTTGTCCGCGCCTGCTGCCATAGCCCTGCTCCGTTCATGCGTGAGGCTTCCATCCTAGCTGAGACAAGTTCGATCTCCCACCCTGTCGCACTTTCGCCGCGCGGCAGGCGCAGCATCGGGTGTCTCACTCGGACATCCGGTCGTCTGAGTGCAAGGATCGAGCATCGGATCGGTCCAAACGTGGCTCTCACTTTGGGTCCGATGCTCGGCAAGGAGGGAGATCGATGGAACACAAGCATCTTGATCAGCTCCGTAGCGTAGCCGACGTTCAGCCGAGACCTTTGTCCCGTGAAGAACGACTTCAGCGTTGGATCGACCTGCTCGAAAGCGATCCGAAACGCTCCCTGAACTCCCTTGGTGAGATCGAGTACAAGCCGCCGTCCGAGAGGGCATTGATCCGAGAGGACAACTCTCCGCTCACGGTCGCTTACGAGGACCCGGTCCTGCGTGCCGATGGCCTTGCAAGCGACAGGCTCGGCGATGCCATGCGCTATTTCGCGCTCTCGGACGGGCAGGCGCATTACGCCCTCTGCTCGTGCCTCAGCGGACGCACGATGGACGCTTCGACCTGCGCACAGAGATTGCGGAACGCCACCGGCAACGTCGCCTGGGAATCGGCTTTGGGCGCCTGGGCGCTGGCCGCTCTCGCGGTGAGCCTGCCGGGCATCGTTTATCTGCTGGGCTGACGGGGAACGCATCGGCTGCCGACAATCACATCAGGAGGCCCATCGCCTCCTGATGCCGCCTTGGCCGTTGCAGGCTCGCTCTGAATCAGGGACAAAGCAGCAGATCGGATAAAGGCACTTCCTCATGCTGCATATCGAGCCCGTAACCCTCTCGACGGACCGTCTCACCCTGCGGCCCCTGAGCCCCTCCGACATTCCAGCGCTGGCCGAGGCTGCCGGCGACGGCGAACTCTGGGAGAAGAAGACCACGACGGTGCCGCGGCCGGAGGGTTTCGACGCTTATGTGCAGAAAGCTCTGGAATTGCAGGAAGCCGGCTTGGCGCTGCCCTTCACGACCGTCGTCAATGAGGGCGGCCGGGTGGTCGGCTCGACCCGCTACATGAACATCGATGCCGCCAATCACCGGGTCGAGATCGGCACCACCTGGATTGCCAAATCCTGGCAGCGGACCTTCGTCAACACCCATGCGAAGTTCCTCATGCTGCAGCATGCCTTCGAGGGGCTGGGCTGCAACGCCGTGGAACTGCGGACGCATCGGCTCAACGATCAGTCCCGCGCCGCTATCGAGCGCCTCGGTGCCAAGCTCGACGGCATCCTGCGCCAGCACATGATCATGCCAGACGGGCATATCCGCGATACGGCGGTCTACAGCATTGTCCGAGACGAGTGGCCTGCGGTGAAAGCCGGGCTTGAGCGGAAGATAGCTTCGGAGTGAAGCGAAATCGTCTCAGATGAAGCCGTGTTCCCGAAGACTTCGGATGGAAGCGGCTGCATTCCTGTGGTGAATGAAGACGCCCCCCGCCCCCTCCCAGAGGTGACGGTACTTGTCTCGATCATCGACCAGCGCATCGCCGGGGCGGCAATGCTCGCGCTTGAGGGCAGCGGTCGTTGTGATGACCTCGATATCCGGGAAGTGCCGCTCGGCCCAGCGCCGTTTCTGCGGCTCGGCCCAGTTGCCGCGGGGCAGGCCGGTCAGGATCACGGGATTAAGGTGCCTCACGGCCTCAAACAGCTCCATGGCGTCGGGCAGGGGCTCCAGGCTGTTGAAGAAATCCTTGGCGGAGGCAAGCTCCGACCAGAAGCGCTTTAGCCCGAACCGGCGCTCGTACTCTGCGGGCGGCATGCCGAAAATCTGGGCAGCGCCCTTGTCGAAATCCGCCAGGACGCCGTCGCAATCCAGGAATACTGTCGGCATATGAACTGGCCCTCCCGCCTGTTATACCAAGTCTCACTGATCAGAACTCGTGTGCCCAATCACGCAGGCCGATGGACATGATGGTCCAGGGCTGATCCACGAGCTTGGTCCAGGCCTCGCAGCAGTGATCGAGAATATCCGTGTAGGATGTGAAGATCCGGTTGGAAATCCAGTTCTCCCTCAGATACTGCCAGATGTTCTCTACCGGGTTTAACTCAGGCGCTTTCGCCGGCAGCGGCACCAGGGTGATGTTGGAGGGCACCTTCAGTTTGCGCGAGACATGCCAGCCCGCTTGGTCCAACAGCAGCAGCGCGTGCGCTCCGGGCGCCAACGCTTGCGCGATCTCGGCCAGATGCAGCGTCATCGCCTCGGTCGTGCAGCGCGGCAGCACCAGGCCAGCGGCTTTGCCCAGGGCTGGGCAGATCGCCCCGAAGATGTAGGTCGAGGCCGTCCTCGGATCCCGGGGCGCCGAGGGACGGGTGCCGCGCCGGGCCCACCGCCGCGTGATCTTGTTCTTCTGGCCGATCCGCGCCTCATCGGCAAACCCAATCTCTAGCGGCTTGCCAGCGGCCTCGCTGGCTGCGATTTCCGCCACACGCGCGGGAAGCTCTAATGGCATGGACCGGCCGTGCTCCCCGGTGGAGCATGGGAGGACGGGATTGTCCCGCAGCCACGGAGCCATGTC
>NZ_JAFBID010000048.1 GCF_016811235.1 Microvirga arabica
GCGAGAGCGGCCTCAGGGTCGACGATGCCGCCGCCTCCGATCCCACAGACCTCATCCTGAGGAGCAGACGAAGTCTGCGTCTCGAAGGATCCAGTGCTCTCTGGAACCTCCTTCGAGACGCCGCTGCCGCGGCTCCTCAGGATGAGGTCGGAGAATCGTGTTGCAGGAGCAGGAGCCCAAGCAAAGGCCCGTGGAGCGGCGCGTGGCGACTCAACAATAGCTTCTGCCTCACCGATCTCCGCCCCAATGCACGCGAGCAGGCGGCTCATGTTGTCGATGCCGCCGGCCTGGAAATAGGCTTCCATCCCGTCGCAGAGTTCCCGCGAAACGGTGGCGTAGGCTGCGAGCCGGGGGTCGGGGCGATCATCGCCCGGAAGCACAGCAAGCTTCACGCCCTGCAGGCGGCACGCGGCCGACAGGCGCTCCAGTCCGTAGCGCCAGTAATCGAGGCCGCCGAGGCAGCGCACGAGCACGAAGCGCGCTTTTGACGCCGTGTTGTCGATGTAGAGATCGACCGAGAGAGGATGGCGCAGGCGGCGCAAGGATGCGAGGCGCAGCGAGGGTCCGCCCGCCCTTAATCTGTGGGCAGCCGCCAGCGCGCCGAGGTCACTGTCCGCAAACGAGAGGACGACGATATCCCCGGGAGGCTGCTGGAGGTCGATCGCCTCCTGGCCTTCCTCAAGGGAAACCGTCGTGACCGGAAGGAGATGCATGTCATCCCGCGCGCAAGGCGGCTTCGACGGCCTTCACGTCGAAGCCTTTGAGGCCGATCACCACCATGCGTCCGTCGCGCGCCTCATTGACCTTCCACGGCCGGTCGAAGTGATGCGCAACGCGCTGGCCGACGCCCTGCACCACGAGGCGCATGGGCTTGCCGTTCACCGGCGCGAAGCCCTTGATGCGCAGCACGCCGGCAGCCTCGGCCGCGCGCTCCACGCGGGCGACGAGAACTTCCGGGGTCGCAACGGCATCGACGGGGATCGCGATGCTCTCGAAATCGTCGTGGTCGTGATCGTCCTCCGTCTCGTGATGAGAGGGGCGGGCGTCGAGATCGGCCTCTGCCGCGGCGCCCATTCCGAGCAGCACGGTCGGGTCCACCTTGCCGTGAGCGGCCTCGATCACCTTCACGGCGCGGGGCAGGTGCTCGTTGATCTCGGCCAGGACCTTGCTCTTGTCGGCGGCCTGCATCTGGTCGGTCTTGTTGAGGATGACGAGGTCAGCACAGAGCAACTGGTCCTCGAACACCTCCTCCAGCGGGTTCTCGTGATCGACGGAGGTATCTGCCGCGCGCTGGGCTTCGAGCGCATCCGGATCGTCGGCGAAGGCGCCGGACGCAACGGCCGGACCGTCCACTACGGCGACCACGCCATCCACCGTCACGCGGGAGCGAATTTCGGGCCAGTTGAAGGCGCGGACCAGGGGCTTCGGCAGGGCGAGGCCGGAAGTCTCGATGAGAATGTGCTCCGGCGGGTTGGGTCGGTTGAGCAGGATGTTCAGGGCGGGCACGAAATCGTCCGCCACCGTGCAGCAGATGCAGCCGTTGGGCAGTTCCACGATATCGTCCTGCGTGCAGCCCTCGATGCCGCAGCCCTCGATGAAGGAGCCGTCGAAGCCGAGGTCGCCGAACTCGTTGACGAGAACCGCAAGGCGGCGCCCATTGGCATTCTCAAGCAAGTGGCGCACCAGGGTGGTTTTGCCGGCCCCGAGGAATCCGGTGATGATCGTGCAGGGGATCTTCGAGAGATCGCTCATGAAAGCTTGCCTTTCGGCGGCGTGTCTCAGGCCGCGCTGTTAAGTCTTGAACGGAGGAATGCGGGCGACCACGCCTTTGCGGAACGCCTCCGGCCGCTCGCGCCACGGCACGAGGCCGTCGGCGGTTGCTGCATAGCGGCGCAGCCCGTCGAGAATGGTCTCCACCGAAGTGTCGGCGCTCAGATCCCCATAGATGTAGGTCCATCGCCCGGGGCCGGAGACCGCGATGGTGCAGGGGCGCTTGCACACGGAGAGGCACTCGACCGGCTCCACACGCACTTTGGGCGCGTCGGGGTGCTCAAGCGCTTCGGTCAGCGCCCGGTGAAGGATCGCGCCGGGCCGGAGCGCCTTGTCGTCCGGGCCACCCGCCTGACGGCAGGCGACGCAGACATGCAGGCAGATCTCCTCAGGGGGTGAGGTCATCGCTTGTGAGCCGATCCGCTCAGGCAAAAGCTGGCAGGGCGAGGAAGGCCGCGCCTGTGACCGCGATGGTTAGACCTGCGAGACGCAGGGCGGGAGCGGCGAGTGTGCCCTTCGCAACCGAGCGGGCGGCAAAAGCCACCCCCGTGGTCAGCGCGGTCTGTATCGTCACGAGACCGATGAGATAGGCGGCAAGCGGGGTGGCTTCGGCGCCGATGATCGACTCGCCCAGGGCGTAGCCATGCACGGCGCCGCCGGCCGCGAACAGAGCGGCAATCAAACCATAGGGCAGGTTGGTGCGCATCGTCGCCGCAAGGCCGAGGGCTACGACGCTGAGCGCCACGAGAAGTTCCGCGTAGGGCAGGTCGGCGCTCATCAGGTGCAGGCCGACACCAGCCGCCATGGCCACGAGCCAGAAGGCCGGAAGCATGAGCCCACGGGCAAAGCGCGAGGCGACGAGGCCGACACCCACGAGGGCGGCGAGGTGATCGAGACCGATGACCGGGTGGCCGAGACCCGAAAGCAGGCCCTGGGTGAAGGTGGCCGGAATCATGCCGCCCATGGGGTGGTGGGCGAAGGCCGGCGTCGCTGCGGCAAGGCCGGCGAGCGTCAGGGCAAGAAGGCGGGTCTTGGGCAGAATCGTCATCGTTCTCTCCGTCGGGAGACTCGTGGTTTTTCGAGTCTGTTGAGCTTCCACGGACGGAACCGAACGACGGTGGGTCATTCGACTACGGTCACCGCCGGCACACCCCGTCCAGCAGACCCGATAGAAGCAAAGGCTGACGGCAGGTCTCCTGGCTCGCGGGTCGATGCTTTTCGCTGCCGCCTTCCCGGGATTAGATCCCAGTGGCATTTGGAGCGAAGGCTCGCCGCTTACAGTTGCGGGGGCAGCCGCGGTGTCTCACCGCATTCCCTTTTCACCCCGTTGCCGGGGCACCGTCACCCCCATGCTTAGCTGGCCAGGGGGGATGTTTCAAGCCTGGGCATCGGGCATGGCCGGCCTTGAAATCGGGTCTCAGCCTGTTCATGGTGCGGCCCTTCCACAGGAAAGCAGGCCGGGATGACCCAGGACGAAGAGGCGCGCCACCGCGCCAAGATGATCAAGCGTAAGGAGGTGCAGGACCGGGAGGTCGCCTCCAAAACCGTCGAGAAGGGGCTCCTCATCGTCCATACCGGCCCAGGCAAGGGCAAGTCGACGGCCGCCTTCGGCCTGATGCTGCGGGCGCTCGGGCGCGGTTTTCGCGTTGGCGTGGTGCAGTTCATCAAGGGTGCCTGGGAGACCGGCGAGCGCATGGCGCTGGACCGCTTCGCCGATCAGGTGGAGTGGCACACCATGGGCGAGGGCTTTACCTGGGAAACCCAGGACCGCTCCCGCGACGTGGCGGCGGCCGAGCGGGCCTGGGAGACGGTGAAGGAGCTGATGGCTCGGGATGATATTCGCCTCCTGGTGCTGGACGAGCTCAACATAGCGCTGCGCTACGAGTACCTAGACCTGACCGAGGTGGTCGAAACCCTGAGGCAGCGCCGGCCCGATCTGCACATCGTGGTTACGGGCCGCAATGCGAAGCCGGAACTGATCGAGGCGGCCGATCTCGTCACCGAGATGACCCTGGTGAAGCACCATTTCGCTGCCGGCGTGAAGGCCCAGGAAGGCGTGGAGTTCTAGATGCGCGCGCTCATGGTGCAGGGCACCGGCTCCAATGTGGGCAAGTCGCTCCTGGTGGCGGGCCTGTGCCGGGTGTTCGCGCGCAAGGGCTTGAGGGTCCGGCCGTTCAAGCCGCAGAACATGTCCAACAATGCCGCCGTCACGGCCGATGGCGGCGAGATCGGCCGAGCCCAGGCGCTGCAGGCGCGGGCGGCGGGCGTGGCACCCAGCGTCCATATGAACCCGGTGCTGCTGAAGCCCCAGAGCGAGATCGGCTCGCAGGTGGTGGTGCAGGGGCGCGTGGTCGGCACGGCGAAGGCGCGCGAGTACCAGTCCTGGAAGCCGCGCCTCATGGAGGCGGTCCTCGACAGCTTTTCGCAGCTCTCCGGCGAAGCCGACCTCGTGCTCGTCGAAGGGGCGGGCTCGGCGTCCGAGGTGAACCTCCGCGCCGGAGACATCGCCAATATGGGCTTTGCCCGCGCGGCGAATGTGCCCGTGGTGCTGGTGGGCGATATCGACCGGGGCGGGGTCATCGCCAGTCTTGTCGGCACCAAGGCGGTAGTCGACGAAGCGGATGCCGCGATGATCCGCGGCTTTATCGTCAACCGCTTCCGGGGCGATCCGGCCCTGTTCGAAAGCGGCATGCGCATTGTAAGCGAGCGCACCGGCTGGCCGGCGCTCGGCCTCGTGCCGCATTTTCCTGACGCCGCCCGCCTTCCGGCGGAGGATGGGTTGGGGTTGCGGCGTGAGGGGCGCAAGGGCTCGGTCGTGATCGCCGTGCCGGTGACGCCGTGGATCTCCAACTTCGACGACCTTGATCCCCTGCGCGAGGAACCGGGCGTGGAGGTGGTTCTGGTCGAAGCCGGTCAGCCTCTGCCGGTGGAAGCGGCGCTCGTGCTGCTGCCGGGCTCCAAAACCACCATCGACGACCTGCTCTTCATCCGCCGGCAGGGCTGGGACATCGACCTCAAGGCGCATGTGCGTCGAGGCGGACGGGTGCTCGGCCTCTGCGGCGGCTACCAGATGCTGGGGCAGCGGATCGACGATCCTTTCGGCATCGAAGGAGAGGCGGGCCGCACCATTGAGGGCCTCGGGCTTCTCGACGTGTCGACCACGCTGACAGCAGAGAAACGGCTGGAGGCCGTGACAGGCGCCACGATCCCCGACGGAACGCCGCTTTCCGGCTACGAGATGCATATCGGCGAGACATCGGGACCAGACGCATCGCGGCAGCCCTTCGCGCGACTGGCGAATGGACACGCTGATGGAGCCGTCTCGGCCGATGGCCGCGTGGCGGGCACCTACGTGCACGGCCTCTTCGCCGACGATCGCCAGCGAGCGCGATGGCTCAAGCTGTTAGGCGCCGAGACGAGCGATCTGGCCTACGAGGCTCTGGTCGACGATATCCTCGACCGCTTCGCCGATCACCTCGAGGCGCATCTCGATTGCGAGCGGCTGCTGGCGATCAGCGCCCGATGATCCAGGCCAGCAACGCCGATCCCGCAGCGAGACCGAAGAGCAGCGCGCAGGCCGTGCGGTAGAGGGCAAGCGCCCGGTCGATGTCGTCGGCCGTTGCCTCCGCGCGTCCATTTCCCATCCAGTGATCTTCGACCCGGACGTCGCCATAGACGCGCGGTCCCGCAAGCCGCAGGCCCAGCGCTCCTGCCATTGCGGCCTCGGGCCAGCCGGCATTGGGCGAGCGGTGATGAGAGGCATCGCGGCGGACAGCGCGCCATGCATTCAGGGGAGAGGCTCCCCGATGCAGGGCAGCTGCAGCAACGATGAGAAGCGCCGACAGGCGCGAGGCGGGCAGGTTCACCAGATCGTCGAACCGCGCCGCCGCCCAGCCGAAGGCCTCGTGCCGGGGCGTGCGGTGGCCGATCATGCTGTCGGCGGTGTTGGCCGCCTTGTAGAGCGCCGCGCCCGGCAGGCCGCCGAAGCCGAGCCAGAAGGCGGGCGCCACGATTCCGTCGGAGAAGTTTTCCGCCAGGCTCTCGATTGCGGCGCGGGAGACTCCCGCCTCGTCGAGCCTCTGCGGATTGCGCCCGACGATCATGGAGACGGCCCTGCGCCCGCCTTCAATTCCATCCTCGCGCAGCCCCTTCGACACGGCCGCCACATGCTCGTGCAGGCTGCGCTGGGCGATGAGGCTGCTGGCGAGAATGGCCAGGAGAAGAATTCCGATGAGGCCGAGTGGCTGGAGGAGCGCGCTCAGCGCCCAGGCCGTCAGTCCTGTTGCGGTAAGCAGAACCAGGAGCGCCACGATGCCGGCCATGCGCCGCTCCCGGAAGGACCAAGCGTCCCGGTTCAAACCCTGGTCGAGCCCCTTGATCAGCCGCCCGATCCAGGTGACGGGATGGCCGATCGCCGTGTAAAGGCGGTCGGGATAGCCCACAGCCGCCTCCGCCGCGAGGGCGAGGCACAAGATCGGGAGGCTGTCGGAGAGGGCCATGGGTGAACGGGATGGGTGAGATGCGGATCTGGCACGGGGGCGATCTGGACGAGGCCCGGCGGCTGTTTCCGCAGGCACCCGAGCCATGGATCGACCTGTCGACGGGGATCAACCCCATAGCCTATCCGGTGCCCCTCTTGCCAGCCTCCCTGTTCGAGCGGTTGCCGTCGCCGGCCGATCACCGGGATCTCGAGGCAGCAGCCCGGGAAGCCTATGGCGCCAACGATGCCGCGATGGTGGTTGCGGCGCCCGGCACGCAGGTTCTGATCAGCCTGATACCGCATCTGCGCTCACGTTCGCGTGTCGCCATCCTGGGACCAACCTATGCGGAGCATGCCTATGCCTGGCGCAACGCCGGGCACGACGTGGACGAAGTCCCGTCTCCGGACCGTCTCGACAGTGCGAATGTGGCGGTCGTGGTCAATCCCAACAATCCCGATGGCCGACTGCTGGACCGCGAGACCCTGCTTCGCCTGGCCGAGCATCTGCGCCCCCAGGGTGGGTGGCTTGTGGTGGATGAGGCCTTTGCCGATTTCGACGCCGGCGAGAGCCTCGCGCCTGTGTTGCCAGCCAATGCAGTTGTCCTGCGCTCCTTCGGCAAGACCTATGGCCTGGCGGGGCTTAGGATCGGCTTCGCGGTGGCGCCGGAGCCGATCGCCGCGAGGTTGAGATCGGCGCTCGGGCCCTGGGCCGTGTCGGGGCCTGCCCTGGAGGCGGGTCGGAAGGCTCTGCGCGACCGGGAATGGCTTGAGGCGACCCGAGCGGACCGCACCGTCGACGCCCGCCGCCTGGACGCTCTCCTGAGCTCGGTTTCAGACGCGACCCTGCGAGGCACGATCCTCTATCGTCTGCTCGAAAGCTCCTCGGCAGGCCGACTTTTCCGGGCGCTGGGAGAGCATGGCATCTGGGTGAGGCGGTTTCAGTACAGCCCGCATCTGCTCAGATTCGGGCTGCCCCGCGATGAAGCAGAGTGGCGGCGTCTTGAAGCGGTATTGACCCGCTTTTCTTTAAGCTAAGCGTCCGTTTCTTCATCGATCAGAAAAAAGGAAAGCCGCGCCCAGTTTATAAAACCGGTTCGCGGCTCTAGCCGTATCTGCCCCCACCGACACGGTAGTTTCTTAAAGTATATGTTTGGTCAACGTGTGTATAATCGTTCCGCTTCAATGAAAAAACCATAAGCTGATTTGTCCGCTAAATGGAGTAGTGGAAATTACGTAGGCCCCTGCGGCCAAGCTTATGCCTAGGCATGAAAACTGCGTGGAATAAACTTGGCTATTCGCTCGATGGCGGCTCGAAGACAGTCCTTAAATTCGTTCAAACAAAAGGATTACCGTCCCATAGGCTTCGAGGCCGTTTGCTTTCGGAACGGAAACCGCGTCTTGGGAAAGCATCTTGCGATCTTTGCAGCGCAAAGTGTCGCACCTCTCTGATCCAGGAGGCCTTTTGGGGGGGTGTCCACCGGTTCGCCGGACACCTGTCCCCGTCCGTCGCCGAGCCCGAACGATACGATCGCTATTGTGATGATCGGGGATGTTGAGCGAGGAACCAGCCGATAGCGCCTGAGTTCAGCCCTCTGACATGGCCTGAGGACATGGCCCTGAAGGAGAGCATCTCATGAACACCCGAAGCTGGACGGCGCTCGCGCTCGTCGCCCTTGCCGTTGTCGTCGTCTTCTTCGCGCTTCGCGAAACGCACTCCGATCCGGAGGGCGCACCGGGCCGGGCCGCCAGCCAGGAGACGATCAAGCCGATCCCGTCCAACCCGGATACGGTCGCTCCGCGCTGATCGGGCACGGAGCTGCTCAGGTTGGTTTCGCTGTGCCTACCGCCTCAGGCGTTTCACGTTGGCACGGACTTTCTTGCGATATCCCTTGACGATCGCGTGAGCGGAGCCGCCGGCGGCAAGCACGGCGGCCGCCTCGGTGAAAGCCGTGATCTTCTCCGTCACCATGAGCATGTTCTCGGCCGGGGAGCCCCGGCCCATCGCAGCATGTGACATACGGGTCCAGATCACCGCCTGCGCCTCGAAGGCCAGCATCGTGGTGTCTGTTGCGAGTTTCATCCAGGGTAAGAGCATCGGAACTCCTGAGGCGCTTCCATCTACTGATAACATCAAGCGCCGGCATCTGATCCTCTCGAACCTGAGAGGCTGGGCCACATCCCTTTGAGGAGAGCAGGATCTGCTCGAAAGAGTGGAGGGGCGATTCAGAGTGAATTTCAGCGATGCATGCTGTCGATTAACATTGGTGTATATAGTGAGGGGCATCCCCTCAGGTCCAGAGTTGTCGGGGGGATCGCCTGTGCCCCGTTATTACATCGATATCAGAAGCCATTTCGGAATCAACGAGGATCCGAGCGGCGTCGAGTTGCCGGATATCGCGGCCGCCAAGTCCGAAGCCCTGAAGGTAGTTCAGACGCTCCTGCACAACTGGGCCGCGATGCCGTCGGGTTACAGCGACGAGATCTTCATCGAGATCGTCGGTGAGGATCTTCGCCCGGTGCTGATCATTCCCTGCTCCGACATTGAAACGACGAAGCGTTGAACGCTACAGGATGCGTCGTTGTGAAACGGGCGCAGCGTCGATCAGTTGTTGCTGACCCAGCCTGACAGAGCGGTCTCGGGGAATCGGTCTGTCGGCACCGCGACCCGCACGGGCGCGGGAGGTTGTGCTCTCGTCATGCAGTCACGCATATGATCCCGGCGAGCCGCCTTGACGATCTCCCTGTAGTCCTCGCTGGATCTGTTGCGGGTTCTGTGGATCAACCGGGTCTCCTTGTAGCACGCATCCCAGCGCGCTTTCCCTTCCGGGGTAGAGGCCCATCCTCCCTCCTGAGCGAAAGCACTCGCGGAGATAAGGCTCGCTGCGGCAAAGACGAACAAAGTCGAAAAACGCATATCGTTGCTCACGTTGTGAGGATCGGCTCACTTCATGAACAATAACAGCCTCAGGCTTCGTTCGTCTCATCCGAGGGGCTAGAGCAAAAGTGGATCCACTTTTGCGCCAAGGGGCAGGCGGGAGTAAGCGGCGGCGCATGCCGCTTCCGGTGCACAGTCCGGCTTCAGGGGAGCTGGCAGCAGATGAGGAACGCCGTCAGCGCAGCCACGAGTGCCGTAGCCACAAGGCCTCTGTCGATGGGATCATTGGGCACCGCTTTGCGGCCCAGAACTCGCCTCATCGGAACCCAGCTCTCTGTGAAATTAACATAGGTTGCTTAGGTGTGGCAGGATGAGCCGGTGTCAACGTCGCCCCCATCTACAACTAAGGGCTGAAATCCCGCGTCTCGATTTGTGCACCAGAGACAATGGGACTTCACCGAGAGCTCCGGGAGCGATCGGCTTCATGAATCGCTCTCGGGCAGGGTGAAGACCCGCTGCGGCTTCTCGACGTCGCGCAGCCGGTAGCGTCCGAGATCGACCAGGGGTCGATTCACCTCGCGCGCAAGGGCGTGGGAGACGATCACCGGCCGGTCCAGGCGCTTGGCCAGATCCAGGAGTCTGCTGGCCCGGTTCACGGCCGGGCCGATCACCGTGAAATCGAGCCGGTGCGAGGCTCCCACATTGCCATAGGCCACTTCGCCCACATGCAGCGCCAGGCCGTGCTCCAGAGGAGGGCTGCCGGAGAACGCGCGCTGAACGTTCTCGGCCTCGCTTCGCCGGCAGAACTCCTGGGCGGCCGCCAGCGCCTGACGGCAGGCTGCCGCGCGGTCGCGCTCGGCCGAGGTCGGGAAGATCGCCAGCACGGCATCGCCGATGAACTTGAGCACCTCGCCGCCATGCGCCCCCACCACATCACCGATGATGCCGAACCAGGCATTCAGATGGGCCAGCACCGCCGGGATGGGGGATTGCTCGGACAGGAGCGTGAAGCCCCGCAAGTCGGCAAACCAGATCGCTGCCTCGATCATCTCCACGGCGCCCCGATCCACCCGGCCCTCGATGATGCGCTGTCCCGTGCGGGGGCCGACATAGGTCTCGAGCAGGTCGACGGCGATGCGGCGCAGGACATGCCGCTCCAGGTACGGGCTCAGAAGCCTTGTGGCGCGCTCCAGCCGGTCGAGCGATGCAGGGTCGAAACCCTCCGGGTCCCGGGTGGCGAAGGAAATCACGGCGGTGCGGGTCCGGTCCAGGAAAGGCAGGGGATACATGATGTAGTCCGCCCCTCCGGCGAGGCGCAGCTCCTCCAGGAGCGGCAGGTCGGGGCAGGGCGCCCCGAGCCGGCGGCGGAACGGCTGCTCGGTGTCGTCGACGATCCGGGTCGGGCTGTTGAGGTAGGACGGCGATGTGGCAGCCGTGGCCCGGTCGGCTTCGCGCATCGACAGGCTCTCGCTCGTCCAGACGTGCTGCCAGCCGCTCACCTCCGGATGCAGCACCTCCAGGCCCAGGGAGGCGCGCCAGACGGGGGTACCGGATCGCACGACTTCCTTGCAGAAGCCGGCAAACAGCTCCTGCACGGTATCGTGCCGGGCCTCATCGGCCAGCCAGCGCGCGAGAGCTTCCGTCCGATCCATCGATCCGACCACTTCAATGCGATCCGTGTTGGCCCGATCACCGGCCGGGTTCCTGCGAGGAGCTCTCATGACCCTACGCTTGGGACGCCTTCTCGGGCGCCCCGAACGGACCAAGTGTACAGCCTGGGGTGCAACTCAGCGAGCCCGCTGACGACAGGCGGGTCCCGAGGGCCACGAAGGCCGGCGCATCTCGCCGGTAGCGCGAGCCCCTTGCCTTTCAAGCAGCATCCGTTTGGAACTGCCCAAATGACCTATCGTTTACCTAATGTGAGGTATATCGGTGGCCATGCGGCGCCGACATCCGATTCGGGGCAGCCATGATCTAGCGCTACTATGAGGCAGGGCAGCGATGGAACTGGAGAAGATCAAAGAGGCCATTGTGGCTTCCACGCGCGATGAGGAACTGGCCTCGGCGACCTGCTACGAGGTCGAGGCCTATGCCAGGCTCTGGCCCTTCGTTTTCCTGGTCAACGACTGGGACGTGTGGAACGGCAGCAAGAGAGCGCTCAAGCTTCAGGTCGTTCGCTGGCTCGAGAATGAGGGCGCGCCTTACGACTTTTTCCATATCCGCACCGGCTTTGGCCTGATGGGGTTCAAGGACCAGGAGGCGGCCAAAAGTTTCGAGCGGCGGTGGTCCGGCCCGTCAGAAGCGACATCGGCCTCGACCGGAGATTGGAACCCGCACCCGCTCAAGAGCACCTTCGAGCCTGTTCACGCCAATTAGCCAAGCCGCGGACGAACGTTCCCGCTAAGCGTGGCAGCGGGCCTTCCCAGTCAAGTGCAGATGGTTAAGTCGGAGGCGGCGTGACGCTGCCTCAAAAGTGGGTTCGAACCTGCGGAGGAGGGTGCGGCACTGAGCCTCAAGAGCAGAGTGGCTGGGGGACCTGGATTCGAACCAAGACTAACGGAGTCAGAGTCCGCTGTTCTACCATTAAACTATCCCCCA
This sequence comes from Microvirga arabica, assembly GCF_016811235.1. Classification (GTDB taxonomy): domain Bacteria; phylum Pseudomonadota; class Alphaproteobacteria; order Rhizobiales; family Beijerinckiaceae; genus Microvirga; species Microvirga arabica. The sequence continues at coordinate 11,724 of NZ_JAFBID010000048.1, forward strand.
CCGAACGGACTGATATCTTTCGCTCTTTTTCCAGGAGCTGTCCCGCGAGGGGGAAGATGTGTCAGCCGGCGCTGTGGTGGCGGTGAGATAGGGGGCTTTTGACGCCTCGTCAAGCCTCGAATTCACCGGCTGAGTTGGTCTGTTCGAACAGAGCTGGGCTGTGCGACGCCACAGACTTGATTTCTGCTCGCCATTGGGCTCTCGGCCCGTGTGCTCACGCACCGCTCGTCTTCACCGAAATGGTTCAGGAACAAGGCTCCGCTTCTAATGATCGAGATCATCTCATCATTATAGTGTTGCCTTTCGGGCTTGCGGATTTTAGTCAGGTTCGGTGGGGTCTGACTTTACGTTAGTTTATTCAGAGGAACGGTTTTATGGCGACCAAGAGAGTTAACAGCAAGGGTGTGGCGATGGGCACATCCGGAAGCGACAAAGTCTACGGTGACAGCCGCGGCAATGTTCTTGGGGGCGCCGGAGGGAATGACACTCTTTGGGGCCGAGGCGGTGGCGATGTCATCGATGGCGGGTCCGGCAACGACAAGCTCTACGGTGAAGGCGGGAATGACATTCTCGCAGGTGGCTTGGGCCAGGATACGCTGGTTGGAGGCTCTGGGTACGATTTCTTCGGCTTCGATACCAAGCCGTCGAGCAGCAACATCGATGTCATTGACGATTTCAGTGTCAAGTACGACTCGATCCTCCTTGATAAGAAGATCTTCAAGGTGTCCGCCGACTCGAAAGGCTACATCCGGTCATCCGCTTTCTGGACGGGTTCTGAAGCGCACGACTCCAGTGATCGTATCATCTACGACAAGGGTACGGGCGCCCTATACTACGATGCTGACGGCACAGGTTCGAAGACCGCTGTGCAATTTGCCCAGCTCGATGCGAATCTGAGACTGACCTACAAGGACTTCGGTGTGTTGTAGGCTTGAGCCTAGCCGGCCTCATTCCTGTGCCGGATACGCCCAATCGACTCAATCCATAGCGCCGCCTCCGGGCGGCGTTTCCATGTCGAGACCGGCCCTTGCGGCGGCCTCGTCCTCCGCGTCGGCCGCATCGGCGGCAATCCGCTCGTAGCGGTCGAGCGCTCCCTGCAGGATGTAGGCCGCAGCCATCTTGTCCACCGCGTCGGCGCGCTTGGCCCGGGAGGCGTCCGCATCGAGCAGGGTGCGAGTCACCACCATGGTGGACATGCGCTCGTCCCAGAACAGGACCGGCAGGGGCAGCAGGGGCTTCATGTTCCGGATGAAGGCGCGGGTGGCCTGCGAGCGCGGGCCTTCCGTGCCGTCCATGTTGAGCGGAAGGCCGAAGACGAGCCCACCCACCTCGTAGCGGTCGGCGAGATCCTTGATGCGCCCCACGTCAGGGGTGAACTTCACCCGCTTGATCGTCTCCAGCGGCGTTGCGATCCGCCGCTCCACGTCGGAGAGGGCAAGGCCGATGGTCTTGGTGCCGAGGTCGAGACCCATGAGGCGCGCGCGCGGGGGCAGGCCGTCGATGAAGGCGACCAGCTCGTCGTCCTTGGAAATCATGCGCAGCCTCCTCATCAGCCTCGTGGATTACAGGCAGTATAGAGGAAGTGGCGTTGCGTCGAGCGCACTCCGTGTCATCCCCGGCGCATGAAGTGCGGGAAGGGGATCCAGTCACACCCTCGGTGCCGTGGATTCCCTTCCCCTCCGCTGCGCGTCCTTCCGCGAATGACAGCAGGGCTTATGCCGCGCTGCTGGTCACCGGGGAGGTGGGACTCGTGACATCTGTCCGGGGGCGCAGGGCCTCGCCGGTGCCTCGGAACAGGTGGCAGAACGCGCGGGCGAGATCGACGGAAACGGTCGAGCCCGCCTCGTGCCGCGCGTCGCCGGGCTCGCGGACGGTGAGACGGCGGCCCTGGCCCGCATCCACGTAGAGGAGGTGATTCTCGCCCAGCTCCTCCACCAGCTCCACGCGGCCGGAGAGAGTGCCCTCGGGGCTGATCCTCACATGATCCGGCCTGATGCCCAGCGTGACCGGCTCTCCGGCCTCCACGCCGTCCGGCTGAACCGGGACCGACAGGGTGCCGCCGCCGGGTAGGCTCACCAGCACCTCGCCCGGACCGACGCCTGCGACCTGGCACTCGATGAAGTTCATCTGCGGCGAGCCGATGAAGCCTGCCACGAACAGGTTCGCCGGGTGGTGATAGAGCTCCAGCGGCGTGCCCACCTGCTCGATGCGGCCAGCGTTAAGCACCACGATCCGGTCGGCGAGCGTCATCGCCTCCACCTGGTCGTGGGTCACGTAGATCATGGTGGCGCGTGTGTCGTTGTGGAGCTTGGCGATCTCGATGCGCGTTTGCACGCGAAGCGCTGCGTCGAGGTTGGAGAGCGGCTCGTCGAAGAGAAAAACCTTCGGATCGCGCACGATGGCGCGGCCGATGGCGACGCGCTGGCGCTGGCCGCCGGAGAGCTGGCGCGGCTTGCGGTCGAGCAGGGCCTCGATCTGCAGCAGGCGCGCGGCTTCCCGCACCTTGGCATCGATTTCGGTCTTCGAGGACTTCGCCAGCTCAAGCCCAAAGGCCATGTTGTCGTAGACATTCATGTGCGGGTAGAGCGCGTAGGACTGGAACACCATGGCGATGCCGCGCTTGGCGGGCGCGAGGTCGTTCACCCGCTCGCCGCCGATGAAGAGATCGCCCCCGGTGATGTCCTCCAGGCCCGCGATGAGGCGGAGCAGCGTCGACTTCCCGCAGCCGGAGGGGCCCACGAAAACGACGAACTCGCCGTCACGGATGTCGAGATCGACTCCGTGGATGACCTTCGCGCGTCCGAAAGATTTCTGGACGTTCTTGAGAACCACATCAGCCATTGCAGACCATTCCTTGAACTATCCCTTCACCGCGCCTGCCGTGAGGCCCGCCACGATCTTGCGCTGGAACACGAGCACTAGGGCGATGATCGGCAGGGTCACGATGACGGAGGCCGCCATGATCGTGCCCCAGGGCAGCTCATAGGCCGTGGAGCCGGTCATGAGGGCGATGGCGGGCGGCACCGTGCGCCGTTCGTTGGTGAGGGTGAAGGTGAGGGCGAAGAGGAACTCGTTCCACGATACGATGAAGGCAAGCAGTCCCGTCGTCACCGCGGCCGGCGCCATGAGCGGCAGGAAAACACGCCGCACGACGATCCAGGGCGTCGCGCCGTCGACGAAGGCCGCCTCCTCGATCTCCTTCGGCAGCTCGCGCATGAAGGTGGTCAGCACCCAGATGGTGAAGGGCAGGGTGAGCATGAGATTGGCAAGGATCAGGCCCGGCAGGGTGTTGTAAAGTCCGAGGCTGCGGATCAGCTCGAACATGCCCGACAGCACCGCCACCTGCGGGAACATGGAAACCGCAAGGATCGTCATGAGCAGGAGCGCGCGGCCGCGAAACGCGATGCGCCCGAAGGCGTAGGCTGCCGTCATGCCTAAGCCCAGCGAGATGGCGACCACAGCGCCTGCGACGATGATCGAGTTGAGGATATTCTGGCCGAAGGGCTGGCGGTCGAAGACGGCGATGTAGTTCGAGACATCGAAGCTCTCCGGCAGATAGGCGATCGTGAACAGCGAGGAGCCTGAGCGGAAGGACGAGATGATAGCGTAATAGAGCGGGAAGAGTGCGAAGACCCCGATGGCAACGACGAGAAGCCAGAAACCGATGCGGCTGAGGATTTTCATCGCGGATCCTCCCCGAGGCGCATGCGTCCTGCCGCCAGGGTGATGACGACGATGAGCGCGATGATCAGGAAGATCAGCGTGGAGGCGGCGGAGCCCAGGCCGACCTCCTGGAAGTCCACGAGCTGCTGGCGCGCATAGATGGACATGGATGCCGTGTCCCGCGAATTCGAGGTCAGCACATAGATGAGGTCGAACACGCGCAGCGCATCGAGGCTGCGGAAGATCACCGCGACCAGCAGCGCCGGCTTGATCAGCGGCAGGGTGATGCGGAAGAACACCCGGATGGGGGACACGCCGTCCACCTTCGCGGCCTCGTAGATGTCCTGCGGCAGCATCTGCAGGGCGGCCAGGATGAGCAGGGCCATGAAGGAGGTGTGCTTCCAGACGTCCACGGCGACGGCGGCCCAGAGCGCGGTGTCTGCATTGGCCGTCCAGGTCATGGGCGCGGCGATCAGGCCGACGCGCAGGAGCATGTCGTTGATGACGCCGAACTGGTCGTGCAGCATCCAATTCCACATCTTGGCGGACACGATGGTGGGGATTGCCCAGGGAATGAGGATGATGGCGCGCATGATTCCGCGGCCCGGGAAGGCGGCGTTGAGGATCAGCGCGACGATGATCCCCAGCACGGTCTCGATGGATACGGAGACCAGGGTGAACCACACCGTGTTCCAGACGGATTGCCACCAGTCGGGATCGGTCAAAAGTCCCAGCCATTCGCCGTCGTAATTGGCGAGATAATTCTCGAACCCGATGAACTCGTAGTCGCTGAGGTTATTCAGGTCCGCGTCGGTGAAGCTGAACCAGATCGTTCGCGCCAGGGGCCATCCGGCGATGAGCGCGAGGATGATAAGGCTCGGCGCGATGAAGAGCCATGCGGAGCGAAGGCGCGAGCGCGTCAGGGACGAGCGGCGTCCCCGCGCCTGTTGCGGCACAGGGACGTTTCCTTGAGCGACCGCGCTGGTCATGCCTATTTCCAGCCGTCGCGCTTGATCCGCTTCAGGTCACGGTCGAGGCGGTTCAGCGCCTGCGCGGGCTCCGTGCGCTTCGACAGCACCTGGTGCACCGTGTTGAAGAACTCAGTCGAGACCTTGTTGTAGTTCTGCCCCGTTGCGGTGGCAGGGCGGGCGACTGCGTTGGTGAACACGTCCACGAGATCGCCGATGAACGGATTGGCCTTGGCGATGTCCGCATCGCTGTAGAGGGACACGATGGTCGGATTGAAGGAGCCCTCGACCGCGCGGCGCTTCTGCTCGTCCTGGCCGGTGAGGTACAGCACGAGATCCGTCGCGGCATCCGCGTTCTTGGAGTACTTGGACACGGCCAGCAACTGGCCGCCGAGGGTGCCGGCATGGCGTCCGTCTGCGCCGCCCTTCGGCAGAGGCGCAATGCCGACCTTGCCCTTGATGGTGCTGTCGGCGCCTTGCGCCAGCGCCCAGGCATAGGGCCAGTTGCGCATGAAGGCGGCGTTGCCGGACTGGAAGACGCCGCGCGATTCCTCTTCCGTGTAGTTGAGCACGCCTTCGGGCGTGATGGTGCCGACCCATCCGGCGGCGGCCTTCAGGGCTTCCGCGGCTTTCGGGTTCTCGATGGTGACGTCGCCCTTGTCGTCGACGATCGCGCCGCCGCCGAAGGAGGCGACCCATTCGAGCGCGTTGGTGGTCAGGCCCTCATAGGCGCGGCCCTGCCACACATAGCCCCAGAAGTCGCCGCGCCCCTCTTTGCGCTCGCCGTCCTGGATCATGCGGGCGGTCTCCGTGAGGTCGGCCCAGGTCTGCGGCACCGGGCGCTTGTACTTGTCGAGGAGATCCTGCCGGTAATAGAGCAGGCCCGCATCGGCGAACCACGGCATGGCCATGAGCTTGCCGTTGACCCGGCTCGTCTCGACCATGGCGGGCAGGTGATCGTCGATATCGGCCTGGCCCTTGGCGGTCAGGTCCATCAGGTGATCGGCCAAAATTCCGGTCCAGACCACATCGATCTGGAACACGTCGATGTCGGATGCGCCCGCCGCCAGAAGCTGCTGGTAGAGGGCGAGGCGCTCCGTGGCGGAGTTCGGCGTCGAGACGATCTTGACCGTGTTGCCGGTCTTCTTCGCCCAGGCATCGACGCCCTGCTTGCAGATCTCGTATTCCTTACCCAGGGCGCTGCACGAGATGGAGATTTCAACCGCCCAGACACTCGTCGAGGCGAGGATTCCGGCAGCGAAGCCGAGGCTGGCGATCAGACGTGGCATGGCTATCCTCCTGCAGGCTTGATGTTTATTGCTTAGCTTCTTAAGCCTTGACCCTCCGTTTTGTTCCTCTGGAACATGGTCAGGGGCTGAAGCCGCTCCATTTCATCTGGCCAAAAATGAGAGGATTTCCATGAAAATCACGTGGTTTGGTCATTCCGCCTTCCGGCTCGACTTCGCCGGCAAGGCTCTGCTCATCGACCCCTTCTTCACGGGCAACCCAGCCTTCGAGGGCGACAGGGAAAAGATCACGGACGGCATCTCCCATATCCTCCTCACCCACGGCCATGGGGATCACGTGGGCGATACGGTGGACATCGCGAAGGCGACCGGCGCCAAGGTGGTGACGAATTTCGAGCTGTGCATGTACCTGGCAAAGCAGGGGCTCGAGAGCTTCGATCCCATGAACACCGGCGGCACCACGGACCAGGGCGGCTTCACCGTCACCATGGTGCGGGCGGACCATTCATCCGGCCTCGTGGAGATGGACGTGAACTTCCCCCTCGGCAGCGCCAATGGGATCATCGTGAAGGCGCCGGGCGAGCCCACGATCTACCACATGGGCGATACGGACATCTTCGGCGACATGGCCCTCATCGCCGAGATCCATAAGCCCGACGTGGTGATCGTGCCCATCGGCGACCGCTTCACCATGGGCCCGGAGGTGGCGGCCCTCGCCGTCGAACGCTATTTCGGCAACGCCAAGGCGGCTATCCCCTGCCACTACGGCTCATTCCCGCCGCTGGTGCCCAATGCGGACCGTTTCGTGGCCGCTCTCGACGGCAAGGGCATTCAGGTGGTGGTGCCGCACAAGACGATGGGGGTGACGGTTTAGGGTATGATGGGAGTAAGGGTCTGATCAGCGCTTCCCAGCCCGAAAAGATGAGAAGCGCAGCTTTTTCCCAGCGTCAGGAAACATCTCTCGGAGCTTCGCCTGTTCCTGAGCAGGCGCGGGCGAAGCTGCGACAGCGCCGGTTTTTCTTTCGAATAAACCGACATCGTCGCTCCGGATCTCAATGATGCCGGCATCAAGGATTCCGCCTGGGCGAACATCGATGACGTTAGCTCCAAGAATAGGTGTTGCAGAACCCGACTCGGAAGCGAATGGATTGGCTCGGTCATCGCCTATCCAGCTTTTGTTTCGGCCAGAGGTACAGGTGATGTTGGTCATCACGTAGGAGCCAGGTTCGATCGGCACGAACTGATCTTTGAACTCCTTCATGAGCTCGCTGTTGATACCTTTGAAGTCTTGGGTGAGCGCCTGCCCAAAGAAATTGGCCATCGCTTCCAACTGAGGCTTGGTATCGAACGACGTCACATAGCCGATATTGACGAAGCGGCTCATATCTATCTGCCCGCCTTTCAGGGGGCGCAGTCGGGCCATGCCAAGGCATGGCTGCCCATCTTTCCAAACACGAACGATAATCATGGCCGGTTCGTTGCTCTGAACCCGTTGATTAGCCTGTCGGGGATTTTCTCTGGCAGTCGTTGCTACCGGTAAGCTGTAAAAACCCGCGGCGATAACACAGAGAACCCAACGCAAAACCGACCGAAATGACATATTCAAACTCTTCTTATGAGCTAGGCAAAACTTTCTTGGGATTAATGTAACATAGTTTCTTTCGTCTTTCACAGCTAGATTTTTGCTTGGGGGTGATTTCCTGAGCTGTGGTGGCAATGGGCGGGAGAGAACTCAGACGAGGCGTTCTTTCCGCGTAATGACTGAGGGGGAGGCATGGCTTGCCCCACATCCGCCGTTGCCCCCCGGCGCGGGCGGGTGCTATAGCCCGGCCAGCAGATTTCCAAGGGGTATGACCATCTATGTCGGTCGATGAGAAAACGGTCCGCCGCATCGCCCATCTGGCGCGCATTGCCGTGACGGATGAGGAGGTGCCCCATCTCCAGGGCGAGCTCAATGCCATCCTGTCCTTCGTCGAGCAGCTCAACGAGGTGAACGTGGAGGGCGTCGAGCCCATGACCTCCGTGACTCCCATGGTGATGAAGAAGCGCCAGGACGGCGTGACCGACGGAGGCTATCCGGAGAAGATCGTCCAGAACGCTCCTGCTACGGAAGACAACTTCTTCCTGGTGCCTAAAGTCGTCGAGTAGAGGCCGTCATCCCGGCCGGAGCGCGAGTGGAGAGCCGGGATCGCTAGACCAGTTTCAATTTCCAGACGATCCCGGATCGCGGCAGGGCCGCGTCCGGGATGACCAGGATGCTCCCGTGACCGAACTGACCCATCTCACCATTGCCGAGGCCCGCGACGGCCTGAAGGCCAAGACCTTCTCCGCCACCGAGCTGACGCAGGCCCATGTGGATGCCATTGAGAAGGCGAGAGCGCTCAACGCCTATGTGCTCGAGACGCCGGACAAGGCGCTCGCCATGGCCAAGGCCTCCGACGAGCGGATCGCCAAGGGCGAGGCCGGGGCGCTCGAGGGCATCCCGCTCGGCATCAAGGACCTGTTCTGCACCGAGGGCGTGGTCTCCACGGCCAGCTCGAAGATCCTCGGCAACTTCAACCCGCCCTACGAGTCCACCGTCACCCGGAACCTCTGGAACGACGGCGCCGTGATGCTCGGCAAGCTCAACATGGACGAGTTCGCCATGGGCTCGTCGAACGAGACCAGCGCCTTCGGGCCGGTCGTGTCGCCCTGGCGGCGCGAGGGCTCGAACGTGAGCGCGGACGCCTCCGGGCAAATCGAGGGCACGCATCTGGTGCCCGGCGGCTCCTCGGGCGGTTCGGCCGCAGCCGTCGCGGCCCATCTCTGCCTCGGTGCGACCGCCACGGATACGGGCGGCTCGATCCGCCAGCCTGCCGCCTTCACCGGCACGGTCGGCATCAAGCCGACCTACGGACGTGTCTCCCGCTGGGGCACGGTGGCTTTCGCCTCGTCCCTCGACCAGGCCGGCCCCATCACCCGCACGGTGCGCGACTCGGCCATCATGCTGGGCTCCATGGCGAGCCCCGACCCGAAGGACACCACCTGCGTGGATCTGCCGGTGCCGGATTTCGAGGCGGCCATCTCCCGCGGCGTGAAGGGCCTCAAGATCGGCATTCCGAAGGAATACCGGATCGACGGCATGTCGCCCGAGATCGAGCAACTCTGGCACCAGGGCGCCGAATGGCTGCGCGCGGCCGGCGCCGAGATCGTCGAGGTCTCGCTGCCGCACACCAAATACGCGCTGCCCGCCTATTACATCGTGGCACCGGCCGAGGCGTCCTCGAATCTCGCCCGCTATGACGGCGTGCGCTACGGCCTGCGCGAGAACGGCCGGGACATCGTCGATCTCTATGAGAAGTCCCGCGCCGCCGGCTTCGGCCGCGAGGTCAAGCGCCGCATCATGATCGGCACCTATGTGCTCTCGGCGGGCTATTACGATGCCTATTACGTCCGGGCCCAGAAGCTGCGCACGCTCATCAAGCGCGACTTCGAGGAGGTCTATGCTCAAGGGGTGCACGCCATCCTGACCCCGGCAACGCCGTCCGCCGCCTTCGGCATCGGCGAGAAGGGCTCGGGCGATCCGGTCGAGATGTACCTCAACGACATCTTCACCGTCACCGTGAACATGGCGGGCCTGCCGGGCATCGCCGTGCCGGCCGGGCTCGATGCCCAGGGGCTGCCGCTCGGCCTCCAGCTCATCGGCCGCGCCTTCGACGAGGAGACCCTCTTCGCTGCAGGCCAGGTGATCGAGGATTCCGCCGGCCGCATCAAGCTGCCCCAGGCTTGGTGGGCCTGAGCGACGTGGGACCGACCGTTCCCGTCGTCACCCTCTGGGACTGGCTGCCGGCCGCCTTCGATCCGGTGCTGATACTGATCGCGGTCTGGCTCGGCTGGAAGGCCGACCAGTTCGGCAAGGTGCTGATCGTCGGCATGGTGGCGCTGGCCGTATCCGTGCTCGTCTCCTGGGGGATCAGCAGCTTAGGGATCCCCTGGATCGCACCCGTGCGGTCCGACGGGCTGACCCTGTTTCCCGTGCGCTTCGTGGCCGCCATGCTCTGGGCGAGCGGCGCCTATGCCGCCCGCCGGCTGGCCAAGGGTTAGGGTTGAAGGGCTAAGTTTCCGCAAGCCCTGCGCCGGAACCTGCCGGGTTGCCCAGCGCTGTTGCGATCTCCGCAAGCGTCGCCTTCTCGGCATCGCTGACGGCCACGCCGCCGAAGCCTAGGAACCCGCCTTCTTTGCCGGCTTCCGCCGACTTCCGGGCGACGCTCCAGAGCCAGGATTTGAAGGACGCGGCCTCGTCCGGTGCCTTGGCGTCGAGAAGCGTCGACACGCCGTGAAGCTCCTCGATGGCCTTGCGCTTCACATCGGCGAACTGGCTGCCCTTGAATTGGCTCTGAAAGGACTCGCGCACGGCATTGCGCGTCTCGGTGTTGGCGATGTCGTCCGCCACGGCTTTCACCAGCGGCGTCGCCTGAGCGTCCTGCTTGGCTTCGAGCAGTGCCCAGCCGCTGGACATGGATTCCTGCAGCAGGCTCCAGAGTCCGCCCGGATCGGCCGCCGTGATCGCCATGCTGGCCACCACGGGACTTGCGACGAGACGGGACCATTCTTCCGGGGTGAAGCTCGACTTGTTCGCCATGGTTGGCCTCCTGACATGCAGCCGGTGGGAAACTCCCAAGCGGAACCGCTCAAGCTTGCCCCTGGTTCCTTGGCAGGACAAGCCCAAAAGGAATGGGCCCGACCGTGAGGTCAGGCCCATCCTGCGCAGTGAAACGCGAGACGCTAAATTACTGCTGCGGAGCCGGGGTGGCCGGAGCAGCCGGAGCTGCCGGAGCCGGGGTGGTCGGGGTCGCCGGAGCGGTCGAGGAACCGCCGGTGGCGCCGGAACCCGTGCTCGGCGAAGTGCTTTCCGTCTGGGTGCCGGTAGAGCCGGTCGTGCTGGGCTCGTTGCTGCCGCCATCATAGAAGAGGAAGGCGAGCAGGCCCAGAGCGATAACAAGACCGCCGATCACGTAAGCAAGTGTGTTCGAACCGCGCCCGGTGTTATCGTAGACGTTCGTCTCGCGATTGTAGACGTTGGGTTCGCGATCCATGGGATCCATAGCCATTTTGAAACTCCTTGACCGTTTTACCTCCCGAACAACGCCGTATGTGGGATGGGGTTTCATCGCAGCGTGGCAATTATTTTCGAAAACTGTGCATAAATTGTTTCTGATCTTAACGATTGGGTCATCACCCTGAACGCCCGTTCATTTTGAAGGGGGTTGACCGGTTCAAGCGCCGCTCGTACTCCGATCAAGAAATATAAGAGATCAAAGGCGCAAGGCTCATGAACGCTCCGGTCAACCCTAAGAAGCTCATCAAAGGCGCGACAGGCGATTGGGAAATCGTCATCGGCATGGAGATCCATGCCCAGGTGACGAGCCAGGCCAAGCTGTTCTCCGGCGCCTCCACGGCCTTCGGCAACGACCCCAACAGCAACGTTTCCCTCGTGGACGCGGCCATGCCGGGCATGCTGCCGGTGATCAACGAGGAATGCGTGCGCCAGGCCATCCGCACGGGCCTCGGCCTCAAGGCCGAGATCAACCTGCGCAGCACCTTCGACCGCAAGAACTACTTCTATCCGGACCTGCCGCAGGGCTACCAGATCAGCCAGTACAAGAGCCCCATCGTGGGCGAGGGCGAGGTGATCGTGGACGTGCCGGAAACGGGCGAGACCATCACCGTGCGCATCGAGCGCCTGCATCTCGAGCAGGATGCCGGCAAGTCGATCCATGACCTGCACCCGACCATGAGCTTCGTCGACCTCAATCGCTCCGGCGTGGCGCTCATGGAGATCGTGTCGAAGCCGGACCTGCGCTCGGCCGACGAGGCCCGCGCCTACGTGACCAAGCTGCGCACGATCCTGCGCTATCTCGGCACCTGCGACGGCGACATGGACAAGGGCAACCTTCGCGCCGACGTGAACGTCTCCGTGCGCCGTCCGGGCGACGAGCTCGGCACCCGCTGCGAAATCAAGAACGTCAACTCCATCCGCTTCATCGGGCAGGCCATCGAGTACGAGGCGCGGCGCCAGATCGCGATCATCGAGGATGGCGGCACCATCGACCAGGAAACCCGCCTCTACGATCCGGGCAAGGGCGAGACCCGCTCCATGCGCTCCAAGGAAGAGGCGCACGATTACCGCTACTTCCCTGATCCGGACCTGCTGCCGCTGGAGTTCGACCGGGCCTATGTGGACGATCTGGCGAAAGGCTTGCCGGAACTGCCGGATGAGAAGAAGGCGCGGTTCATGGCCGATTACGGCCTCTCGCCCTACGACGCCAGCGTGCTGGTGGCCGAGCGCGCTTCCGCCGACTACTTCGAGGAGGTGGCCAAGGGCCGCGACGGCAAGGCCGCGGCGAACTGGATCATCAACGAGCTGTTCGGCCGCCTGAACAAGGAAGGCAAGGACATCTCGCAGACCCCGGTCTCGGCCGCGCAGCTCGGCGCCATCATCGAGCTCATCGGCGAGAACGTGATCTCCGGCAAAATCGCCAAGGACCTGTTCGAGATCGTCTTCACGGAAGGCGGCGACCCGCGCGAACTCGTGGAAACACGCGGCATGAAGCAGGTCACCGACACCGGCGCCATCGAGAGGGCCGTGGACGAGATCATCGCGGCCAATCCCGACAAGGTGGAGCAGGCGAAGGCGAAGCCCACCCTGCTCGGCTGGTTCGTCGGCCAGACCATGAAGGCCACGGGCGGTAAGGCCAATCCACAGGCACTCAACGAGATCCTCAAGCGCAAGCTCGGGATCGAGTAAGGCTATTGACCATGCCGGCGGAGCGCAGTTCGGGCTCCGCCGGATCTTGCAAGGCACCGCTCCCGTGACCTCGCAGCCCAGTCCCTTTGCTTCGCACTGGCTGATCCGCGACATCGTGATCGGGTCGCATCGCGCTGCCGTCGGGCCGGGCGGTGTGCTGTTCGTGGGCGATTCCATCGTCGAGGGCTTCTACTGGAACCGGATCGCCTTCCTGCCCGTGCTGAATGCCGGCTATTCCGGCATCTGGACCGAGGCACTGGAGCCGCGGGTGCCGCTTCTCCTGCAATCCGCAAAACCCGGCATCGCGGTGCTGCTCGTCGGCACGAACGATGCGAAGAAGGACTGCACCGAGAGTGCCCTCGACGAGGTTGCGAGGCATTTCGAAACCATCATCCGCCACTTCGAAGCCGCCTTTGTGCCGGTGATCGTCATGACACCGCCGCCGATTGAGCGTGCCAAGCGCCTCACGAATTTCTATTCGGCCGACGCGATGGCTTCCTTGAGCCGCCGGATCGTGCAGATTGCCGACGGCCGTGCAGCGGCCATCGTGGACTTGCAGAAGGCGTTCTCCGACAGGAATGGTGCCGCGAAGGCAGGGCTCACCACAGACGGCATTCATCTGTCGGTGGGCGCCTATCGCGGGCTGCACGACGTGCTTGAAAAGACGGTCGCCTCACTGGCGACCAAGAAGGGGCAATGATGAACCTGGCACTCAAGGTCGAAAGCCTGTCGGCGATCCGGCCAGTCCGCGACAGCGACCGGCAGGATCTCTTCGGGCTGATCGCAATCTGCTATGCGGATTATCCCGGCTGCTTCGTCGATCCTCACGACGACCTGCCGGATCTGCGCGCGCCGAGCACGTCCTATGACCGCACCGGCGGCGCCTTCTGGGCCGTCGAGGACGAGCGCGGACGCGTCTGCGCCTGCGTGGCGGTGGATTTTCCGGAAAGCGGAACCGCGGAACTGCACCGGCTCTACGTGCGTCCGGACCAGCGCGGAATGGGATTGGGCTTGCGCCTCGTGCATCAGGCCGAGGCGCACGCGCGCAGCAGAGGCGCATCGCGCATGGTTCTGTGGTCCGACACGCGCTTCGTCACGGCGCATCGGCTCTACACGAGGTTGGGATATAGGCAGCTGCCGGAGCCAAGGCAGCTCACCGATATTTCCAGGTCGGTGGAGTATGGATTCGAAAAGGACGCTTTGGGAATTCAGCCTCCTCCGTGATAATGCTCACGCCAATAGCATCCGAATAGGAAACAGCATGTTTGAGGTTGGAAGCGTCCTCGTCGGCATCTTTTTGGCCCAGGCGTCGCCCGGTCCCAACATGATGGCTGTTTCCTCCGTCTCGCTCGGCAGCGGGCGCCGGCTCGGCATCATCACCGCTGCCGGCGTTGCAACGGGCGTATTCCTCTGGGCGCTTCTCGCGACATTAGGCATCGGTGCGATTCTCAAGGCTTTTCCGCAGACGATCACGGCGATGCGCCTCATCGGCGGCGGCTACCTGCTGTACCTGGGCGTGAGAGCCTTGCGGGGCGCCTTCGTGTCCTCGGGACAGGGAGCGGCGGCAGGGCACGCAGAAGCAGGAGCTGCAGCGGCCTATCGCCGTGGATTCTTCGTCGCGATCACGAACCCGAAGGCTGCGCTCGTGTGGGCTGCGATCTCCATGTATCTCGCATCCTCCGGCCTTTCCTCGCTGCACTTCCTGTTCATCGACGTCGGTGCGGCCCTGTCGGCCCTGCTGATCTACGGCGCCTACGCGCTGATCTTCTCGACCGGCCTCGTCATGCGCGTCTATGCGCGCTTCTTGCGCGTGATCGAAGGAGGCTTCGGGGCCATCTTCGGCGCGATCGGAGCAAAGCTCTTCATCGACGGCGTGCGCGAACTGAAGGCTTGAGGCTGGTAAAGCCGCCCTTGATGGAGTAGTGTCTTCCCGCGGCTGAACGACTCAGCCGCTTTTTTCACCTGCAGCCGAAGGAGGCGTCACATGGTCATGAACTTTGCTCCATGCGCAATCGCGGCAATCCTTCCCTCTCAATTCGCTGCAGGTTCCTATGAAGCAGATTACGCTTTCCCTTGTGTGGCTCACCGTCCGCATTGATCTCATTCCCGCCGTGCGGGAGCGCGGCCACAAGCCCCTGAAGTCACTTCCACCCTCCGAGCTGCCGGCTTCGCTGCGCGCGAGGCTCAGCGCACACTTGCTCAGGGACATCGGAGAAGACAGCAGCGGGCGCGACTGACCATGAGTGACAACCGAATGGAGGATGCGTCACGCGCATCCTCCTGCTCTTCATCGCGCAACGAAGTGCGTCAACGATCACGGCGCCCGCCGCAACGGGCGCGGTTCAAGCCTCGGCCACCCCGTATTCCTCCGCATAGCGGTTGGCGACCCGCGTCTGCCACAGGCACAGCACCGGCGCGACGATCAGCTCGACGATCAGGCCACCCAGCATGACGAGCGAGGGCAGGCCGGTGAGGGCAAGGCCGATGAGGCGGCTCAAGCCTCCGATGACCACGAGCAATGTCAGCAGCCGAATGCGCCCGGTGTGGATCTCGATGGAGGGCAGGGTGCTCCAGAAGCACAGGCCGATCCCTAAGAGCAGGCCTGACAGATAGCGGAAGTGGCTCTCCGCCGAGATGCTCACCGCATCGCCCGTGAGCGCCTGCCCGAACAGTACGCCGTAGAGCCCCGTTGCGACCGGGATGACCGCCACGATGGCAACGGCCTGCTGAAGCAGCTTTCGCTCACGCGCCATGCCGGGCATGGGATCTCCTCAAGTTTCAGGATTCGGCTCCTTTCCGATTGAGACACAATCCACTAGGCTCTGCGCAACAGAATTTTCATCAGGGGGCTCTCGCCATGCCGGCACGGTTTGAACTCAACGGCGTCTTTCTCTCAGGCCCGACCTACAAGGTCGGCCTCATGCTGGCGCTCGCCGGGGAGGCCTTCGATTACGTGCACGTGAACCTCATGGCCGGCGAGCACAAGCAGCCGCCTTATCTGGCCAAGCAGCGCTACGGGCAGGTGCCGCTCCTCGTTGACCGCAACAACGGCCGGCATCTGTGCCAGTCGGCGGCGATCCTGGAATATCTTGCCGATACCCTCGGAAAGTTCGGCGGCGCGACCCTCGACGAGCGCCTCCAGACGCGCGAGTGGCTCTACTGGGATTTCGACCGCCTGGCGCCGTCGATTTACCGCTCGCGCGGCATCCGCCTCGGCTTCATGAAGGGCGGCGAGGAGAGCCTCGAACTCTGCGCGGCCAATGCAGCGTCCGCGATCAAGACCCTCGACGGGCACCTCGCCGGCCGAAACTGGATCGTGGGCGAGAGCCCGACCATCGCCGACATCGATGTCTATGGCGTTCTCGTCTATGCGGCCGAGGCGGCGGTCGATCTCACGCCGTATGCCAATGTCAGCGCCTGGATCGGACGCTTCGAGGCGCTGCCCGGGTTCAAGCGTCCGACGGACCTGCTGCCGCCGGAATCCCGGGCAGCCGCATGAGCGATCTCCTGATCCGCGAAGCCGAGGCCGGCGATCTCGAAGCGATCATTCGTCTGCATGAAGAGGACGAGTTGGGCTCCCACGGCGACGCGTGGTCGCCCGAAACCCGCCCGGCCTACGAGGCGGCCTTCGCGGCGATTCAAGCCAGCTCCGAGAACCGGCTGTTCGTGGCTGTCGACGGCCGCGAGATCGTCGGCACGTTCCAGCTCACCTTCATCCCCAATCTTACCGGCCGCGGCGCCCTGCGCGTGAAGGTGGAGAGCGTGAAGGTCAAAGCGGCGCGGCGATCATCGGGCATCGGCGCCAGGATGATGGCTTTCGCGGAAGACCATGCCCGCACGCACGACGCCCGCGCCATGGAGCTGACCTCCAACAAGACCCGAGGGGACGCCCACCGCTTCTACGAGCGCTTGGGTTTCTCCCGCAGCCACGAGGGCTTCAAGAAGAAGCTGTGAAGCCGATCAGTTCAGGGTGTAGATCTCGTGCCGGGCCGCGCCGGGTGGACCCTTGCGGATCGTCACGCTCGCGTCCTGGGCCAGCGGGTGGGTCTTCAGGATGCGTTCGACGGCGCGGTACATCGCCTCCGCGTCCGGGCCGTAGAGATAGATGATCGTATCGGTCGCGCCGACCGCATGGCCGTCGACCTCGCCGAGTTCCCCGAGGGCGATCTCCAGCTGGCTTTCGAAGCCGGAGAGATCGTATTCCTCGTAGATGGCGCGGGGAAGCGACTTCCCGTCGAGGCGGATGAAAAGCGCCTGATGAGGCGGAATGTAGTGGCCGCCGGAAGCGGTTTGCTTGCCGATGATGCGGGATAGCCAGTTCATGGAGAGCTCCTGTCCAATCGAGGCGTTCGTCAAAGGATGAACATCGGAAGAAGCCCGAAGGTGGCCGTCACCTTCAGGCCCGATGCTTCAAGCCTCTTCAGGCTTTCGTGCCTTCCTTGAGGCGCTTGTTGCAGGCGCTCCAGAAGGCCGGCCACTTCATGTCCTTGGCGAGCTTGCCGCCGGCCTTGGCGTCCTTCCACTCGAGGCTGCACTTGCTCATGCGCTCGCGGGCGGCCATCTGGGCTGCCGTCGGCTCTTTCTTCGGCTTCGTCTCGACAGCCTGCGCCGCACCGGCGAGTGCGAAGGTCATGGCAGCCGCAAGGGCTGCGCTCACAGGTCCGTTCATCATCGAATCACCCCCCACAGCGATTGCTTTATGTTATAAACTTTCTGAATCGATGCGCGGCAACATGCAAGCCCCGATGAGCTGCTATGCGCCGTTTTCCTGGATTCTTGTTGCGGGCGAGGGTGCCAGT
Source organism: Microvirga arabica (assembly GCF_016811235.1). Taxonomy (GTDB): domain Bacteria; phylum Pseudomonadota; class Alphaproteobacteria; order Rhizobiales; family Beijerinckiaceae; genus Microvirga; species Microvirga arabica. Next base: position 29,188 of record NZ_JAFBID010000048.1, read on the forward strand.
TCCGATCTTATGGCTTAACGTTCCGGCGAGAATTCGTGTCGCAACCTGAAGAGAGGCGTTTCATGGCGGCTTCCGCGCAGCACCCGATCGATCTGTATTACTGGCCCACCCCGAACGGCTGGAAGATCACCATCATGCTCGAGGAATGCGGGCTGCCCTATGCGATCCATCCGGTGAATATCGGCAAGGGCGATCAGTTCAAGCCGGAGTTCTTAGATATCTCACCCAATAACAAGATGCCGGCCATCGTCGATCACGAGGGGCCGGGGGGCGAACCGATCTCCGTGTTCGAGTCCGGCGCCATCCTGCAATATCTCGGGCGCAAGACCGGACAGTTCTATCCGCAGGATGAGAGAGAACGTGTCGAGGTCGATCAATGGCTGTTCTGGCAGATGGGCGGTTTCGGCCCCATGCTCGGCCAGGCGCACCATTTCCGCATCTATGCGCCGGAGAAGGTGCCTTATGCCATCGACCGCTACACCAACGAGACCAACCGCCTCTACGGCGTGCTGAACAAGCGCCTCGCGAACCGGGAATTCGTGGCGGGCGAATATTCCATCGCCGACATGGCCATCGCTCCCTGGGCGAAGCTCTGGGAGCGCCAAGGCCAGAACATAGAGGACTTCCCGCACGTGAAGCGCTGGCTTGCGGCGGTGCTCGCCCGCCCGGCCGTCCAGCGCGGCATCGCGGTCAGCTCCGAGGACCGCAACAAGACCGACCTGACGGACCCGGCTGTTCAGGCGGTGCTGTTCGGCCAGAAGGCGCGGTAGTCATTGGAAGTCCTCCCGGACGGCGAAGCCGATCCGGGGTCGGGTACAGAATAGAACGGGGGATTCCCTCCCCTTGTGGGGAGGGGCAGGGTGGGGGTGTGAGCGTCACGCTGGTCCAGTTCAGCGCATACACCCCCACCTCCAACTCCTCCCCAGAAGGGGGAGGAGGGCTGGTTGAGCCACACTCGTCTCACGATCCCGGGTTCTGCTCCGCAGCCCCTGGATGACGGTGTCGGCGGAAAGTTTCTAGTTCACCTTCGCCCAGGTCTGCGAGCGGCAGATGAGGCCGCCCAGCACGCAGCCGGAGAGCTGCATGGCCTTGCCGCCGGCAAAGCTCATCTTGCCGTTATAGGTCTTGCCGTCCTTGTAGTTGTAGAGCTGGCCGGTGAAGCCGTCGGCTGCGGGCTGGATGTTGGAGATCATCTGGATTCCGACGAGGTTCCGGCTCTTCAGCTTGGGGTCCGGGTTGTTCACGTCCTTGGCCTCGCCCTGGACGGAGATGATGGTGCCGCAATAGGCGCCGCCGCACCGGGCGATGCGCACCCGGGTCTCGCCCGTTTCGCTCAGGTAAGTGCCGCTCGGGTCCGCCGGTTGGGCGGAGGCCGGAAGGGCCAGCATGACGAGACTGAGGGCGAGGATAACTTTTCTCATTGTTGACTCCCTTTGGGTTGGTCTTCAGCGGACCATTCCGGGAAGAGACTAGGGGAGGCGGTTAAGCTTTCCAAGCGGGGTAGGGCAAAAGGCGCTTGAGGCCTGGGGGGCTCGCCGCTATAAGCGCCCCACTTCACATTTCCCCTCATAAAGACAAGCGAGCTGTCATGGCCATCGAGCGTACCTTCTCCATCATCAAGCCCGACGCGACCCAGCGGAACCTCACCGGCGCCGTCAACGCCGTCATCGAGCAGGCCGGCCTGCGGATCGTCGCCCAGAAGCGCATCCTCATGAGCCGCCGCGAGGCCGAGACCTTCTACGCGGTCCACAAGGAGCGTCCCTTCTTCGGCGAACTCGTGGACTTCATGATCTCCGCTCCGGTCGTCGTGCAGGTGCTCGAAGGCGAGAACGCCGTTCTCCGCTACCGCGAGATTATGGGCGCCACCAACCCGGAGAGCGCCGCTGAGGGCACCATCCGCAAGCTCTACGCCAAGTCCATCGGCGAGAACTCGGTCCACGGCTCCGACAGCCTCGACAACGCCAAGATCGAGATCGCCCAGTTCTTCTCGGGCAACGAGATCGTCGGCTAAGCCCCTGAGGCATAGCCTTCATGATCAGGCCGCCTCCGGGCGGCCTTTTCATTTTCTGGCCTTTCCCTCATCATGCGCCCGCCATGAACCAAGCTCCCCGCATCGAACGCCGCGCCTCGGTCTGCCCGCATGACTGCCCCTCCGTTTGCTCCCTCGAGGTGGAGGTGATCGACGGGCGAACCATCGGCCGCGTGCACGGGGCGAAGTCGAACAGCTACACGGCGGGCGTGATCTGCGCGAAGGTGGCCCGCTATGCCGAGCGCATCCATAACCCGGACCGGCTGCTCTATCCCATGCGGCGCACCGGCCCGAAGGGATCCGGCCAGTTCGAGCGCATCTCCTGGGACGAGGCGCTGGACATCGTCGCCCGAAAATTCCTGGAAGCCGAGCAGGAGTTCGGCTCGGAATCCGTCTGGCCCTATTACTATGCCGGCACCATGGGCTACGTGATGCGCGACGGCATCAACCGCCTGCGCCATGTGAAGAAGTATTCCGGCCAGTATTCCACCATCTGCACGGCCATGAGCTGGACAGGCTACGTGGCCGGCACCGGCCATCTGCGCGGCGCCGACCCGCGCGAAATGGCGGTCTCCGACTGCATCGTGATCTGGGGCACAAACGCGGTTCACACCCAGGTCAACGTGATGACCCATGCGATGAAGGCCCGCAAGGAACGCGGGGCCAAGATTGTCGCCATCGACATCTACAACAACGCCACCCTGAAGCAGGCCGACATGGCGCTGGTCCTGCGCCCCGGCACCGATGGCGCGCTCGCCTGCGCGGTCATGCACGTGCTGTTCCGCGACGGCTATGCCGACTGGGATTACCTGGAGCGCTACACTGACCATCCGCGCGAGCTTGAAGAGCATCTCAAGACCCGCGATCCTGCCTGGGCGTCCGCCATCACCGGCCTGTCGGTGGAGGAGATCGAGGCCTTCGCCAGGCTCGTGGGCACCACCAAGCGCACGTATTTCCGCCTCGGCTTCGGCTTCGCGCGCCAGCGCAACGGCGTGGTCAACATGCATGCGGCCCTGTCGATTCCGGCCGTGACCGGCGCGTGGCAATACGAGGGCGGCGGCGCGCTTCATTCGAACAGCGGCATCTTCCACTGGAACAAGGCGCTGATCGAAGGGCACGATGCCATCGACAAGAGCATCCGCGTGCTCGACCAGTCGCAGATCGGCCGCGTGCTCACGGGCGATCCGCAAGCGCTCTACAATGGCCCGCCGGTGAAGGCGATGCTGATCCAGAACACCAACCCGGTCTCCGTTGCGCCGGAGCAGGAGCTGGTGAAGCAGGGCTTTGCCCGCGAGGATCTGTTCGTCTGCGTACACGAGCAGTTCATGACCGAGACGGCGCTCATGGCCGATATCGTGCTGCCCGCGACCATGTTCATGGAGCACGACGATCTTTATTCCGGCGGCGGGCACCAACATTTCCAGGTCGGTCCCAAGCTCATCGACCCACCGGGCGAATGCCGCTCGAACCACGAGGTCTTCCGCGGGTTGGCCGAGCGCCTCGGCGCCGAGCATCGCGGCTTTGCCATGGAGCCGCGCGAGATCATCGACTGGACGCTGCAGAATTCCGGCTGGGGCACGCTCGAGAACCTGGAGGCGCAAGTTCACTTCGATGCGCAGCCGCCTTTCGAGGAGGCGCATTTCCTAAAAGGCTTCGGCTATCCGGACGGCAAGTTCCGCTTCAAGCCCGACTGGACCAAGGTGCCGTCCTACAACAACGGCGCCATGGGCCCCTGGGCCCGCATGCCGGCTTTGCCCGACCATTGGGGCGTGATCGAAGCGGCGACCGAGGAGCACCCGTTCCGCCTCGCCACGAGCCCAGCCCGCAACTTCCTCAACTCCAGCTTCACCGAGACACCGACGTCGCTCGACAAGGAGCGGCGGCCCGAGGTGATGATCCATCCGGTCGATGCGCAGACGCAAGGGATTGCCGAGGGCGATTGGGTGAAGCTGAAAAATCACCGCGGTGAGGTGTATCTTCGCGCCAAGCTGTTCGAGGGCGTGCGGCGCGGCGTGCTCATCGCCGAGGGCATCTGGCCCAACGCCGCTCATCCGTACGGTCGCGGCATCAACACGCTCACCGGGGGCGATCAGGTGGCGCCCTATGGCGGTGCTGCCTTCCACGACAACCGGGTGGCGCTGGAGAAGGCCAATCTCGACCCGGCGCTTGAGCCGCCGGTTGCGCGCAAGCAGCATCGGCCTGAGGCGCTCGTTCGTTGAAAATGAAGGCTTGCACCCTCTTCACGTCATCCCCGGACTTGTTCCGGGGATCCACGTTTTTGGAGCCGCAACGCTGCAGAGACGTGGATGGCCGGGACACGACCGGCTATGACGGAGAGTCTAGAGGCAGGCGCATAGTCAGACCTTCTTAAGCCTATCCCCATCTCCCCCTTGATCCTGAACGGCCAAGCCTATTCTTAAACGCCGAACGTGATTTCATCTCTGGGGAGCTATCCATGATCCTGACCGCCTGTGCGCTGCTCGTCGCAGCCGCCGTTTCCTTGAGCGCGACCGGGGCTTATGCCGCCGCCTCCAATATGCCGACCCAATATCAGCCCGATCCGGCCCTAAAGACCGAAAGCATTAGCCAGCTGCGCGCCCGCGTGAGCCAGGCGTGCGCGATTACCCAGGCGAAGCTCCAGAGCGAGGCCAGCGAGGCGTCCCTCAACCGGGCCTGCGACTGTTATGCCGGCCGCACCATGCGCTCGCTCAGCGCCGAGGAGGTCCAATCCTATCGCGACACCGGCGTGTTCAACGACACCGCCCGCGCGAAGGCACTGACGGCACTGGACGCCTGCAAGCTGCCGCGTCCGCAGATTTGAAACACTTACAATCTCTACGTCATGGCCGGACTTGTTCCGGGGATCCACGTTTTGGAGCCTAAGACGTGGATCCCCGGAACATGTCCGGGATGACGGGAGTGCATTGGTCCTAGTTAGGCGAATGCAGCACAGCGCTCGCTTCCCACCCACGCGAAAACACCACGCGTCCGTTCTCCAGCCGTGCGCTGCCGTCACAGATCAGCCGCAGCGCCTGCGGGTAGAGCCGGTGCTCCTGCACGATCACCCGCGCGGCAAGGCTCTCCTCGCTGTCGCCCGGCACCACCGGCACTGCGGCTTGAGCGATGATCGGGCCGGCATCGAGCTCCGGCACCACGAAATGCACCGTGCAGCCATGTACCAGCACGCCGTCGGCCAGCGCGCGACGGTGAGTCTGGGTGCCGCGATAAAGGGGCAGGAGGGAGGGGTGGATGTTGATCATCCGCCCGGCCCAGCGCTCCACGAACCAGTCGGAGAGCACTCGCATGAAACCGGCGAGGCAGATGAAAGCGATGTCGTGCTCCACCAGTGCGGCATCGAGCGCACGGTCGAAACTCTCCCGGTCGGGAAAGGCTTTGTGGTCGATGGCAAGCGTCGCGATCCCGGCCGCCTTCGCCCGGTCCAGTCCTTCCGCATCAGGACGGTTTGAGAGCACGAGGGCGATCTCGGCCGGAAAGTCGGCAGCCTGAGCAGCCTCGATCAGCGAGGCCATGTTCGAGCCGCGGCCCGAGATCAGGATGGCCACGCGGCGGGTCATCAGAGCTTCAGGGAGCCCGAGGTCTGGACGCGATCGCCGCCCGTATGTGCGATGGTCTCGCCGATGCGCACTGGGTTTTCCCCAGCTTGACGCAGACGCTCCATGACCGCATCCACCTGATCGGCGCTCGCCACCACGATCATGCCGATGCCGCAGTTGAAGGTGCGCAGCATCTCGGCTTCGGCGACGCCGCCTGCTTTGGCGAGCCAGCCGAACACGGGTGGAACCGCGATGGCATCGAGGTCGAGGCGCACGCCGACGCCGTCGGGCAGGACGCGGGGGATGTTGTCGGGAAAACCGCCGCCGGTGATGTGGCAGAGCGCGTTGATGCCGTCGCCGCCTCTCAAGACCTCCAGCAGGGCCTTCACGTAGATCCGGGTCGGCTCCAACAGGGCCTGGGCCAACGACTTGCCGGGCGCGAAGGGAGCGGGCGCATCCCAGGCGAGGCCGGAGTGCTCGACGATCCGGCGCACGAGGGAGAAGCCATTGGAATGGACGCCGGAGGAGGGCAGGCCGATGAGCACGTCGCCCACCTTCACGTCCTTCGGCAGCAGCATGCCGCGCTCGGCAGCGCCCACCGCGAAGCCTGCGAGGTCGTAGTCGCCCTTGGCGTAAAGCCCCGGCATCTCGGCGGTCTCGCCGCCGATCAGCGCGCAGCCCGCCTGGAGGCAGCCCTCGGCGATGCCCTTGACGATATGGACGCCGACCTCCGGCGAGAGCTTTCCGGTGGCGAAATAGTCAAGGAAGAACAGGGGCTCGGCGCCCTGCACGATGATGTCGTTCACGCACATGGCCACGAGGTCGATGCCGATGGTGTCGTGAATGCCCGTGTCGATGGCGATCTTCACCTTTGTGCCGACCCCGTCGTTGGCCGCCACCAGGATCGGGTCCTTGAAGCCTGCGGCCTTCAGATCGAACAGCCCGCCGAAGCCGCCGATCTCCGCATCCGCGCCGGGCCGGCGGGTGGACCGCACCAGGGGCTTGATCTGGTCGACCATGGCATTGCCTGCATCGATATCGACGCCCGCTTGGGCATAGGTCAGGCCGTTCGTCTGCTTCTCGGTCGTCATGGCTCACCCCGTGTTGAGGGGGCAGTAAGACGGTAGGGAGCGGGAGGCAAGGGGTTTCGCGTGTTGCGAATTGCAGGTCCACCGTCATCCCGGGGCTGCGGAGCAGAACCCGGGATCGTGCGAGGAGTGTGGCTCCCTTCCGCTCTCCCAGCGGGAAAGGGAGAAATGCGCCATATTCTGCACCCGATCTCGGATCGGCTTCGCCGTCCGGGATGACCATAAAGAATGCCCGTTATCCCCACCCCTCCGCCTGCCGATTGAACTCCGCCCCCCGAGCGTCCATCATCGGCCCGATGACCATTCCGAACATCATCACCATCGGCCGCCTCATCATCGTGCCCATCGTGATCGTCATGATCATGCAGCAGCGGTGGGTTGCGGCCTTCGTCCTGTTCGTGGTGGCAGGCGTCTCGGATGCGGTGGACGGGTTCATTGCCCGCCGGTTCGATATGCGGAGCGAGTTCGGAGCCTATATCGACCCCATCGCCGACAAGGCGCTCCTGGTCTCCATCTACGTGACGCTCGCCATCGTGGGAGCCATCCCGAGCTGGCTGGCCATCATCGTGGTGTCCCGGGACGTGATGATCGTCGCTGCCGTGCTCCTGTCCTGGGTCATGAGCCGCCCGGTCGAAATTAAGCCGCTCCTTGTCAGCAAGCTGAACACGGGCGCGCAGATTGCGTTTGCGGCCTTCGCGCTCGCGGCCAATGCCTTCGGGGCCGAACTCGCCGGGCTCGAGGATGTTGCCATGTTGCTGGTGGCCACCTTGACCATAGCCTCGGCCGGTGCCTATCTCGGCGGCTGGCTGCGGCACATGGGTGTCGAGAGCTAACGGTGTGAGGGGCCGATGACGGTTCAACGGCAGATCGGGTTCTGGATTGCGGCGCTGGTCGTCGCGGTGCTGCTGCTGTTCGTGCTGCGCGGTATCCTGCTGCCCTTCGTGGCGGGCTTCGCATTGGCCTATCTGCTCGATCCCCTGGCCGACCGGATGCAGAAGATCGGCGTCGGGCGCCTGGGCGCCAGCCTGCTGATCCTCGTCCTGTTCGTGCTCATCTTCATCATCGCCCTGATGATCCTGGTGCCCTTCGCGGCCCAGCAGGTGGGGGCCTTCGTGGAGAGGCTGCCCGGCTATGTGGCCCGGCTTCAGGAGCTCGGGGCCGAGCAGCTCGGCCCGCTCATCCGCCGCCTCGGCATCGAGGAGGTGCTGCCCGCCGCTCCTCCCTCCGTCGGCAACCTGATCAGCCAGGGCGTCGCCTGGATGACCACCTTCCTCCAGGGGCTGTGGTCCGGCGGGCAGGCGCTGATCGGCATCTTCTCCCTGCTGGTGGTGACCCCGGTGGTGGCCTTCTACATGCTGGTCGACTGGGACCGCATGGTCAGAACCGTCGATTCCTGGATGCCCATGAGCCACCGGGACACAATCCGCGCCATCGCCCGCGACATCGACCGGGCAATCGCCGGCTTCGTGCGCGGGCAGGCCCTGGTGTGCCTCATCCTCGGCACCTTCTATGCGGTGAGCCTCGCCCTCATCGGGCTCAATTTCGGGGCGCTCATCGGCATGACGGCGGGCGTCCTGAGCTTCATCCCCTATGTGGGCTCGCTCACCGGCCTCATTCTGTCCGTGGGTGTCGCCATCGTGCAGTTCTGGCCGGATTGGACCATGATCGCCGCGACGCTCGGCATCTTCATCTTCGGCCAGTTTGTGGAGGGCAACATCCTGTCGCCCAAGCTGGTGGGCGACTCGGTCGGCCTGCACCCGGTCTGGCTGATGTTCGCGCTCGTCGCCTTCGGCGCGCTCTTCGGCTTCGTCGGCCTGCTGCTCGCGGTGCCGCTCGCGGCCGCCGTGGGCGTCATCGCGCGCTTTGCCCTGCGCCAGTATCTCGCCAGCCCGCTCTACCGGGGGGCGGATCCGGTGATCCTCAAGCCCCGCATCGAGATCGACAAGGCCAATCGCGATGCCTGAGGCCCCCAAGCAGCTGGCCTTCGACCTTCCCCTGGATCCCCGCTTCGGAGCCGAGGACTTCCTCGTCAGCCCCTCCAACGAGCAGGCCTACGGCCTCATCGAGAGCTGGCCCGACTGGCCCGATACCATCCTCCTGCTCGTCGGCCCCAGGGGCAGCGGCAAGAGCCACCTGGCGTCCATCTGGGCCACGAACGCCCACGCCTGGACCGTCGATGCGGCGGCGATCACACACGACAAGGTCCCGCACCTCGTGTCGAACGGTGCCCTCGCCATCGAGGACATGGATGAGGCTGAGCGCGATGAGCCGGCCCTGTTTCACCTGCTGAACCTGGCCAGGGAGAAGAAGGCTTCCCTGCTGATCACCTGCGAGACCCCGCCCGACCGCTGGGGTTTGAAAACCCCCGACCTCCTGTCCCGTTTGCGGCTGGCGCCGAGCACCACCCTGGACGCGCCGGACGATGCCCTCCTCAAGGCTGTGCTGGTGAAGCTGTTCGTGGACAGGCAACTCGTGGTCGACACCTCCGTTGTCGACTATATTGCTTTGCGGATCGAACGCTCGCTCGCCAAGGCCTCCGAGATCGTGGCTCTCCTGGACCGGGAGGCCCTGAGCCGGGGCCGGCGCGTCTCGCGGGCCATCGCGGCCGAGATCCTAGGCGCCGCGCAGGAAACGGATGAGAACGAGTGAAGCCAGATACTGACGCCTTGTTGTCGAACCGTCGTGAAACCGTCACGAAGCCCAGAGCAAAACGAGCGCCGAGGAAGGAAGCGGCGGAGAACGAGGTGCGCAGCGCGATTGCCCTGAAAGAGGTGGAGACCGTCAGCGAGGCCCCGCTGCCCAAGGCTCCGCCGGATATCGAGCTGGACGGCGCGGCCCTGCGCAAGTTCCCGCAGCGCTTCATCAACCGGGAGCTGTCCTGGCTGCAGTTCAACCGCCGGGTGCTGGAGGAGGCCTCGAACGGCCACCACCCGCTCCTCGAGCAGCTGCGCTTTCTCTCGATCTCGGCCGAGAACCTGGACGAGTTCTTCATGGTCCGCGTGGCGGGCCTGCGCGGCCAGGTCCGGTCCGGCGTCGCGACCATGTCGCAGGACGGGCTCTCGCCGCAGGAGCAGCTGGCGAAGATCTCCGTGGCGGTGTCGAACCTCGCCTCCGACCAGCAGAGGCGCTGGCGCGAGCTCCGGGACACGGTGCTGGAAGAGGGGATCGTTCTCGTCGAAGGGGCCGGCCTGACGAAGGCCGAGGCGTCCTGGCTCGAGGATTATTTCCTCAACCACGTCTTCCCGGTGCTGACGCCGCTCGCCATCGATCCGGCGCATCCGTTCCCGTTCATCCCCAATCTCGGCTCCTCCATCGCCCTGAAGCTGGTGCGCCAGAGCGACGGCAAGGTGCTGAACGCCCTGATCCGCCTGCCGTCGCGCGGCGAACGCTTCATCCGCCTGCCGGATTTCGCCGAGACCGGCGCCACCCGGTTCATCGCCCTGGAGCAGATGATCGTGCTCTTCACGAGCCGCCTGTTCCCCGGTTACGACGTGCAGGGGCAGGGCGCGTTCCGGGTGATCCGCGATTCCGATATCGAGGTCGAGGAAGAGGCCGAGGATCTGGTGCGCCTGTTCGAGACGGCGCTCAAGCAGCGCCGCCGCGGCAGCGTGATCCGCCTGGAGGTCGAAGCGGCCATGCCCGAGGACCTGCGCCTCTTCGTGGCCGAGGAATCGGAGGTCTCCCCCGACGAGGTCTTCATGGTCGAAGGCATGATGGGCTTGCGCGACCTGTCGCAGCTCGTGGCGCTGGAGCGGCCCGACCTCAAGTTCAAGCCGTACAATCCGCGCTTCCCGGAGCGCATCCGCGAGCACAGCGGCGATTGCTTTGCGGCCATCCGCGAGAAGGACATCATCGTCCACCACCCTTACGAATCCTTCGACGCGGTGGTGCAGTTCCTGCATCAGGCGGCCCGCGACCCGAACGTGGTCGCGATCAAGCAGACGCTCTATCGCACGTCGTCCAACTCGCCCATCGTGGCGGCGCTGGCCGAAGCGGCCGAGGCCGGAAAATCCGTGACCGCCCTCGTGGAGCTGAAGGCGCGGTTCGACGAGGAGGCCAATATCCGCTGGGCGCGCGACCTGGAGCGCGCCGGTGCCCAGGTGGTGTTCGGCTTCATCGAGCTGAAGACCCACGCCAAGCTGTCCATGGTGGTGCGCCGCGAAGGCAGCCAGCTCATCACCTATTGCCACGTGGGCACCGGCAACTACCACCCAATCACGGCCCGCATCTACACGGACCTGTCCTATTTCACTGCCGATCCGGCCATCGGCCGCGACGTGTCGCGCATCTTCAACTACGTCACCGGCTATGCGGAACCGGCGGAGTTGGAGCGCATGGCGGTCTCGCCGCTCACCCTCAAGAAGCGCCTGCTCCAGCACATCGAGGAGGAGATCGCCCACGCCAAGGCAGGGCGGCCCGGCGCGATCTGGGGCAAGTGCAACTCGCTCGTCGATCCCGTCATCATCGACGCGCTCTACGACGCATCCGCCGCCGGCGTGCAGATCGACCTCATCGTGCGCGGCATCTGCTGCCTGCGTCCCGGCATCAAGGGCTTGTCGGAGAACATCCGGGTCAAGTCCATCGTCGGGCGCTTCCTGGAGCACACCCGCATCTATGCCTTCGGCAACGGGCACGGCATGCCCAACCCCAAGGCCCACGTGTACATCTCGTCGGCCGATCTCATGTCGCGCAACCTCGATCGCCGCGTCGAGGCGCTGATGCCGATCGTCAACACCACGGTGCACCAGCAGGTGCTCGACCAGATCATGCTCGCCAACCTGCTCGACAACGAGCAGAGCTGGACGGTACTCCCCGACGGAACGAGTCAGCGGGTGGTGCCCTCCAAAGGCGAGGAACCATTCAACGCACACAAGTATTTCATGACGAACCCGAGTCTCTCAGGCCGTGGCAAATCCCTCAAGACATCCAGCCCCAAAGCGCTCGCCAAGCGCGGGCAGCGCTAGCATGCCGGCGCTCAGCTTCGAGGCTCCGGGGCGGCTCAAGCTCGGCCGTCCGGTGGCGATCATCGACATCGGCTCCAACTCCGTGCGTCTCGTGGCCTATGAGGGCCTCTCCCGCGCCGTCACGCCGATCTACAACGAAAAGGTTCTGTGCGGTCTCGGCCGCCATGTGGCGACCACCGGCCGCCTCGACGAGGAGGCGGTCGACCGAGCCCTGCGGGCGCTCGCGCGGTTCCGCGTTCTCTGCGACACGATGAACGTGTCCGACATCTTCGTGCTCGCCACCGCGGCCGCGCGCGATGCCTCCAACGGTCCGGCCTTCCTGGAGGCCGCCGCGAAGGCCTGCGGCCAGCCGATCAGCCTGTTGTCCGGCGCCGAGGAGGCGCGCGCTTCGGCGCTCGGCGTCATCGCGGGCTTTCACGATCCGGACGGCATCGTCGGCGACATGGGCGGCGGCAGCCTGGAACTGGTGGACGTGCGCGGCTCGCAGGTGGGGCAGGGCATCACCATGCCGCTCGGCGGTCTCGCCCTGCAGGATGTCAGCGGCGGCTCGTTGAAAAAAGCCCAAAGGATCGTGCGTGAAGCGCTTGAGCGCGCACCGGAATATCTCGAAAACCTGCATGGCCGCACCTTCTATGCGGTGGGCGGCACCTGGCGTGCGCTCGCCAAGCTGCACCAGGCGGCGCGGGACTACCCGCTCCACGTGATGCACGGCTATCTCATCGAACCTGACGACGGTCTCGACTTCCTGCGCCTCGTCGAGGAGGCCGATGCCAAGACGCTGAAGGATATCGAGAGCGTTTCAGAGGCCCGCCGCCCGCTGCTCGCCTACGGGGCCATGGTGCTGGAGGAGATCATCCGCCTTGGACAGCCGATCGAAGTCGCAATCTCGGCCTTCGGCGTGCGCGAGGGCGTGCTGTTCGACAAGCTCGATGCCGCGACGCGCGAGCGCGATCCGTTGATCGCTGCCGCCAGCGACCTCAACCTCCTGCGCTCCCGCTCGCCGCGCCACGGCGAGGAGCTGTGCCAGTGGACCGAGGCCTTCATCCGGAGCCTCGGCCTGCCCGAGGTGGAATACGACATCCGCCTGCGCCGTGCGGCCTGCCTGCTCGCCGATATCGGTTGGCGCGCCCATCCCGACTACCGGGGCGAGCAGAGCCTCAACCTCATCGCCTACGGGGCCTTCGCCGGGCTCGACCATCCGGGCCGCGCCTATCTCGCCCTGTCGATCTTCTTCCGGCACGAGGGGCTATCGCCGGACAAGGTGGGCTCCCGCATCAAGACGCTCGCGGGCCCGCGCCTCCTGGAGCGCGCCCGCCTGCTCGCGGCGCTCATGCGCGTGGCCTATCCGGTCTCGGTCGCCATGGAGGGCGTGCTGCCGCAGGTGCCCCTGCTCGCCCGGGGCAACCAGATCGTGCTGCAGCTGCCGGCCCACCTGGAGCCGCTCGCCAACGAACGCCTCATGGGCCGCATGCGCGGCTTGGGCAAGCTTCTGAACATGGATACCGTGATCGAGATCGTGTGAGCCGATGGCCGAGATCAAGACCACGGCCTCGCGCATCGTCTACGAGAACCGCTGGATGCGCGTGCGCGAAGACGCCATCGAGCGACAGGACGGCTCGGCGGGAATCTACGGCGTCGTCGAGAAGGCGGATTTCGCCGTCATCGTGCCCCTCGACAACGGCCTGATCCACCTAGTGGAGCAGTATCGTTATGCCGTGCAGGGCCGCTACTGGGAGCTGCCGCAGGGGTCATGGGAGAACGCACCCGGCACCGATCCGCTGGACCTCGCCCGGGCCGAACTGCGCGAGGAGACGGGGCTGACGGCCGCTAGCATGACCCATGTGGGCCATCTGTTCGAATGCTACGGCCACTCGACCCAGGGCTACCACATCTATCTGGCGCAAGGACTTCAGGCGGGCGAAGCGCAGCGCGAGGCATCCGAGCAGGACATGGTGAGCCGCGCGTTCCCGGTTGCAGAGGTGCTGGCGATGATCACCGAAGGAGTGATCAAGGATTCAGCCACCGTTGCTGCCTTGGGAATGCTGCGGCTGAAGGAGCTGATCTAGAGCCATTTCGAAGGCTTTGGACCAAACGATTTCGCGGGCTGCGTTATACAGGGCGGCTGAGTTCAACGAAGAGCGGACAATGCGTTCACGATTGCCTCGAACAATCGAGTCGTACCGCTGAGGTTGCGCCAGTGATTCTGACGTAAAGTCAGGCTGAAGATATGTAACTATACATAGTCACATGCAACACAATGTGTGCTGACGCACAAGTCACAAACAACGCTCCATGTCGTTTCATGCAGCTAAGCTTATGATAACTCTAGGTTAAGTTGCGACACTAACAATTTCATCACGGTGTTGATGAGCTAGGAATACTTGTCGCTGCGATTTCCGTATGCATTAACGCCGATCCGCATTTTCAGAAATGCAAACACCAATTGTCATTTCGCATTGAGTGAGGATCAGCATGACATCCGGCCAAACCAACTTCGATGAACTTTCACGCCTGAATGCAGCAGGCGCTCTCGCAGCAACGCCGACACCCACAACAGGCAACGATGTGATCAATGGATCGGATGATGCCGATGTGATTGATGGTCTTGCCGGACACGACACGATTTATGGACACGACGGGAACGATTCTCTCACCGGAGGCGAGGGCAATGACGTTCTGCATGGCGGCATGGGTAACGACACCCTTTTGGGCGGCGACAACAACGACGACACTCTCATCGGCGGCGCGGGTGCCGACAGGCTGGAAGGCGGCACGGGCGTCAGCTACAGAGACTATGTCTCGTATGAAACGGCCACGAGCGGTGTCGTGATCAACCTCAAGAACATCGCTGCAAATACCGGCGATGCCTTTGGAGATCAGTATCTCGATATCGAAGGATACATCGGCACGAACTTCAACGATCTGATCATCGGCAATGCCGGAAACCCCGATGGCAGAAGGCATTTCTTCTCGACTGGAGCTGGCAACGACACCGTGATCGGTGGATCGGGCTACGAGGCAATGGACGGCGGCGAGGGCGTCGACACAGTGTCGTATCAGTTCTCCGACAAAGGCGTTTCCGTCAGCCTCAATGCCGGAGGTGGCGGCAGCAACGATTCCCTGAACGATACCTGGATCAACTTCGAGAACGTCATCGGTACGGACTACAAGGACTCCCTCTCCGGCAATGCCAGCGACAACTACATCCAAGGCGGGAAAGGTGATGATCTTCTGGTCGGCTACGGCGGAAACGACACGCTCGACGGCGGCGAAGGAGCCGAGGATCTGCAGGGGATGAGCGGCAACGATACCTACATCATCGACAACGCAGCCGACTACATCCGCGAGGCGTCCGGAAACGGTTGGGACACCGCCATCGCGAGCACCTCTTACAGTCTACAATATGCCGAGGTCGAAGTGCTGCAGGCTGCGGCTGGTACAAGCCCGATCAACCTGACCGGCAATGAGTACACGCGCGTTATCGTTGGGAACGAGGGCAGCAACATCCTTCATGGCAAAGGCGGAGCCACCCGCATGGAAGGCGGCGGCGGCAACGACGTCTACTATGTGGACAATGTCGGCGACCAAGTGATCGACAGCAGCGGTTATGATGTCGTCTATGCTTCGACCACTTTCACCCTGAGCCCGGATTCGGATATCGAGTTCGTCTACTTGACCGGAAGCGCCGCCTCTCTCACCGGCAATAGCCATGACAACATCCTGCTCGGCACGGGTGCGAAGAACACGCTCAACGGCGGTGCAGGGCACGACAAGATCTACGGCAAGGGCGGCAAGGATCTGGTGATCGGTGGATCGGGCAACGACAAGTTCATCTTCGACACCAAGTTCGCGAAGTCGAACGCGGACACGATCAAAGACTTCAAGAGCTCGGCTGACGATCTGTGGCTGGAGAACTCCCTGTTCAAGTCCAACAAGTCGCTCTACGCCAGCATCAAGAAGGGCACCGAAAACAAGCCGCTCAAGCTGAAGAAGGCGTTCTTCACGGTGGGCGACAAAGCCAAAGACCGCGACGACTTCTTCGTCTACAACAAGAAGACGGGCGTGCTGTCCTATGACAAGGATGGTTCGGGTTCTGCCGGCATGACCGAGATCGCCAAGCTCAGCAACAAGACCACGTTGAAGTACGCCGATCTCCTCTTCATCTGATCTCAAGCACGATCAAACCAAAGAACCCCGCGGGAAGCCGCGGGGTTTTTGTTTATACAGAGAGATATAAGCCCGCTATGGCGTCAAGCCGCCCCAATCTCCCTGAGCTTCACCCGCCCTCGCTCCAGCACCAGCCCGAGCTGACCGTTCTTGAGCGCCAGCGCCTTCTCGCCGAAGAGCTTGCGGCGCCAGCCGTGCAGCGACGGCACGTCCGCGTCGTCGCTGTCGGCGATGGCCTCCAGCTCCTCGACGGTGGCGATGATCTTGGGCGCAACACCTTCCTGCTCGGCCACGGCCTTGAGCAGGACCTTCAGCAGGTCGACCACGGAGCCGGTGTTGTTGCGGCCGCGGCTGCGCTCCGGCATGGGGATCGTGGCCGGATCGCGGGCGAGGGCCCGCTCAACGGCTTCGAGGATTTCGCCGCCGGTGCGGGAGCGCTCGAAGCCGTTGGGGATGGTGCGCAGGCGCCCGAGGGCCTCGACGCTGCGCGGCGCCGAAGTCGCGATGTCGATCACCGCGTCGTCCTTGAGGATGCGCCCGCGGGGCACGTCGCGGCTCTGCGCCTCGCGCTCGCGCCAGGCCGTGACCTCCATGAGGATCGCAACCTCCTTCGACTTGCGCAGGCGTCCGGCGAGGCGGCGCCAGGCATTGTCGGGATTGGCCTGGTAGGTCTCGGGCGAGGTGAGGATCGACATCTCCTCGCCGAGCCATTCGAGCCGGCCGTTCGCCTGCAGCTGGCTCACGAGAGCCTCGTAGACCTTCACCAGATGGGTGACGTCGGAGAGAGCGTAGGTGAGCTGCGCGTCCGAGAGCGGGCGGCGCGACCAGTCGGTGAAGCGGGAGGACTTGTCGATCTTCGCCTTGGCCAGATCGTTGGCCAGCTGCTCGTAGGAGACCGAGTCCCCGTAGCCGCACACCATGGCGGCCACCTGCGTGTCGAACAGCGGCTCGGGCACGATGCCGCCGAGATTCCAGATGATCTCCAGGTCCTGCCGGGCCGAGTGGAAGACCTTCACCACGTCCCGGTTCGCCATGAGCGCCATGAACGGCTCGAGGCTCATGCCCTCGGCGAGCGGGTCGATCAGGACCGCGTCTGCGGGATCGGGACCCGCCATCTGGATCAGGCAGAGCTTGGGGTAATAGGTGGTCTCGCGCAGGAACTCCGTGTCGACGGTGACGAACGGATGCTGGCTGAGGCGGCTGCAGGCGGCGGAAAGCGCGTCGGTGGAGGTGATCAGGTCCATGAAGCGTTCATAACGCATCCTGGAAAGGCTCGCGAGTCCGTCCGCCAGCGATCCACCGCTTGCTCCAAACCCCCCATGACCGGGCAGGTTGACTCGGCTTCTTAAATAATTGTTATGATGTATCACTGGCTCTGTGGCCAGGAGGGTGCCGGTACGGCATTCAAGCAACAGGGGGGAGGTCTTCATGAAGACCATCATTGAACTGAACAAGGATGAAGCTCCGGTCGAGCTCAGCGAGAAGGAACTCGCCGAGGTTGGCGGCGGACGCCGGATCATCCTCTACTAAGTCCCTTCCGGCTTGGCCGGTTCAGGGGCGGGGCGCAGCTCTCAAGGCTGCGCCCTTTTTCATGCCCGCCCGAGCCCGGGGGAGAGCCGCGCCGCTTCCGTGAAAGCCAGCGCGTCACCATCCATGGGCGGGGAGACCCGGCCCTCGCGCAGCACCA
This sequence comes from Microvirga arabica, assembly GCF_016811235.1. GTDB lineage: Bacteria > Pseudomonadota > Alphaproteobacteria > Rhizobiales > Beijerinckiaceae > Microvirga > Microvirga arabica. The sequence goes on from NZ_JAFBID010000048.1 coordinate 46,677, forward strand.
CGATGCGGTCGGCGGCGCGGATCGTCTCCGGCCGGTGGGCGATGACGATGCGGGTGATCTTCAGCTCCGCTAGCGCCCGGTTCACCTCGCGCTCCCTGTCGAGATCGAGGCTCGACGTGCCCTCGTCCATGAACAGCATGCGCGGACGGCGGTAGAGCGCGCGGGCGAGCAGCACCCGCTGGCGCTGGCCGCCCGACAGGGTGGTGCCCATGTCGCCGATGAGCGTGTTGTAAGGCTTGTGGGGATTCATCGTGAATTGATGACGGCGGCGGCGAGATAGATCATTGCGGAGAAGCTTTGGTCGGTC
>NZ_JAFBID010000049.1 GCF_016811235.1 Microvirga arabica
CTTGCCTCCTGGGCCATATCCGGGTCAACGCACAACCGACCCAAATGGATTCAAGCCCGGATCAAAAGCGCTTTAGCAGCTGCAGGGCGCCGCGCGTTCCTATGCCTCCAGCAGACCCAGGCTGATGGCGACAAAGCTCGGGCCGTTCGCCAGCCCATGGATCACGAAGCCGATTGTCGTGTTCCGGCGCCTCTGTACGGTCCAACATACGGCGAAGATAATCGGTGCGGTGATGATCATCAGCGGCCACCCGAAGGCGATGTGAAAGAGCAGCCATCCGCAGGCATTCACGAGCCAGCCGAAGCGCCCGGCTGCCAGCTCGTTGCGAGGGAGGAGATAGCCTCGTCCGAAGGCCTCTTCACAGCCGATGTTGAGAACGAACATCGGAAGCCATGCGAGGAGCACCCAGTACTCTGATGGCTGAAGAGGGCGCATCTCGAGGAAGGGCGGATGTGGCGACAAATCCGGGATCAGCGCCTTGAAGACCAAGAAGATCGCGCCGGAACCGAACAGCACGAAGCCAATCCCGATGAAAGCTGCTTTCCAGTCCTCCCTGGACATAGGCTTGATCCGCAGCCGCTGGCGCCAGTCATGACGGATTTCACGCCTCTCGCGGGCCAGCAGCATTAGGGTGGCGAGCCCAAAGGCCGCAAACACCGCTCCAGCCACGATGAACCAGGAGATGTCAGGCCGGACTCCACGGGCCTGCAGCGCCGGCATGCCCCAGACCGTACCGGCGAGGAGCATCAGGCCGAACACGCCATAGATGGAAAGCGTCGCCAACAGACCGAGCGGCCGCATACGGAACCCTCATGCGTGCCTCTTGCTACATGACTCCCTTCGGTGGAAGCAATCATGAAAATCAGGATAAGAGCGCTCGGCGTTACTCACGCACTCGGCCGTCATAAGGTTGGGACGGTGCGTTGAAGTCGGTTTTGAGGTGCATCATGAGTTTGGTCATACGTCCCGCCGTTTCCTCGGACGCCGAAATGATTTTCAGCTTCGTGTCCGGCCTGATCGACGATCATCTGCCTGGCCAGACGCCCTGGACATCGGCGGAGCGGATCGAAGCCGACGGCTTCGGCCCCGATCCTCTTTTCGAGGCGCTCATCGCCGAGCGCGAGGGCAAGCCGGTCGGCTTCGTGTCGTTCTTCCGCGGCTATGCCGGGTGGCGCGGCAAGCCGATGGGCATCGTGCATGCGCTCTATGTTATGCCCGAGGAGCGCCGGACAGGTGCCGCGAAGGCGCTGATGGCCGCAGCGGCGAGGATCGCGCTGGATCGCGGCTGGCTGCGCGTGGAACTCTTCGTGGAGGAGGGGCGGTCTGCCATCCACTTCTACGAGGCCATCGGCATGAGCGATCTTCATCACCGGCACATGCGACTGGAGGGTGAAGCGCTGATCCGCCTGGCCAACAACACCCTTTGACTTCCCGACTGCACGCTCCACCCTTGTGGCGAACACCGCGGACGAGACCCGGAGCACCCCATGGCCTACGAACTCTACTACTGGCCCACGATTCAGGGACGCGGCGAGTTCGTGCGGCTGGCGCTTGAGGAGACGGGGGCCGACTACATCGACGTGGCGCGGGAATCCGAGGGCGTTGCCGTCATGATGCGCATGATGGAGCATGCGGATCATCCACCCTTCGCGCCGCCATTCCTGAAGGACGGCGAGACCGTCATCGGCCAGACGGCGGCGATCCTGCTCTATCTCGGCGCCCGTCACGGGCTTGCGCCCAAGGACCCGGCCGGAGGCCTGTGGACGCATCAGATCCAGCTCACGATCAGTGATCTCGTCGCCGAGGCGCACGACACCCATCACCCGGTGGGCGTCGGCTTGTATTACGAGGATCAGAAGGACGAAGCGCTCCGGCGCGCGCAGGAGTTCCGAGACGACCGCATTCCGAAATTCCTGAACTGGCTGGAAACCGTCCTTGCCCGAAACCCGTCCGGCCCCGCCCACCTCGTCGGCAGGGCAATCACCTACGCCGATCTCTCCCTCTTCCAGACCGTCGAAGGCCTCTCCTACGCGTTCCCCAAGGCCACGGCTCGCGCTCTGAAGAAGGCACCCCATGTCGCGGCCCTGCACGATGCCGTAGCGGAGCGTCCGCGCATCAAGGCCTATCTGGCGAGTCCCCGGCGCATTCCCTTCAGCGAAGAGGGGCTGTTCCGGCACTATCCCGAACTGGACGGCTGAGCCACAAGCTCAGGAAGCAAGAATTCCGCAGAAGCCTCTTCCCTTCCTCTTCGGCAAGCGCTATATTGTAACATGTATAAAACGGGGCCTCATCTTGCCGGGATGCAGGGGACCATCGCAGCTTCGGTCTGAAGCCTTCATGCGCCGCAGAGTCCGCCCATGAAACGGAGGGTGGCCGCCATACTTGCTGCCGACATCGTAGGCTTCTCCCGGCTGATCGCGGAAGATGAGGACGGAACGCTGCGGCAGCTCGCGGCCTACCGCAACGTTCTGGACGATTTCGTAGCCCATCATGGCGGGCGCGTCTTCAACACGGCCGGCGATTCGATCATGTGCGAGTTCGACAGTGCCGTGGAGGCCACCCGCGCAGCCATCGACATTCAAGACTACATGCGGACGCAAAACCTCGCGGCTTCTCAGAACAGGCGAGTGCTCTTCCGCATCGGCATCTCGGTGGGCGAAGTGGTCGAGCGTCAGAACGACCTTCTGGGCATGGCCGTCAACATCGCGGCCCGGCTGGAGACCCTGGCCGCACCGGGAGGCATCTGCCTTTCGCGCGCTGTGCACGAGGCTGTCTCCGGCCACATCGCCGTCCCGTTCGTCGACATCGGCGAGCGGCAGGTGAAGAACATCCCCTTTCCGGTCCATGCCTTCGCGCTGGCCGGCCAGGATGCTGGCATCCCGCCCGAGCCGCGGCTCTCGTTCCTGCGGTCCCGGATCATGTCCGCGCTGTCGGTGACGGGCGCCTGCTTGGTCGTCATCGGTGCGGGAGGATTTGCTTTCCATGCCCAGCCGTCAGACCCGATGGAACCGCCGGCGGCAGAGGCCGGGGTTCTGTCTCCGGTCCGGCAGAGAGGTCCGACGCCTGTGCTCACCGCCGATCCCATCGAGGCGTTCTCGGGGCACGCGCAAAGAGGCGGGCAGATCGACGATCCGCATTCTGCTCCCGGCCTGTATCACAATGCCCTGCTCCTCGAGGCGAAGGGCGAGTCCATCGGGGCGCATCGTGCGTACTACACCCTGGCCCGGATGGGCCTGGACTTCGTCGACCCGCATCTGCGCTATGCGGCGTTGGTGCGGGCCCATGAGGGGCGGTTCATCGCCCGGCAGGTCTATGCCGAGCTGAACGAGGACGTTCCCACCCGCGCCACGGCCCTTGTTCATGCCCTGCAGTTCGACGGCGCGGAGCGGAGGGCGAGGCTCAACGCCGTGGTCGAGACGCATCCCGATTATGCCCCGGCCTATTTCCTGCTGGCCGACGAGCATTCGGAGGATCGGGTCGGCAGTCTGCCGACTGCGCATGACAGGCGCGTCGAGCACGCGGCCCTGGCCGAGTTCCTGAAAGCGCACGAGGAAGGCCGCCTGATGCCGTTTTTTCTCGACCAGTCCATCGCGGCCGAGTGGATCGAGCGGGCCTACAACCGCCATGCGAGACTGGCCCTGTCGAGCGAGAGCGTCCTGGCCCTGCCGGCTTACGATCCATAAAGCATCGGACCCAAAAGTGGACTTGCACTTTTGGGATCCATCCGATGCATACTTCTTGGATGAGAGCATTGTGTGACCGGATCCGGCGGGCCGCACGATGCTCTAGCGCCGACGAGTTGCCAACGATCGGTTAAGACCTCGCCCCTAGGATCGCGCTCCCGCATCGACCCGTCGATTTTGTGAGGAGCCGGCCATGAGTGATGAAGCAGGCAGCGTTGCCGTCCGTCTCTGGCGCGACCGCGCGCAGCTGCGCGAGGAGGAACGCAACGACGCGCTAGCCCGCCTTCGCATCGCCCAGGAGAAGGTGACGATCCTGATGGCAGAGAACGAGCGGCTCGAGGCTGAGAATGCGCGCCTGCGGGCTCTTCACGCACCAGATGACAGCATCACCCAGGCCGAGACGGACTTGCAGATGGAAGCGCTGCGCGGCGCACTCCTGCCCTTGATCGGCCAGCCCATGGGACGGCTGAACGCCTGAGGCGATCAGGCCGCCAGGCGGCCCATGGCCTCGTTCAGGCATTCCACCGCGACGCTGCCGCCCTTGGCCACGAGGCTGCAGCCCTTGGGCACCTCGCGCCAACCCCTCGTCTTATCGTCGATGGGCTCGGAGACGACCAGCAGGTTGCCGCTATCCTCACGGAAATACAGGGTCGGCGGCTTGGCATCGCAGGCCCAGCGATAGGCCCACAGGCTCTCGCCGTCCGTGAACGCGGCGGTAAAGCGCAGGGGCTCGTCGATGCCGGCCTCGGTCATCAGGCCACGCACGATTTTGAGCGTCCTGGCCATGGCCGTCACAGGCTCCTCCGCCAACCCGCTGGCGAGCGCCATGAGGAAGATCGCCTCCGAATCCGTGGTGCCGAGACGCCGGTCGTAGAGTTCGTCCGGGATCAGGGCTTCCAGGCGCCGCTTGATGCGCCCGTAGCCGCCGATCTGGCCGTTATGCATGAAGAGGTAGCGGCCATGGGTGAAGGGATGGCAGTTGGCCCGGGTGGTCGAGGTGCCCGTGGAGGCGCGCACATGGGCGAAGAAGAGCTTCGAGCGCACCTGCTCGCACAGGCTCCTCAGGTTCTCGTCGGACCAGGCGGGGCGAACCTCCCGGTAGACGCCGGGCTCCGGGCGCTCCCCGTACCAGCCGATGCCGAACCCGTCCCCGTTCGTGCCGGTCTTGGCCTCGACCGCATGCAGCGACTGGTGCACCAGCGAATGGGCCGGAGCGCAGACGAGTTCGTCGAGGAAGATCGGTTCTCCCCGATAGGCGAGAAAACGGCACATCGGCTTCGGTACCCCTGGCGCGGCAAGGCTCTGTAACGATGTTGTACTATCTTTGACTTATGGTGAACAGCCGGTTAACGGCCACGCCGTTGCAGCCTCAAACCCGTTCCCCTACAAGCTGTTCTCAACCTTTCAAGAACGAGCCGGCCGCCGGCCGCTGGGGACCCGCACGCATGTTTCGCCCTCTGAGCCTGGCGCTCGCCGCCGCCCTGACCCTCCTGCCCCAGGCTGCCCTCGCGGCGGAGTTCGACGGGGCGAGCCTCGGCTTCGCCTGGGCCGTGCCCTTTGCGGGCATCCTCTTGTCCATCGCCCTGTTCCCGCTGCTGGCGCCGCATTTCTGGGAGCACCACCAGGGCAAGATCGCGGCTTTCTGGGGCCTGCTGGTGCTGGTTCCCATGGCGCTGGCTTTCGGGCCGGTGGCGGCGATCCACGCGCTCGCCCATACCGCGTTCCTGGAATACATCCCGTTCATCTTGCTCCTGCTTGCTCTCTTCACGGTGGCAGGCGGCATCCTGGTGCGCGGCAACATCCATGGCGCGCCGGGCACCAACACGATCCTGCTCACCATCGGCACGGTGCTGGCGAGCTTCATCGGCACGACGGGCGCCTCCATGGTGATGATCCGCCCGGTGATGCGCGCCAACGACGACCGGCGGCACAACGTGCATGTGATCGTGTTCTTCATCTTCCTGGTGTCGAACATCGGTGGCTCGCTCACGCCGCTCGGCGACCCGCCGCTCTTCCTCGGCTTCCTGCGCGGCGTCGACTTCTTCTGGACCACCACGCACCTGTTCATGGAAACCCTGGTGGCCGCAGGCATCCTGCTCGCCCTGTTCTTCGTGGTCGATCTCGCGATCTACCGCCGGGAAGGCCGCGTGCGGCCCGATCCGACACCGGACAATCCGGTGCGCGTCGTGGGCGGGTTCAACTTCCTTTTGATCTTCATCATCATCGCGGCAATCCTCATGAGCGCCACCACGGATCTCGGGCGGGTTACGGTGCTCGGCACGGAAGTCGAACTGGCGAATGCGCTTCGCGACCTCATCATGGTCGCCGTGACCATCATCTCGCTCAAGGTGACCCCGAAGGCGAACCGCGCCGAGAACGGCTTCGCCTGGGGGCCGATCAAGGAAGTGGCCAAGCTCTTCGCGGGCATCTTCATCGCCATCATTCCGGTGCTTGCCATGCTCAAGGCCGGTGCCAACGGAGCCTTCGCGCCCCTGGTGGCGCTGGTGTCGAACCCGGACGGCAGCCCCAGCAACGCGGCCTATTTCTGGCTCACCGGCGGATTGTCGTCGTTCCTCGACAACGCCCCGACCTATCTCGTGTTCTTCGAGCTCGCCGGCGGCAACCCGCAGCAGCTCATGACCACGGGCGCGCTGACGCTGGCGGCGATCTCGGCCGGCGCCGTGTTCATGGGGGCCAACTCCTATATCGGCAATGCGCCCAACTTCATGGTCTATGCCATCGCCCGCGAGGGCGGCGTGAAGATGCCGAGCTTCTTCGGCTACCTGCTCTGGTCCGGCGCCATCCTGGTCCCGGTGTTCCTGCTGCTGACGCTGCTGTTCTTCAGGGCTTGATCCACACCACTGTCATTCCGGGGCCGCGCCGTACGCGTGGAAATCCATGAACACGGCGTTTCAAGAAGGGGCGAGCAGCGTCACACCATATTCTGCGTCGTCAGCGGTTATGGATTCCGGGCTCGGCTCTGACGAGCCGCCCCGGAATGACAGCGAGGAAAACTAGACGCTCAATCTCCCCGCCACATCCTCAGCGATGGACAGACACGACGTCAGCCCCGGGCTCTCGATGCCGAAGAGGTGGACGAGGCCGGGCAGTCCATGCTCCGCCGGCCCGTCGATCATGAAGTCGGCGGCCTTCTCGCCCGGTCCGGTGAGCTTCGGGCGGATGCCGGAATAGTCCGGCACCAGCGCGCCGTCGGGCAGGCCGGGCCAGTAGCGGCGGATGGAGGCGTAGAAGCTCTCGGCTCGGCTAGGATCGACCTCGTATTCCTCACGCTCGACCCACTCCACATCCGGCCCGAAACGCATGCGCCCGGCGAGATCCAGCGTCACGTGGGTGCCGAGGCCGCCATCGACGGGAGCGGGATAGATCAGGCGCGAGAAGGCGGGCTTGCCGAGGCAGCCGAAATAATTGCCTTTGGCGAGCACAAGCGGCGGCACGCGCTCAGCCGGATAGCTCTCCGTTGCGCGGGCGAGCGCCTGTGCGCCGAGACCCGCCGCGTTGACCACGGCATCGACCGTGATTTCCGTCGCTTCCATGCCGCCGACATGCACATCCCACCCTGTGCCGTTGCGCGCGATGCGCTCGACCGGCGCATGGAAGGCGATGACGCCGCCCGCATCCTCCAGGTCGCCCTGGAGCGCAAGCATCAGCGCATGGCTGTCGATAATGCCGGTCTCGGGAGACAGCACCGCTCCCGTGCAGGAGAGGTTCGGCTCAAGCTGCCTCGCCTCCCCGCCCGTCAGGTATGAAAGACCCTCAACGCCGTTCGCCAGCCCCTGCTCGTAGATGCCCTCGATCTTCGCCTGTTCGAGATCGTTGGTGGCGACGATGAGCTTGCCGCATTTCGCATGGGGCACGCCGTGGCTCTCGCAGAAGGCGTAGAGCCGGCGCCGCCCCCCGACGCAGTGGCGGGCGCGCAGCGAACCGGCAGGGTAGTACATCCCGGCATGGATCACCTCGCTGTTGCGCGAAGAGACCCCGTTACCGATGCCGCCGGTGGATTCCGCCACGATCACGCCGTGCCCGCGCAGGGCAAGGGCGCGAGCGACGGCGAGACCCACCACCCCGGCTCCAATGACCAGAACGTCTATGGCGGCCTCCCATTGCTGCCGGACACATCACACTGCGGCATACAGGGGAGAGCGACGTTCAGCCAGAGACGCCGCCTCAGTCCAGGGTTGCTCGTGTTGCGGATCAGAGGCGCTGGCCCGTCCGCTCGTCGAAGAGATGCACGAGCGTCGGATCCGGCGTGATGCGGATCTGCTGGCCGGGCTTGGCGTCGACACGCTCGCGGAACACGCCCACGATATCCGTGCCGGCGAGCCTGGCGAACACTTGAGTTTCCGATCCGGTCGGCTCGATGACAGCCACTTCAGCCGGCAGGCCGTTGGTGTCATCGAGCATGAAATGCTCCGGCCGGATGCCGTAGACCACAGGCTGCCCATCGGAGGCCGCAGGCGCATGGGCAACCGGGAAAGCCGTGCCGTCCTCAGCAACGAAGCGGCCGCCTTGCAGGTGGCCCTTCAGAAAGTTCATGGCGGGCGAGCCGATGAAGCCTGCAACGAAAAGGTTCGCCGGACGGTCGTAGAGTTCGAGCGGCGCGCCGATCTGCTCGACGATGCCGTCGTGCATCACCACGATCTTGTCGGCCATGGTCATGGCCTCGATCTGGTCATGGGTCACATAGATCGTAGTGGTCTTGAGCCGCTGGTGCAGGGCCTTGATCTCCGTGCGCATGGCCACCCGCAGCTTGGCGTCCAGGTTGGAGAGCGGCTCGTCGAACAGAAACACTTGAGGATCGCGCACGATGGCGCGGCCCATGGCAACGCGCTGGCGCTGGCCGCCGGAGAGCTGGCGCGGATAACGGTCGAGGAGCTTCGTCAGCCCGAGGATATCAGCCGCGCGATCAACCCGCTGCTTGATCTCGGCCTTCGACGCCCTTTTCAGCTTGAGGGAGAAGCCCATGTTGTCCGCAACCGTCATGTGCGGATAGAGCGCGTAGTTCTGGAACACCATGGCGATGTCGCGCTCTTTCGGCGGCACGTCGTTGACCACCCGCGGGCCGATGCGCAGCTCGCCGCCGGAGATATTCTCCAGACCGGCGATCATGCGCAGCAACGTGGACTTGCCGCAGCCGGACGGCCCGACGAGGGTCACGAACTCCCCGTCCTTGATGTCGAAGGACACGCCTTGGATGACCGATACGGCTCCGAAGTTCTTCTGGATGTTGTGAATCTCGACCGAGGCCACGGGGCTTCCTTCCCTATCGTCATTGGCCGGCACCCTGAAGCCCGGCTATGTCATCGTAGGCATGAGCATCAGCAGGTCAAGGCTGACAAGCCGCCCTTCCCGGAGAGCTATGAGCCGGCAGGCAGAGCGGACGGCAGATCAGCTTCCAGGGCCAGCACCTTGCCGGGATTCAGGATGTTCTGGGGATCGAGGGCTCCTTTCAGCGTCCGCATCAGGTCGAGGGCAACCGGATCCTTGTAGAGCACAAGCTCGTCGCGCTTGATGAGCCCCACTCCATGTTCGGCGGAGATCGAGCCGTTCAGGCCATGCACGATGTCGTGGACGATGCGGTTGAACCGCTCCCACTGGTCCAGGAACGCCGCCTTCTCCATGGCGACGGGCTGGCTCAGGTTGAAGTGGATGTTGCCGTCGCCGAAATGCCCGAAGGCGCAGACGCGCACGCCGGGCAGCGCCTCCTCGCAGGCCCGGGTGGCCGTGACGATGAAATCGGCAACGCGGGATACGGGCACGGCGACATCGTGCTTGATCGATCCGCCCTCGAGCCTCTGGACATGGGACAAGCTTTCGCGAAGATGCCAGAGCGCGTCGCCCTGAGCCTCGCTCGCGGCTATGACCGCATCCTCGATCGTGCCGGCCTCCAGGGCCTCGCTCAGGGCGCTTTCAAGACGCTCGCGCAGGTCGATCTCGGGATCGGGCGACGACAGCTCGATCAGGGCGTAGGCTTCGTGCTCGCCTGACAGCGGAGTAACGGCGCTGGGCGCGTGCTTGAGAACGATCTCCAACGCAAAGCGCGGCATGAACTCGAAAGCCGTCAACTGGTCGCCCGTGCGCCGGCGAAAGGCGTCGAAGAGGTCGAGCGCCGCATGAGGCGAGGCGCAGCCGACGAAGGCGACCGTGCGGCTCTTCGGACGCGGGAACAGCCTCAAGACCGCCGCCGTGATGACCCCAAGCGTTCCCTCCGATCCGATGAAGAGGTTCTTCAGGTCATAGCCCATGTTGTCCTTGCGCAGGCCTTTGAGCCCGTTCCAGATCCGCCCGTCGGCCAGCACGACCTCGAGCCCGAGCACGAGGTCGCGGGTATTGCCGTAGCGCAGCACGTTCACGCCACCCGCATTGGTGGCGATGTTGCCGCCGATCCGGCATGAGCCCTCGGAGGCGAGCGACAGGGGAAACAGGCAATCCGCCTTCTCGGCCTCGTCCTGCACCGTCTTGAGAAAGCAGCCGGCCTCGACCGTAATGGTGGCGTTGAAGGGATCGACCTCGCGGATACGGTCGAGGCGTGCGAGCGACAGGACGATGCCCTTGTGCGGCACGCCGCCGCCAACCAGACCCGTATTGCCGCCCTGCGGCACGATGGCGATTCCGGCCTTTGCACATTCGCGAATGATGAAGGCCACTTCGTCCGTGCTGCCGGGACGCACGACCGCCAGGGCCGTCCCGCGATAGAGCTTCCGCTCCTCGACAAGGTAGCTTTCCATGGTGGTCGGGTCGCGGATAACCTGCTGGGCTCCAAGGCGCGCGGACAGGATGTCGAGAAGATCGGATCGGGTATCGGTCATAGAGGGCACCAATGGAAAAAGGCGGCCAGTGGCCGCCTTCTACACGATTTCAGGGGAGAGATAACTTCTCTCAGGCCGCGATCGAGGTCTGCGGCCCTGCGGAGCGCACGTCGGAGTCCACGTGCCCCTCGAAGCGCTTGAAGTTCTCGTTGAACATGTCGATCAGGCGCTTGGCGGTCTCAGCGAACTCCGCCTTGTTCTGCCAGGTTTTCACCGGATAGAGGATGTGCGGCTCGACGCCCGGCACCGAGGTCGGCACCGCGAAGCCGAAATACGGATCGCGGCGGAAGTCCGCGCGGGAGAGCGAGCCGTCGAGGGCTGCGGTGAGCAGGCGGCGGGTGACGCGGATCGGCATGCGCCGGCCGACGCCGTACTTGCCGCCGGTCCAGCCCGTGTTGACGAGCCAGCAATCCACATGGTGCTTGGCGATGAGGTCGCGCAGCAGGTTGCCGTAGACGGACGGGTGGCGCGGCATGAACGGCGCGCCGAAGCAGGTGGAGAAGGTGGCCTCCGGGTCCTTCACGCCCTTCTCCGTGCCGGCCACCTTCGCGGTGTAGCCGGACAGGAAGTGATACATGGCCTCGGCCGGCGTCAGCTTCGCGATGGGGGGCAGCACGCCGAAGGCGTCGCAGGTGAGCATCACGATGTTCTTCGGGATGCCCGCGCGGCCCGTGGCGCTCGCGTTGGGGATGAAGTCGAGCGGATAGGCGCAGCGCGTGTTCTCCGTGCGCGACGCATCGTCGAAATCGGGGATCCGGGTGGTCGGATCGACGATCACGTTCTCCAGCACCGTGCCGAAGCGCTCGGTGGTGGCGAAGATCTCAGGCTCCGCCTCGCGGGAGAGGCGGATGGTCTTGGCGTAGCAGCCGCCCTCGAAGTTGAAGACGCCGTTCGGCGCCCAGCCATGCTCGTCGTCGCCGAGCAGGATGCGGTTCGGATCGTTGGAGAGCGTGGTCTTGCCGGTGCCGGAGAGGCCGAAGAATACGGCGACGTCACCCTCCTTGCCCACGTTGGCCGAGCAGTGCATGGGCATGACGTTCTGCGAGGGCAGCACGTAGTTCAGATAGGTGAAGACCGACTTCTTCATCTCGCCCGCATAGGACGTGCCGCCGATGAGCACGATCTTGCGCTTGAAGTCGCAGGCGATCACCGTCTCCGTGCGGCAGCCGTGGCGGGCCGGATCGGCCTTGAAGGACGGCAGGTCGATGATGGTGAGGCCGGGCACGTAATCGGCGAGCTCGCCCTGCTCGGGACGGATCAGGAGATTGCGGATGAAGAGCGAATGCCAGGCGAATTCCGTGAAGACACGCGCCTTGACCCGATAGCTTGGGTCGGCGCCGCCGTAGAGGTCCTGGGCGAACAGCTCCTTGCCCTCGGCATGGGCGAGGAAGTCGGCCAGCAGGGTGTCGAAATGGCCCGGGGTGATGGAGCCGTTGTTGTCCCACCAGACCGTGCTTTCCGTGGTCTCGTCGCGCACCACGAACTTGTCCTTGGGCGAGCGGCCCGTATGGATGCCGGTCTCGGCCAGGAGCGCGCCGCCCTTCACGAGCTTGGTCTCAGCCCGGGTCAGGGACTGCTCGTAGAGTGCAGGCGCCTCGAGATTCCAATAGACCCGTTTGAGGTTGCGGAGGCCTGAGGCCTCAGCGCCCTGCGCGCTGTTGAAGACGCCGATATTTTCCACGGAAGATGTCTCCTGATTGCCAGTCACCGCGCAGCCGGATGTGCCGCCGTCCGATGCCCGTCACATGGGGTGGGTCAAACAATGCGGCTAAAAATTTGCCGTCTCGCTTGAACATAGAACCTTCTTTAGGTCAGCTGACGGGGCCGTCAACTCAAGCCGTTTCATTGCATTCTATTTTCGTCAAAAACAGACGTCCAACAGCCCTAATTTCAAGGATTTTCCGGCTTGAGGGGAGTTCTTTCGTATGATTGACATGGTTCCTCTACGAAAAACTAGGCACTCTTGTGCCTGAAGCACCGGCCCGCGACCTGTGGCAAAAGGAATGCTGTCCGTTCCGTAATGCTCCGTTCATCCCCGGTTGAAGCACCTCCCCTTAGACCCCACTATCAGGACCTCCCTGGTCATCGCCCGGGGGAAAACCATATTTATGCCACGAGAAAGGCGCAGTTGGGGACGTTTTAGGGCCTTCTGCGTTGTCACACGGGGCAAAAAGCCGACATTCGTCCGTGCCAAGCTAAGGAAGAGTTCATGCCAACGATCGCCCTTGTCGATGACGATCGCAACATCCTGACCTCTGTTTCCATCGCCCTCGAGGCGGAGGGCTATCGCATTCAGACCTATACGGACGGCGCGTCCGCCCTGGACGGGCTCAAGCACGCCCCGCCGGATCTGGCCATTTTCGACATCAAGATGCCGCGCATGGACGGCATGGAGCTGCTGCGCCGCCTGCGGCAGAAATCGGACCTTCCGGTGATCTTCCTGACCTCCAAGGATGAGGAGATCGACGAATTGTTCGGCCTCAAGATGGGCGCCGACGATTTCATCCGCAAACCCTTTTCCCAGCGCCTGCTGGTCGAGCGGGTGAAGGCGGTGCTGCGCCGCTTCGCTCCGAAGGATCAGAGCGCCCCCAAGGAGGCCGATCCGAAGGCCCTGGAGCGCGGCCAGCTCAAGATGGACCCGGAGCGCCATGCCTGCACCTGGAAGGGCGAGCCGGTGACGCTCACCGTGACCGAGTTCCTCATCCTGCAGGCGCTCGCCACGCGCCCCGGGGTGGTGAAAAGCCGCAATGCGCTCATGGATGCGGCCTATGACGATCAGGTCTATGTGGACGACCGGACGATCGACAGCCACATCAAGCGCCTGCGCAAGAAGTTCAAGTCGGTTGACCAGAGTTTCGAAATGATCGAGACCCTCTACGGCGTGGGCTACCGCTTCAAGGAAGCCTGACGCTGAAAGCGCGAGCAACCTGGAAAGACGGCGTGATCCGGTTCATCCCATCGGGTCGTGCCTAAGCGAGTGGCATGAAGGCTGACCCCATCCACGCCGAAGCGGGTATCGACGATCCGCCCGCACCTCATGGTGTTCTGAGCCGCCTGAGGCATGCCGGACGCATGCTCGTGCAGCGCGCCTCGTCCAGCCTGACGCGCCGGATCGTGGTGCTCAACCTGGCTGGGCTCGTGGCCCTGCTCGTGGGCTTCCTCTATCTCAACCAGTTCCGCGAAGGCCTCATCGAGGCGCGGGTGCAGAGCCTGCTCACCCAGGGCGAGATCATCGCCGGCGCGATCGCCGGCTCCGCCACGGTGGAGACCAACACCATCACCATCGATCCGGACCAGCTGCTGCAGATGCAGGCCGGAGAGACGGAGCGGTTCAACGACGAGGCCTTCTCCTCCCTCGAATTCTCGATCAACCCCGAGCGTGTCGCGCCGCTCCTGAGGCGGCTGGTGACGCCGACCAAGACCCGCGCCCGCATCTTCGACCGCGAGGGCATGCTGCTCCTCGATTCCCGGTCGTTCTATTCCCGCGGCGACATCCTGCGCATGGATCTGCCTCCGGTGGCCACGGTGGAAGATACGATGACCGCCATGGAGCGCACCTGGAACAGCATCCGCAAGATGTTCCGGCGCACCAAGCGGCCGGTGCAGGAGGAAGCCGGGCCGGTGAACGGCAAGTCCCTGCCGGAGGTGCAGGAGGCTTATGCGGGTCGGCAGGCGAGCGAGGTGCGCGTCAACGCCCGCGGCGAGACCATCGTGTCGGTGGCCGTGCCGATCCAGCGCTTCCGCACGGTGCAGGGCGCCCTCCTGCTCTCGACCCAGGAAGGCGACATCGACGCCATCATCGCCTCCGAGCGTTTCGCCCTGCTTCAGGTGTTCCTGGTGGCCGCCGTGGTGATGATCGTGCTGTCGCTGTTCCTCGCCGGCGCCATCGCCGGCCCGGTCCGGCGCTTGGCGGAGGCCGCCGAGCGGGTGCGGTGGGGCACGAAATCGCGCCAGGAGATCCCCGACTTCACCGGCCGCGCCGACGAGATCGGCCACCTGTCGGGTGCCCTGCGCGACATGACCAAGGCGCTCTACAACCGCATCGATGCCATCGAGAGCTTCGCGGCCGATGTGGCGCACGAATTGAAGAACCCGCTGACCTCGCTCCGCAGTGCGGTGGAGACCCTGCCGCTTGCCCGCAGCGACGAGTCCCGCGGGCGGCTCCTCTCGATCATCCAGCACGACGTGAAGCGTCTCGACCGGCTGATCAGCGACATTTCGGACGCCTCTCGCCTCGACGCGGAGCTCGCCCGCGCCGATGCGGAGCCCGTGGACATGGTGCGCCTGCTCGAGGCGGTGGTGTCGGTGGCCAACGAGCGCCGCCAGGAACACGCTGCGCTCATCACGTTGAATATCGAGAACGCGGCCAAGGGCCGGGATGCCTTCCTGGTGCTCGGCCATGACAGCCGCTTAGGTCAAGTGTTCAACAACCTGCTCGACAACGCCCGCTCCTTCTCGCCGCCTGACGAGACGGTGAAGGTGTCCCTGCGCCGGCGCCGGAACGACGTGGAGATCCTGGTGGAGGACAGCGGGCCCGGCATCGAGCCCGATGCGCTCGACCGGATCTTCGAGCGCTTCTACACCGACCGGCCCGAGCAGGGTTTCGGCCAGAACTCAGGGTTAGGCCTGTCCATCTCCCGCCAGATCATCGAGGCGCACCGGGGCACGATCCGGGCCGAGAACCGGCTCGGCGCCCCCGATGAGAGCGGCGAGCCCCGGCGTCTCGGCGCCCGCTTCGTCATCCGGCTTCCTGTCGAGGGCGCCAGGACCGGGAAATCGCAGGCGAGGCGAAACAAGGATCGCGACCAGCGCGAGGCGGAGAAGGCCGGGCCGTGAGCGACGCCCAGACCATCCATGCGGGCTGCGTGCTCATCGGGGAAGCCGGCCTCCTGATCCGGGGCGCGTCGGGCTCCGGCAAGTCGACGCTGGCCCGCGAGGTGGTGTCCCGCGCCGCCCAGGCGGGCCGCTTCGGGCGCCTCGTCAGCGATGACCGGACCAGGATCGAAGCGCGAAACGGCCGCCTCGTCGCCCAGCCGGTCGAGCCGCTCGGCGGGTGCATCGAGGTGTTTGGCCTCGGGATCGTCCGGCAGCCCCATGAACCGGCAGCCGTCATCCGCCTTGTGATCGATCTCTGCGAGGACCTGGCCCGCTATCCGGGCGAGCAGGACGGGCACGTCGCCCTCTGCGGCGTCATGGTCCCTCGCATTCGCATGCAAGCCGGAGCAGTCTCTGCGGACATCGCCGTAGCCTGCCTGAGTGGTGTTTGCGACACGGTCGTGACACTGTGATGAACTTTTGCTCTGATTGCTCTTGCGCTTGGCTTCGCGGTGCACAAAATAGCGGCTCCGCTCTCGGAGCGTTCGGACCTGTAACATTATGATTGGAATGGTGCTCGTCACCCACGGGCAGCTCGCGACGGAATTCAAAGCAGCGCTCGAGCATGTGGTGGGACCTCAAGAGCAGCTTGAAACGATCACGATCGGCCCCGATGACGATATGGAAACACGGCGCAAGGACATCATGGATGCCGTGTGCCGGGTCAATTCGGGCCAGGGCGTTGTGGTTCTGACGGACATGTTCGGGGGCACCCCTTCGAACCTGGCCCTGTCCTGCATGAATGGCGGCTCCGTCGAGGTGGTGGCCGGCATCAACCTGCCCATGCTCATCAAGCTTGCCAGCGTACGCGACGAGGAGCCTCTGATCGACGCGGTGTCCCATGCCCAGGAGGCGGGGCGCAAATACATCAACATCGCCTCGCGCGTTCTCTCGGGAAAGTAGCCATTATGGACAGCACCCTCGATCAGGACTGCCCGCCGGTTGTCGTGCCCGAAGGTGCCATGGCTCGGGAACTACCCATCATCAACCGTCGCGGCCTGCACGCCCGCGCCTCGGCCAAGTTCGTCCAGACCGTCGAGCGCTTCGACGCCGACGTGACCGTCACCCGCTGCGGCGAGACCGTGGGCGGACGCTCCATCATGGGCCTTCTCACGCTGGCGGCCGCCCAGGGCACCACGATCACCGTCACGGCCAAGGGCGCGGATGCGCCGGCCTGCCTTCAGGCCATCGACGACCTTCTCGCCAACAGGTTCGGCGAGGACGAGTGAGATTGCTTGATCGGTCGTAGCCCTTGTTCAGGTCGACCAATAGTAGAGATACCAATTGGGCTTGAAGGGCATGAAGCCCAAGTACTTCCACGGCTTTCCCCCCTCTGGCGGAAGAGGATGGTCAAGGCGCTCGACTAACGGCTCCGGTGCAGTTCTGGACCAGAGATAACCCTTTTCCGAGCCGCTGATTAAGATCCCTGCAGTACTCGCCGTCATCATGACGCTGTTGGCGATCCATTGGCTATCAGGGCCGTGAATAGAGATCCCAGCATCGAGGCCTAACTTCTTGAAGAGCCGCCGATACACATCCCAGCGTTCCAGTGAGAAGCCTTGTGGGATGCTAGGATACGTGTGAGTATTACCTGTAGGGTCTCGACAGAAGTCGCTCGCTATCTGTTCGACGGCTGTCTCCTCTAAGGCCATTTCCTGCAGACGGATAAAATCACCCTCACTCTGAAGAAACCAGGCAATGAATTCGGCATCACTGTCATGAGGCGAGCCGCAACTTGGAAGGCTTAGCAAAGCGCACCCTCCAACGGCTTGGAGAAAAACTCGTCTGATCATCTGATATGTTGTTTCGACATCAACTCTACTCCGGTTAAAGTTGACGTCCAGCTCTAACTTCGAGAACCATATAAAGACATCTTTATATGTTGATTGCCTCTGCCGCGGCTCTCTGATAGAGACGGCGCCAATTCACTCAGGATTTGGTGCAAAAGAGAGGCCATCATGGCACAGGAATACATCGTCAAAGACATCGGCTTGGCTGAGTTCGGCCGCAAGGAGATCTCGATCGCCGAGACCGAGATGCCGGGCCTCATGGCCGTTCGCGAGGAATACGGCCCGAAGCAGCCCCTCAAGGGCGCCCGCATTGCCGGCTCGCTCCACATGACCATCCAGACCGCGGTGCTGATCGAGACCCTGAAGGCTCTTGGCGCCGACATCCGCTGGGTGTCCTGCAACATCTATTCCACTCAGGATCATGCCGCCGCCGCCATTGCGGCCGCCGGCATTCCGGTCTTCGCCTATAAGGGCGAGACCCTGAAGGAGTACTGGGACTACACCGCCAAGCTGTTCGACTGGCACGACGGTGGCATGCCCAACATGATCCTCGACGACGGCGGCGACGCCACCATGCTGGTCCATCTCGGCCTGCGCGCCGAGCAGGGCGATACTTCCTTCCTCGACAAGCCGGGCTCCGAGGAAGAGGAAGTGTTCTTCGCGCTGATCAAGCGCCTGCTCTCCGAAAAGCCGAAGGGCTGGTTCGCCGGGCTCGCCGAGTCGATCAAGGGCGTGTCGGAAGAGACCACCACGGGCGTGCACCGCCTCTACATCATGGAGAAGGAGGGCAAGCTCCTCTTCCCGGCGATCAACGTCAACGACTCGGTCACCAAGTCCAAGTTCGACAACCTCTATGGCTGCCGTGAATCCCTCGTCGACGGCATCCGCCGCGGCACGGACGTGATGATGGCCGGCAAGGTCGCCATGGTGGCGGGCTTCGGCGACGTGGGCAAGGGCTCGGCCGCCTCATTGCGCCAGGCAGGCTGCCGCGTGCTGGTGTCCGAGGTCGATCCGATCTGCGCGCTTCAGGCCGCCATGGAAGGCTACGAGGTCACGACCATGGAGGACGCGGCTCCCCGCGCCGACATCTTCGTCACTGCCACGGGCAACAAGGACGTCATCACCCTCGACCACATGCGCGCCATGAAGGACCGGGCGATCGTCTGCAACATCGGCCACTTCGACAACGAGATTCAGGTCGCGGGCCTCAAGAACCTCAAGTGGAACAACATCAAGCCGCAGGTGGACGAGATCGAGTTTCCCGACGGGCACCGCATCATCCTGCTGTCGGAAGGCCGTCTCGTGAACCTCGGCAACGCCATGGGCCACCCGTCCTTCGTGATGTCGGCTTCGTTCACGAACCAGACGCTGGCCCAGATCGAGCTCTTCGCCAACCAGGGCAAGTACGAGCGCAAGGTCTACACTCTGCCCAAGCACCTGGACGAGAAGGTCGCGGCCCTGCATCTTGAAAAGATCGGCGTGAAGCTCACTAAGCTGCGCCCCGATCAGGCCTCCTATATCGGCGTGTCCGAGCAGGGCCCGTTCAAGCCGGATCACTACCGCTACTGATCCGCTCCACGTTTACGAACCGCCCGAAAGCCCGGCTCTCCGCCGGGCTTTTTCTTTGCCTGCGGCAACGAATCGACAAAGTGCCGCACCGGCACGTGTGTGACCCGATTGCAATATGGTTCGACGAATTGCGCACAGGTTCTCCAAAGGAAGTTTAAGCGGGTATTAACCCTCTTCCTGGCGGAGTCAGGGGTAGTCTAAGGTGAACACGAATCGACCGGCTGTGCTTCGGCATCGAACCTGCGCCGGCAGTTCCGTTCATGCGTAGACGGTTGACCTCTGCGGCGTTGGAAGGCGCAGCCGGGGATTGATCCAACTTGGCCTGGTCGTCAGGCCGCCAACACGGGAAGGGCAGCAACGGCATGGCCGGGCTTGGGGAGCGTCACGACCGCAACGGAGAGGGAAAGAGCCTTCTCGTCGGGTCCGCGCGTGCGTCCCTGTCCTTGATGCTGCTCGCCGGCACCTCCCACGCCGCCCTGGCCGACGACCTGCTGGCGCCCATCACCGAGAAGGCCACCGACCTCCTCGGCTTTCTGCACAGTTTCGACCTGCACAACGCCGTCTATTTCGGCCTCTTCATGGGCCTTGTGGCCTTCTCCACCACCACCTCCCTGCTGCTGATGCGCGAGCAGAAGCGCGTGGCGCGAATCGAGCGCTCCTTGAGGAACGAGATTGCGGCCCTGCGCGGCGCCGATGATCTCGCGGCCCTCCTCATGGGCTCTGAGCGCCAATTGCTCGTCAGCTGGCATGGCCGTGACGGGGAACCGCGCTTCCAGGGCGATCCGTCCATCATCGGCGAGAATGCGCCGGCCCAGCGGGCCCTGGCCTTCGGCACTTGGCTGAGCCCCGCCGATGCGGCGGCCGTGGAAAGCGCTCTCGAGCAGCTCAAGCTGCGGGGTCAGGCCTTCCGCCTCACGGCGCGCTGCACCGGCACCCGGTATATCGACGTGGAAGGCCGCACCATCGGCGGCCGGGCGATCCTGCGTCTGCGCGACGTGACCGGCGACCGAGCCGAACTCCTGAAGGTTCAAGGCCAGCTGGCGACTGCCCGCAGCGATCTGCGCTCCATGACGATGCTGCTCGACGACGTCGCCTATCCTCTCTGGATCCGCGACACGGACGACCGTCTGCTCTGGGCGAACCAGGCCTATCTGCGCTCGGTCGAAGCCCGCGATCTCGACGATGCCATCGGCCGCTCCCTCGAACTCCTCGGCGCGCCGACCCGCGAGGAGGCGCGGCGCAAGCGGCAATCCGGCGCCACCTATTCCGGCCGCGTGACGGCGGTGGTCGCCGGCCACCGTGCCGTGCTCGACGTCATTGAGCGCCCGACGGCCGGCGGCAGCGCGGGCATCGCCGTCGACGTGTCGGAGCTGGAGGCGGTGCGCACCGATCTGCAGCGCCAGATGGACGCCCATGTGCGCACCCTCGATCAGCTGCCCACGGCGGTTGCGATCTTCGACGGAGCGCAGAATCTCATCTTCAGCAATTCCGCCTATCAGCGCCTCTGGGGCCTCGATGCCGCGTTTCTCGCGTCACGCCCGTCCGACGGCGAGGTTCTCGACCGCCTGCGCGCGGCGCGCAAGCTGCCCGAGCAGGCGGATTTCCGCGCCTGGAAGAACGATTTCCTGCAAGGCTACCGCTCCGTCGAGCAGCAGGAGACCTGGTGGCACCTGCCCAACCGGCGGACCCTGCGCGTGGTCGTCAACCCCAATCCGCAAGGCGGCGTGACCTATCTCTTCGACGACGTGAGCGAACGCTTCGAGCTGGCCTCGCAGGTGCATTCGCTCACCCGCGTGCAGAGCGAGACCCTCGACACCTTGAAGGAAGGCGTTGCGGTGTTCGGCTCGGACGGGCGCCTCAAGCTGCACAACCGCGCTTTTGCCGACATGTGGAGCCTCGCGGCCGAGATGACGGCCGCGAATCCGCATATCGACACGGTGATCAAGGCCTGCCGTCCGCTGGCGCCCCGCGACGAACCGTGGATCGATATTCGCGGCGCGGTGGCGGGACTTGCCGACATGCGCATGGGTCTTTCCTGCCGCATCGAGCGGCACGACGGCTCGGCGCTCGACTGCACGGCGCAGCCCCTGCCTGACGGTGCAACGCTTCTGAGCTTCACCGACGTGACCGCGAGCGTGAACGTGGAGCGTGCGCTCACCGAGCGCAACGATGCGCTGCAGCGCGCGTCGCGCCTGCGCGACGAGTTCGTGCATCACGTGTCGTACGAGCTGCGCTCGCCGCTCACCAACATCATCGGCTTCACGCAGCTTCTCGGCGACGAGACGGTGGGCGCGCTCAATCCGCGCCAGCGCGATTATGCCGATCACATTATGCGCTCCTCGGCGGCGCTGCTGGCGATCCTCAACGACATTCTCGATCTCGCGTCGATCGATACGGGCTCGCTCGAACTGTCTCCTGAGATCGTCGACATCCGCTCCACCATCGAGGCCGCCATGCGCGGGCTGGAGGACCGGCTTGCCGAGTCCTCGCTCAACCTCGTCATCGACACGCCGGACGACATCGGCACGTTTGTCGCCGACGGCAAGCGCGTGCGCCAGATCCTGTTCAACCTGCTCTCCAATGCGGTCGGCTTCTCCTCCCCCGGCCAGACCATCCGCGTCTCGGCTCGCAAGCGCGGCGGCGAGGTGATCTTCGAGGTGAAGGACCAGGGCCGCGGCATCCCGCCGGAGGTCAAGGCCCGGGTCTTCGAGCGGTTCGAGAGCCACACGCTCGGCACCCGCCACCGCGGCGTGGGCCTCGGCCTGTCCATCGTGCGCTCCTTCGTGGAGCTTCACGGCGGGCGCATCGACATCTCGTCCGCGCCGGGCATGGGCACCACCGTCACCTGCATCTTCCCGAACGAGCGGCACGAGACCCCGTCCGATGGCCGATCCGCGCATTCTGCGCTAACTCCCATTGCAGCCGAGTAGGAACAGCGATGGTGAATGGACCGGCCCTCATGCCCGAGCAGGATCTTTTACAGGCCGCATGGATCGTCACGCTTCCCGACCACGAGGCGACGGAGCGCTTCGCCCGCATTCTGGCCGAGGAGCTCAAGCCCGGCGATCTCGTCACCCTCTCGGGTGGTCTCGGGGCTGGCAAGACGACGCTCGCCCGCGCTCTCGTGCGCCTTCTCGCGGGCGATCCGGAGCTCGAGGTGCCGAGCCCCACCTTCACCCTGATGCAGGTCTATGACGGCCCGCGCAGCCCCATTGTCCACGCGGATTTCTACCGCCTGTCCGGCGGCTACGAGCTGGTGGAGCTGGGCTGGGACGAGGTGACCGAGAATGCGATCTCGCTTGTCGAGTGGCCGGAGCGGGCCGAAGATGCATTGAAGCCCGAGCATCTCGACATCCGCCTTGATTTCGCCCCCGGCGGTCAGGGCGAGGGCCGGCTCGTCATGCTCACCGGCACCGGCGCCTTCGCGTCCAGGCTGCAGCGCATGAAGGCCTACCGCAACCTCGTGGAGCGCTGCGGCTGGGGCGATGCCAGCCGCCAGCCCATGACGGCCGATGCCTCGGTAATCCGCTCCTACGAGCGCCTCGTGAAGCCCGACGGCTCGACCGCGCTGCTGATGATCTCGCCGCCGCGCCCGGTCGGGCCCGCCGTGCGGCGCGGCAAGCCCTACACCACCATCGCGAAGCTCGCCGAGACGGTGAATGCCTTCGTGGCCATGGACAAGGGCCTGCGGGCGCTGGGCTTCAGCGCTCCTTACATCTACGGCGAGGATCTGGAGGCGGGTCTCCTCCTCATCGAGGATCTCGGCGCCGAGCCCGTGACCGACGAGAACGGGCCGATTCCGGATCGCTACGCGGAAGCCACCCGGCTTCTGGCGCAGCTCCATGGCCAGACCCTGCCGCAGGTGCTGCCGGTGGCCGAGGGCATCGATCATCCGATCCCGGCCTACGATCTCGAAGCGCTTCTCATCGAGGTGGAGCTGCTGCTCGACTGGTATGTGCCGCATATCATCGGCACGCAGCTCTCGGGCTCGGTGCGGGCGGAATTCGTCAATCTCTGGACCGAAACCCTGGGCGAGGTCCTCTCCGCGCCGGTGACGTGGACCCTGCGCGACTACCACTCGCCCAATCTCATTTGGCTACCGAAGCGCGAAGGCCTGCAGCGGGTCGGGATGATCGACTTCCAGGACGCGGTGCTGGGCTCGCCGGCCTACGACGTCGCCTCGCTGCTGCAGGATGCGCGCGTGACCGTGCCGCCGGAGCTCGAGCTCAAGCTCATCGGCCTCTATGCCCGCGACCGGAAGGCCGCCGACCCAAGCTTCGACGTCTCTGCCTTCGCCCGTGCCTACGCCATCATGGCAGGCCAGCGCGCCACCAAGATCCTCGGCATCTTCGCCCGCCTCGACCGGCGGGACGGCAAGCCGCACTACCTCAAGCACCTGCCGCGGATCGAATCCTACCTCATTCGCAACCTCGCCCATCCGGCTCTGGGGAAGCTCAAAGGCTGGTACGAGACCCACCTGCCGCGGCTCATCCCGCCCGTGGATGAACCCCCTCCTGAATCCTGAGTCAGCCCCTTGTCCCAGACCTCGCCGCGCGCACCCCGTAAAGCCATCGTCCTCGCTGCAGGTCTGGGCAAGCGCATGCTGCCGATCACGGCCACCATGCCGAAACCGCTGGTGAAGGTGGCGGGCCGCAGCCTGATCGACTTCGCCCTCGACAAGCTGCACGAGGCGGGCGTGGAGACGGTGGTAGTGAACGTCCACCATTTCGCCGACATGCTCGAAGCACACCTGAGCACCCGCGAAACACCACGCATCGTCGTCTCCGACGAGCGCAGCGAGCTTCTGGAAACCGGCGGCGGCGTGAAAAAGGCCCTGCCGCTGTTAGGCGATGAACCCTTCATCACCTTCAATTCCGACTCGCTCTGGATCGAAGGCAATGAGCCGAATCTGCTACGCTTGGTGCAGGCCTGGGACCCGGACAGGATGGACATCCTGATGCTCGTGGCACCGTTATCCACAAGCATCGGATTCGAAGGCCGCGGCGATTTTCACCAGGATTCCGACGGCCGTCTGCGCCGCCGCGGCACCGACGACAGCGCCCCTTTTGCCTATGCGGGCGTGGCCATCGTGAAGCCGGAACTCGTCCACGGCACGCCCGACGGAGCCTTCTCGGCCAACGCCTTCTACGATCGCGCCATCGCGAAGGAGCGCCTCTACGGCTTGTGCCTGGAGGGGCAGTGGCTGCATGTTGGAGAGCCGCAGGCCATTGCCGAGGCTGAGCAGTGCCTTGCCGCCAGCAAGCAGTGAGAGTGTGAGGTGCCGAGCGATCCGCGCGTCTTTTCGATCCCTCCAGGGTGCGCCTTCCTGCCGACCCTGGTGGACGCGCTGTTCGACGGTCGTCTTGTCGGCCCCTTAACCGACGATCCAGCGGCTCTTGCCGACATCACGATCTATGTTCCCAACCGCCGCGCCACCCGGGCGCTGATCGCGCTGCTGGCCGAACGGGGCGACGGCCGGGCGCAGCTCCTGCCGCGCATCGTGCCGCTCGGCGAAACCGACGAAGCCGAATTTGAGCTGACAGGACTTGAGGGCACGCCGCTGCACGAGGCCGCGAGCCTGAAACCGCCGATCCCGCCCCTGGAGCGCCGCCTCATCCTTACGCGCCTCGTGCAGCGCTGGTCGGCGGAAGTGGACCGGGCGCTCTTGCAGATCGGCCCCGAGGTGCCCTTCATGGTGCCGGCCTCTCCGGCCGATGCGGTGAACCTCGCGGGCGATCTCGAGACCCTGATGGATGCCTTCACCACGGAAGGCATCGACTGGCACGCGCTCGAACTCGCGGTGGATGCCGACTACTCGAAATATTTCGAGATCACCCGCCACTTTGTGCAGATCGCGAGCGAATACTGGCCCAAAATCCTGGCCGACCGGCAGGCGAGCGACCCGGCCCAGCGGCGCAATGCGCTGCTGGACGCGGAAGCCAAGCGCCTCACCCGCGAGCGTCCGGAGCATCCGATTATCGTCGCGGGCTCGACTGGCTCGGTGCCGGCGACCGCGAACCTGATGGGCGTGATCGCGCGTCTGCCCAAGGGCGCCATCGTGCTGCCCGGCCTCGACACGGATCTCGACGAGGAGAGCTGGTCCACCATCGGCGGACACGGCGATGACGAGAGCGATCCGGTGCACAGCCATCCGCAGGCCTCGCTCCGCCGTCTGCTCGACAAGCACCTGCGCATTCCACGCTCCACCGTCACCGTTCTCGGCGACGCGCCAGAGGCCGCGAGAGCCCGCAATCATCTGCTCTCGGAGGCGCTCCGCCCAGCCGACACCACGGATCGTTGGGCATTGATCTCATCGGAGGACCGTGTCGCCTTGAGCCGCAGCGGCTGCCAGGGCCTCGCCATCATCGAGGCGGCGGACGAGCGCGAGGAGGCGCTGTCCATCGCCATCGCCTTGCGCGAGACCATTGCTCATCCGGGAAAAACCGCAGCCCTCGTCACGCCCGATCGCGCTCTTGCCGCGCGCGTGACGGCGGAACTCGCCCGCTGGGGCCTGAGCGTGGAGGATTCCGCCGGCATTCCCCTCTCCGACACCCCAGCCGGTCGCCTCGCGCGGCTCGCGGCGGAAGCGGCCGCTGATGATTTGCGGCCCGTGCGGCTGCTCGCCCTGCTGGCGCATCCGATGGTGCGTCTGGGTCTGTCGCGTGAAACCGTCGAGCATGCAGCCAGCGTGCTCGAAATCGGCGTGCTGCGCGGGCCTGCACCCGCGCTCGGCGTTGAGGGCATTCGCGCGGCGCTCGCTAGCCGCCGCGCCGAGAGTGACCGTCGCGCCCCGCGTCCGGTAAAGCGTCTGACGGAGGCCGATTGGGACCTCGCCGACGAGCTGCTGCAGCGCCTCGGTTTCGCCTTCGAAACCTTCACGCCTGCCGCTCACGGCGAGGGCAAGCTCGATCTTATGGCCTTGGTGGAGCATCATCGCCGGGCTGTCGAGCTGCTCTGGACCGGTCCTGACGATGCGCAGGAAGAGCCCGATGCGGATGCTTCCAGGGAAGCGCTCGCGGCGCTCTTCGACGACTTGGAGCATTCCGACATCCGCGCGGAGGAAGGCCATCCGCTCGCAGGGCGCTTTGTCGATTATCCCACCTTCTTCAATGCGCTCGCCAAGCAGCGTTCTTTAAGCCCGTCGCCGCGCTCCACCCATCGCCGCCTGAAGATTCTCGGCCTCCTCGAAGCGCGCCTCCTCTCCGTCGACCGTGTGGTGCTCGGCGGATTGGACGAAGGCACCTGGCCTCCGCGCACGGTGACGGACGCGTTCCTCAACCGGCCGATGCGCTCGCGCGTCGGCCTGATGCCGCCGGAGCGCCGCATCGGCCAGACCGCGCATGACTTCGTGCAGGCGCTCGGCACGCACGACGTGGTGATCACCCGCGCCCACAAGCGCGATGGCTCGCCCATGGTGCCCTCGCGCTTCCTGCAGCGCCTCAAGGCCTTCACCGGCAAGGACACGTGGGAGCAGATGACGAAGGCGGGCGAAATATATCGCCGCTTGGCCCGTACTCTCGACACGCCCGAGCCCGCGCCGCCCCTGCCGCGCCCGCGGCCGAAGCCCGATCCCGCGCTCTTCCCGCGTTCCTTGAGCGTCACGGAAATCGAGACGCTGGTGCGCGATCCCTACTCGATCTTCGCGCGCCACATCCTCAAGCTCGATGCGCTCGACGCGATTGCGGTAACACCGAGTGCGGCGGATCGCGGCACGATCATTCACGATGTGCTCGGAACCTTCGCGCAGCAATACCCGAAGGCCGTGCCGGCACATGCGCAGGAAATCCTGCTCGCGCTCGGCGCCGACGCTTTCGCGGAGATTGCCGAGGCCTATCCCGAACTCTATGCCGAATGGTGGCCGCGCTTCACGCGGTTGGCCACCGAATTCGTCGTGTGGGAGCAGGCGCGCCGTCCCACGCTTGTCGACGTCTATGCGGAGCGCTCAGGCTCCCTGTCGATCCCGCTGCCGGACGGCTCGATCTTCAATCTGCGCGCCCGCGCCGATCGCATCGAGCACCGCCGCGACGGCGGGTTCGCCATCATCGATTTCAAGACGGGCCAACCGCCCGGCGTCAAGGAAGTCTATGCCGGCTTTTCGCCGCAGCTGACGCTGGAAGCCATGATGCTGATGAAGGGCGCCTTCAAGGGACTGCCCAAGGCGAAGGACACGCCGGACCTCATCTACGTGCATACGACCGGCGGGCGCGAGCCGATCAAGCCGCGCGAGATCGGACCGTCGGGCAAGGAAACCCGTCCTGTCGCGGAGATCGTGGAAGAGCATCGCCGCCGCTTCGAAGGGATGATCGTGCGCTACGCCAAGGGCGAGGCTGCCTATCTCTCGCGGCCCTTTCCGAAATATGCCCGGCGCTTCTCGGAATACGATCATCTGGCGCGGGTGAAGGAATGGTCGCTTGCCAGCGCCGGCGGCGGTGAGGGCTTCGAATGAGCACCGATCTCGTCATCCCGCAATATACCAAGGACGCGCAGCGCCGCGCCGCCAACCCGCGCGCCTCCGCCTGGGTTTCGGCCAACGCGGGCGCGGGCAAGACCAAGGTGCTGACCGATCGTGTGGTGCGCCTGCTGCTGGCCGGTTCGCTGCCGGGCCGCATCCTGTGCCTCACCTTCACCAAGGCGGCCGCCGCCAACATGGCAATCCGCGTCTTCGAGCGATTGGGCCGTTGGGTGACGCTGGACGATGAAAGCCTGGTCCAGGAATTGACCGAGCTTGAGGGCGAAAAGCCCACCCGCAAACAGATGAAGCTCGCGCGCACGCTCTTCGCCCGCGCGGTGGAAACACCGGGCGGTCTCAAGATCGACACGATCCACGCCTTCTGCGAGCGCCTCCTGCATCTCGTGCCCTTCGAGGCCAACGTGCCGGCGCGCTTTGCCGTGCTCGACGAGAGCCAGACGGACGAGATGCTGGCGCAGGCCACCGCCAACGTGATGGCCGATGCGGCGAGCGGCAACTACCCGGAACTCGCCGAGGCGCTCGACGTCATCAGCGTCGATGCGGTGGGCGATGCGCTTTCCTCCGCGATCAATGCGGCGTTGAAATGCAAGCCGTTCCTGCACGATCCAACAGGACCCGCGCGACTGCGCAAGGAACTCGGGCTGCAGCCTGACGAGACGCTTGAGATCATCGAGCGCACCATGCTGGAAGGCGGCCTCAAGCCGGAGAGCTGGCCTGCCATCGCCCAGGAACTGCTCGGCGGAAAGGCAACGGATCAGAAGCGGGCTGCCTCTCTTATTGCGGCAGCAGAAGCGTCTGAGCTTTCCGAGAAACTTGAAAACTATCTCTCTGTTTTTCTCACGGATGGTGGCACCCCGCGCAAAGGATCGGCCTTCCTCACCAAGGATGTGAGCGAGAGCCTGAAGGACGAGCTGCTGCGCGAGCAGGAGCGCGTATGCTCGCTCATCGACAAGCGCAAGGCAGCCCGCGCCGCCGAGCGCACGGCGGCGCTGTTCACGTTGGCCGCCGAGATCCACGCCCGCGTCGAACAGGCCAAGATGCGGCTCGGCGCCCTCGATTTTCAGGACCTCATCGACAAGACGCTGGCGTTGCTTTCGCGCGGCGACACGGCCTGGGTGCTCTACAAGCTCGATCGCGGCATCGATCACGTGCTGATCGATGAGGCGCAGGATACGAACCCGGAGCAATGGGAGATCCTGCGCCGGATCACGGAGGATTTCACCGCAGGCGCCGGTGCGGCGGGCGGGCGCGTGCGCACGTTGTTTGCGGTGGGCGATCCCAAGCAATCGATCTACGGCTTTCAAGGAGCGGCGCCGCAGGAATTCGAAACCACCCGCCGCAGCTGGTCGCAGAAGGTCCGCGAAGCCGAACTTGCCTTCGAGGACGTGTCGCTCACCATGTCGTTCCGCTCAGGCAAAGCCGTGCTCTCGGCGGTGGACGCGACGTTTGCGGTCGACCGGCACTTCAAGGGCTTGTCCTTCGAGGACAAGGCGGTCGGCACCGTGCACGAGAGCGCGCGCCCCCATGCGCCCGGCCTCGTGGAATTGTGGCCCGTCGAGACGCCGGCCGAGGAGGAAGAGCCCGAGGCCTGGGTGCTGCCCGTCGACGAGCCCGAGCAGCAATCGCCGCCTGTCGTGGTCGCGCGGCGCATCGCGCAGGCCGTGAAATGCTGGACCACCAAGGGCGACGAGACGGGTCGTGTCTGGAAGGCTGGCGACATTCTCGTGCTGGTGCGCAAGCGCGGCGCGGCCTTCGAGGCGGTGATCCGCGCGCTGAAAGAAGCGGGTGTGCCGGTGGCGGGCGCCGACCGTCTCAATATCGGCGAGCACATTGCCGTGCTCGATCTCGTAGCCGCGGGCCGCGCGGCGCTCTTGCCGGATGACGACCTCACCCTCGCAACCGCATTGAAATCGCCCCTCGTGGGACTGAACGACGACGATCTCATCCGCATCGCGGCCAGCCGCTCGGAAGAGGAATCGCTGCACGCGGCGCTGGCGCGTCATGCGGAAGCCGGCGACGCCAAGGCGAAGCGGGGATGCGAGGCGCTGAACGCGTGGCGTGAGCTCGCGAAAGTTCATGGTCCCTTCGGCTTCTTCGCCACCCTGCTTGGGCCCGGCGGCGGGCGCTCCCTGCTCGTAGCGCGTCTCGGCAGCGAAGCGGGCGATGCCATCGACGCTTTCCTGTGCTTCGCGCATCAGTTCGAGATGACGGAAACGCCGTCACTCACCTATTTCCTGAGCCGGTTCGAATCCGCCGATCACACCATCAAGCGCGACCTCGATTCCGTGAACGACGAAGTGCGCGTGATGACCGTGCACGGTGCCAAGGGCCTGGAAGCGTCCGTCGTGGTGCTCATCGACGGCTGCGAGGTGCTCGGCCGCGATCCGCCGCTGCTGCAGTTGCAAAGCATAGGGGCTGAGAAGATCCCCGTCTGGGCGCCGGGCAAGACATCCGATTCCAGCGTGATGGCGCAGGCCCGCGAGATCCTGCACGCGAAGGGCCACGAGGAGCATAACCGGCTGCTCTATGTAGCCATGACCCGTGCCAAGGACCGGCTGGTGATCGCGCCGTACCGGACGAATGGCAACGAAACCAAGCAGGAAGCCTGGTGCGAGATGATCCGCCAGGGTCTGGTCGCCAAAGCCGGCGGACTGGAGCTCGACGAAGCCCCTTATGGCCCGATCTCCGTCTGGCGCGACGGCTCGCCCCTCGCCCGCACCCTTGTGGCCGAGTCGGATGTTACGCCGCTCGATCCCATCGCCGTGCCGGACTGGCTGACCACGGCCGTGGCATCCGAGCCCGAGCCCCTGCCGCCGATCCGCCCCTCCAGCGCGCTCGGCGCCGCCGACCGCATGACCCGGCCGGGCGACGGCCCCTACGCCCCCGAGGCACGCCTGCGCGGCACCCTGGTCCATGCCCTGCTGGAGCGCCTGCCGGCCCTGCCGCCGGAGCACCGGGAGAGCATGGCCCGATCTTACGTGAAGGCCCGCGCCCCGCGGCTCGCAGGCGACCTGCGGGAATCGATCCTGGTCAACGCCCTCGACGTTCTCGACCATCCGGACCTCAAGCCCCTGTTCGGTCAGGGCTCGCGGGCCGAGGCGCCCATCGCCGGGCGCGTGCTCACAGTTGAGGGCGAGCTCATGGTCTCAGGCCAGATCGACCGCTTGGCCGTGCTCGACACAGAGGTGCTGGTCGCCGATTTCAAAACCACGGCGCGCCCGCCCCGTCCCGACCAGCCGCCCCCGCAATCTTACGTAGCCCAGCTCGCCCTCTACCGGAGGCTCTTGGCCGAGATCTATCCGGGCCGGCGGATCCGCACCTTCCTGATCTGGACCTCAGGGCCGGTGATCCACGAGCTCCTGGAACCAGAGCTGGAATCGGCACTTACCCTCATCAAAGCAGCGTGAGGGCCGGCGCCCTTGCTTGATTCCCTCAAGCGCGGTTCTTACCTTGGCCCTATAGCCGAGCGGCTCATCATTGAGTCGCGTTCAACGTCAAAGGTGATGGTATGGCGACCGTTAAGGTGACCGATTCGAGCTTCCAGCAGGATGTCCTGCAATCCTCCGAGCCCGTCGTGGTCGATTTCTGGGCCGAGTGGTGCGGTCCCTGCCGCATGATCGGCCCCGCTCTCGAAGAGATTTCCGACGAGATGGCCGGCAAGGTGAAGATCGCCAAGCTCAACGTGGACGAGAACCCGCAGATCTCTTCGCAGCTCGGCATCCGGTCGATCCCGGCGCTGATGATGTTCAAGGACGGGAAGGTCGTCGCCCAGAAGGTCGGCGCCGCTCCCAAGGGCGAACTCTCCCGCTGGATCCAGGCTTCGGCTTGATCAAGTTGCGATTTTGAGTTGATGAGAGGGGGCCGAAAGGCCCCTTTTCTTTTATCTACCGTCATCCCGGACGCAGCGTCAGCGGAGATCCGGGATCGTGCGCAGGACATGGCGCCGGAACCACGACGCTGTCAGCCTCGGAATGACAGTGCTGGACTGGTTGAAGCGATCCCGGATCGGCTCCGCCGTCCGGGATGACGTGGTTTGAAGGCTATTCCGGCAGCGTCCCGTTCGCCGCCAGCACCTCGCCGGCGAGATACAGCGAGCCGCAGATCAGCACGCGAGGCGGGCGGTCCCAGACGTAGTTGTGGAGCGACGCGAGGGCGGATTCGACGCTTGCAGCAATCGAGGTGGTGAGCCCCACGCTGCCAGCGATGGATGCGACTTCCTCAGCCGGGCGGGCGGCGATCTGGCCGGCAATCGGCACGGCGATCACCTCCCGGGCGAGCCCCGAGAAGTTCTTGAAGAAGGCTTGAGAATCCTTCGTGCCGAGCATGCCGGCGATCAGCACGAGGGGCGCGTCCGAGCGCTCGCTCTGGTCGGCCATGGCGGCGGCGAGCACCCGGCCGCCGTCGGGGTTGTGGCCGCCGTCGAGCCAGATCTCGCAGCCGGACGGCGCGATCTCCGGCAGGCGGCCCCGGTTGAGGCGCTGCAGGCGGCCCGGCCATTCGGCGCGGGTGAGGCCCGCCTCGAACGCGGAGGTCTCGAAGCCCTCGAAACCGGCGGCGCGAAGCGCTGCAATCGCCGTACCGGCATTGATGAACTGATGGCGCCCGATGAGCTTCGGGCGCGGCAGGTCCAGAAGGCCCTTCTCGTCCTGGTAGACGAGGCGCCCGCCCTCCTCGTGCACGGAGAAATCCTGCTGACCGACAAGAATGGGCGTGGCGCCGATGCGCTCGGCCGCGTCGCGCAGGGTCTGGTCGGCCTCCAGATAATCTTGCGGGGCAATGACCGCCGGGCAGCCGCGCTTGAAGATGCCGGCCTTCTCGCCGGCAATCGCCGTCAGCGTCGTGCCGAGATATTCCGCGTGGTCGTGGCCGATGGACGTGACCACGGCCGCAGCCGGCCGGTCGATCACGTTGGTGGCGTCGAAGCGGCCGCCGAGGCCCACTTCCAGCAGCAGCACGTCGGCGGGTTCCTCGGAGAAGACCAGCAGGGCCGCGGCGGTGGTGATCTCGAACACAGTGATGGGCGCGCCGGCATTCACCGCCTCGCAGCGGCGGAAGGCCTCGACGAGCCTATCCTCGGTCACATACTGGCCGCCACCGAACTTGCCGAGGCGAATGCGCTCGTGGAAGCGCACTAGATGGGGCGAGGTATAGACGTGGACGGCAAGCCCCGCGCTCTCCAGGATCGCCCGCATGAACGCGATGGTCGAGCCCTTACCGTTGGTGCCCGCCACATGAATGACCGGCGGCAGTCGGCGCTCCGGATGGCCGAGCTGGGCGAGCAGCCGCTGGATGCGCTCAAGCGAGAGGTCGATGGTTTTCGGGTGCAGGGCAAGGAAGCGCGCGATCAGCGCATCGGAGGAATTCATTGCCCTGGTCTCGCTTACTCGGCAGCCGCAGCCGTGATCTCAGGCGCAGCCGGAACGGGAGCCGCAGCAACGCTCGCAGCCGGCGCCTTGGTGAAGAGACGCGACAGGCGCGCAACCGTCGCCTTCAGCTCGTGGCGATGCACGACCGCATCGACCATGCCGTGCTCCTTCAGGTATTCGGCGCGCTGGAAGCCGTCGGGCAGCTTCTCGCGGATGGTCTGCTCGATCACGCGCGGGCCGGCAAAGCCGATGAGCGCGCCCGGCTCGGCCAGATGCACGTCGCCGAGCATCGCATAGGACGCCGTCACGCCGCCCGTGGTCGGGTTGGTGAGCACGACGATGTAGGGCAGCTTCGCATCGCGCAGGCGGCGGATCGCCACCGTGGTGCGGGGCATCTGCATGAGCGAGAGAATGCCCTCCTGCATGCGCGCGCCGCCCGATCCTGCGAAGAGCACGTAAGGGGTCTTCTTCTCGAGGGCCGTCTCGGCGCCCTTGATGAAGGCCTCGCCGGCCGCCATGCCAAGCGAGCCGCCCATGAAGCCGAAATCCTGCACCGCGATGGTCATGGGCAGGTCCTCGACCCGGCCGAAGCCCACCTTGAACGCATCCTGCTGGCCAGTCTTGGCCTTAGCATCCTTCAGGCGGTCGATGTAGCGCTTCTCGTCACGGAATTTCAGGGGATCGACGGCCACTTCGGGCAGCGCAACATCGAGCCAAGTGGCGCCGTCGAACATGAGCTGCAGGCGCTGGGTGGCGGAGATGCGCATGTGGTGGTTGGAGCCGGGGATCACCCACTGGTTCGCCTCCACGTCCTTGTGGAACACCACCTGGCCCGTCTCCGGGCACTTGATCCAGAGATTGTCCGGCGTCTCGCGCTTGTTGAAGAGCGTCTTGATCTTCGGACGGACGACTTCGGAAATCCAGTTCATCGCTTCAATCCTCTCGTCATGGCCGGGAGTCAGCCGGCCATTTACGCGGACCACGCCGGAGGCGTGGATGCCTGCACAGCGGCAGGACGTGCTCTGTATGTATTAGGCCGCCGCGCGTTTTGCCACCGAGCGCACGCCTTCGCTCAATTCCTTCACCAGCTTCGTCACCGCCTCGACGGAGCCTGCCGTTGCGCGATCCTCGGCATCGAGGGTGCCTTTCAGGGCGTCGATCAGGGCCGAGCCCACCACGACGCCGTCGGCGCCCTGGGCCACCGCGGCCGCATGCGCCCCGCTCTTGACGCCGAAGCCCACCACCACCGGCAGGGGCGTGTGGCGCTTGATCCGCTCCACGGCCGTGGCGACCTTGCCGAAATCCGGCGTGGCCGCACCCGTGATGCCGGTGATCGACACGTAATAGACGAAACCCGCCGTATTGCTGAGAACCGCCGGCAGGCGCTTGTCGTCGGTGGTCGGGGTGGCGAGGCGGATGAACGCGAGGCCAGCCTTGAGGGCCGGCAGACAGAGCTCGTCGTCCTCCTCCGGCGGCAGGTCGACGACGATGAGGCCATCGACGCCGGCTTGCTTAGCATCCACCAGGAAGCGGTCGACGCCGTAGACGTAGATTGGGTTGAAATAGCCCATGAGGATCACGGGCGTGTCCTGGTCCTCTGCCCGGAAGCGGCGGATGAGGTCGAGGGTCTTGACCGTATCCTGGCCGACTTTGAGCGCCCTTAAGCCCGCCGCCTGGATCGCCGGGCCGTCGGCCATGGGATCGGTAAACGGCAGCCCGAACTCGACAATATCGGCTCCGGCCTTCGGCAGGCTCTTCAGGATCTCAAGCGAGGTCTCGGGATCCGGGTCGCCGGCCATCACATAGGTGACGAGAGCGGCGCGGCCTTCCGCACGGCATTGTTCAAAACGGGCTTCGATGCGTTTGGTCATGGGCGGGGTCTTTAGCACGGGATTCAAGAGATGTGGACAGGGATCTCGCATATCCGTGGGGCCGCACGTGATAGTGTTTTTCGCTGCAGAACGGTTAGGCTTGGCCCTCTTCGCGATGCGAGACCTCCTGGAGCCAGGCCCTTGGCAAGAACCACCCAGATGACAAGGATGCGAGCGCCTTATCTCAGGCGAGTATGGTTCGATGAGGGCCGTGTGCCCGATAAGGATACCTATCCCTTTTGCCTACCGATCTTCAGCCGTGATGAGTTCTCAATGGAGTTCGATCGTCCAATCACCATCGTGGTGGGCGAGAACGGTGTCGGAAAATCGACCATCCTGGAGGGGATTGCGGCTCTGGCCGGATATGACGAGGCAGGGGGCGGGAAGGGATACAGGCCCGTCGATCACTCCGGCGCCGTGGAAGCGATGGGCAGGGACCTGAGCAAAGCCCTGCGCGCAAGCTGGCTCCCGAGAGTCACGCAAGGCTGGTTCTTCAGGGCCGAGAGCTTCTTTTCCGTGTCCCGCTACCTCGATCAGGCCGCGGTGGATGGAGGAGCGGCTCCGCCGGATTTCCTTTCCCATTCCCACGGGGAGGGCTTCCTGCGCTTCTTCGAGGAGCGATGCCAGAAACAGGGCCTCTACATCTTCGATGAGCCCGAATCGGCCCTATCGCCGTCGCGGCAGGTGGAGTTTCTCAAGCTGCTGCGCCGCATGGAGGCGTCCGGCTTCTGCCAGGTCATCATGGCAACGCATTCGCCCATCCTGATGGCTTATCCGGGTGCGCGACTGCTGGGCCTCACGAAACACGGGCTGGAACCGACCACTCTCCAGCAGACGCAGCATTTCCGGCTCCTGCGCGAGTTCTGCCTCGATCCGGAACTCTTCATGGCGATGATGATGGATGAATGAAAAAGGGGCTCATCAAAGCCCCTTTTTCCATGATTGCCGGTTCAAACGATCCGGTTGCCCAGGTGCTCGGCGATCTGGAACAGGTCCTTGTCGCCGCGGCCTGAGATGTTGACCACCATCAGGTGATCCTTTGGCTTCTGCGGCGCGAGCTCGACGACCTTGGCGAGCGCATGGGCGGGCTCGAGCGCCGGCAGGATGCCCTCCAACCGCGAGCAGAGCTGGAACGCGTCGAGCGCCTCGTCGTCGGTGGCGGAGATGTACTGCACCCGGCCCATCTCGTGCAGCCAGGCATGCTCCGGGCCGATGCCCGGATAGTCGAGGCCGGCCGAGATGGAGTGGGCGTCGGCGATCTGCCCATCCTGGTTCATGAGCAGGTAGGTGCGGTTGCCGTGGAGCACGCCAGGCCGTCCGCCGGAGAGCGAGGCCGCGTGGAGGTTCGACAGGCCGTGGCCGGCTGCCTCGACGCCGTAGATCTCCACGTCCTTGTCGTCGAGGAACGGGTGGAACAGCCCGATGGCGTTGGAGCCGCCGCCGATGCAGGCAACCAGCGAGTCCGGCAGGCGGCCTTCCGCCTGCATCATCTGCTCGCGGGTCTCGGTGCCGATCACGCACTGGAAATCGCGCACCATGGCCGGGTACGGGTGCGGGCCCGCCACCGTGCCGATGCAGTAGAAGGTGTCGGCCACGTTGGTGACCCAGTCGCGTAGGGCCTCGTTCATGGCGTCCTTCAGGGTGCGGGTGCCGGACTGCACGGGCACCACCTTGGCGCCGAGCATGTTCATGCGGAACACGTTGGGCTTCTGCCGCTCCACGTCGACCGCGCCCATATAGACGATGCATTCGAGTCCGAAGCGCGCGCAGAGCGTCGCCGTCGCGACACCATGCTGGCCCGCGCCGGTTTCGGCGATGATGCGCTTCTTGCCCATGCGGCGGGCGAGAAGGATCTGGCCCAGCACGTTGTTCACCTTGTGCGCGCCAGTATGGTTCAGCTCTTCGCGCTTGAAGTAGATTTTTGCCCCACCGAGATGCTCGGTCATGCGCTCGGCGAAATAGAGCGGGCTCGGGCGGCCGATGTAATGGGTCGAGTAGGACGCCATGTCGGCATGGAAGGACGGGTCGTTCCGCGCCTCCTCATAGGCCTTTTCCAGCTCGAGGATGTTCGGCATCAGGGTTTCGGCGACGAAGCGTCCGCCGAACTGGCCGAAATGTCCGCGCTCGTCGGGGCCGGTGCGGTAGGAATTGGGTTGAGCTTGAGCTGACACGGCCTGTCCTGCCTTCAGGATTGAAAGACACGCCCAGACGAGGACGCGCCACTGATATTAGTGATGGGCAGCAGCGAATGCTGTCCGGGCGGCCCTGATGAAGGCCTCGATCCTGGCCGGATCCTTGAGACCCGGTCCGCTCTCCACCCCGGACGACACGTCGACGGCTCGTGGCTTCGTGAGCCGGATCGCCTCCGCCACATTGTCGGGGTTGAGGCCTCCTGACAGCATGAAGGAAACCTTGCGGTCAAGCCCGTTCAGGAGCCCCCAGTCGAAGGAGACGCCATTACCGCCGGGCAGAGCCTCGGCGGTGCGGGGCGGCTTGGCATCGAGCAGGATGTGGTCGGCGCCGGCATAAGGGCTGAGAGCCTGGAGATCGGACGGCTCCGCGACGCCAAGGGCTTTCATGACCGGCCGTTTCACCATCGAGCGAATCTCGGCCACCCGCTGAGGCGTCTCGCTGCCATGCAGCTGGATCAGATCGGGATTGATGGCCTCGACCGCCTGGGCAATGTCCTCGTCGCCCGGGTTGACCAGAAGCACGACGCGCTGCGCCCGGCCCTTGGCCTGCAGGGCCAGACGGTGGCCGAGGTTGAGGCTGACATGGCGGGGGCTCTTCGGGTACCGCACGAAGCCGACCATGTCCGCACCTGCGCTCAGGGCGGCATCGAGGGTCTCGGGCGTGGAGAGCCCGCAGATTTTCACCAGCTTATCCATAGGAGGTAGTTTACAACGATTTCGCCAGCGAGCGCCACACCACCATCGCCGCAGCCAGATCCTCCAGAGCAGTGCCCACGGATTTGAACGCGGTGATCACGGCGGGTCCGCGATGGGGGGCGCTGCGGCACAGGTCCGTGAGGGTGCCGCGGATGTGATCCT
This sequence comes from Microvirga arabica, assembly GCF_016811235.1. Lineage (GTDB taxonomy): Bacteria > Pseudomonadota > Alphaproteobacteria > Rhizobiales > Beijerinckiaceae > Microvirga > Microvirga arabica. The sequence goes on from NZ_JAFBID010000049.1 coordinate 37,502, forward strand.
CGGTGATGGCGCCCCGGTGTAGGGCCACGGCCACGTCGCCGCCCTCGGACTTCGCCGCCGGGGTGTCGATGTAGACCTGCGCCCGGCGCAGCGCCTCATCGTCCGCCTCGCGCATCTTGAGATTGAAGGCGCCTACGAGGTCGAGATGCGCCCCCTCCTTGAGCCAGGCGCCCTTGACCACGGGTGCGGTGGAGAGCGTGGCGCAGGAGACGAGGTCGGCTCCGCGTACGGCCGCCTCCAGATCGGTGACGGCGGTGACGGGCAGGCCCTCGGCGCGAAGCTCGGCCGCCAGGCTTTCAGCCTTCTCCGGCCGATGGTTCCAGAGCGCTACCTCGCGGATCGGCCGCTGGCTCATATGGGCGCGAATGAGGAAGGGCGCCAGGGCGCCTGCCCCGACCATCACCATGCGGCTTGCATCCTCTTGGGCAAGGTATCGGGCCGCAAGCGCCGAGGCCGCTGCGGTGCGCCAGACGGTGAGGCGCGCGCCGTCAAGGACGGAGACCGGCTCGCCCGTGCTGCCGTCCATCAGCAGGTAGGAGCCCATCACGCTGGGCAGGCTCCTGGCGCCGTTCTCGGGAAAGACCGTGACGACCTTCACGCCGAGGAAGCCGTCCTGCATCGCGGGTCCGGTCCAGGACGGCATGAGCAGGAGCGTGCCATGGGCGCCCGGACGCTCGACCTCGTGATGGTGCCGGACCGGTGTGACCATGCTGCCGCGAAACGCCTCGGCCAGGGCATCGATCAGGACAGGAAAGGTGAGAGCCCGATCGATCTCGGCCGAGGTGATGACGCGCATGGGATTGTCTTAGATGCTTCGGGCCGGGGCAGGAACGGTGGCCGGCAGGTTCGTGTTCGAGGGCGTCTGCGCCTTCAGTCGCTCGGTCTCGTAGCGCAGCTGCCTGGTCTCGCGCCGGAGCTTCCGGCGGGTCTTGCGGTTCTTGCCCTGCGCGAGCCAGCTCGCGGTGCCGCCGATCAGGACGCCCAGCATCACCGCCGCGAAGATGACGGCAAACAGGGGCAGCTGGAACGCGAATTCCGGCGCTTCCTGCGAGAACGGATCGAGGGACAAGGTCACCGGTGCCCGGTTCGCCACGGCGAGCAGGACGATCAGGATGGCGACCGGCAGGAGAATGAGCGCCTTCAGAAAGCGAATCACGAACACCTCGCGAGAATTATTGGGCAGCAGCCGCCTTCATCATCTTCGGAGCCGGAGCATTGAGACGCTGACGCATTTCCTTGCCCGTCTTGAAGACCGGGACGACCTTTTCGGAGATGGAAACGGATTCGCCCGTGCGCGGGTTGCGGCCCGTGCGGGCATCCCGCTTTTTCACCGAAAAGGCCCCGAAGCCGCGCAGCTCGACCCGGTCGCCCCGGGCCAGCGCATCCGCGATGGTGTCGAGGATCGCGTTCACGATCTTCTCCACGTCACGCTGGTAAAGATGCGGGTTCTGCTCAGCGATCTTGAGCACGAGTTCGGATTTTATCATGGATGAGCTATATCTTTGACGTTGCTTTATTTTTCCAAAGGTTGCCAGACAGCCAGGAGCCCGTCAAGCCGCGCGATCTCCGCCTGCGCGGACGTCCGGCGCAATGCCTCGGCCACCCGCTCGAAGCCGAAGATGTCGGCCATCGTGGCGCTCATGGCGAAAATCGAGATGTCCCGATCCGACCGCGGTTCCCAATCGCGAATCGGCAGGTCCTTGGCCACGCCCTTCTCCTGTTCCAGCCAGGCCACCGCGTCGCGCTCGCTGCCGATTTTGTCGATGAGCTTGAGGGGCACGGCCTGGCGGCCGCTGAATACCTGGCCGGTGGACGCGGTGGAGAGCTCGCCCTCGTTCAGGCGGCGGCGCTCGCGCACCAGGTTCTTGAACCAGTCATAGGTGTCGTTGACCACCGCCTGCATGGCGGCCCGCGCCTCCGGCGAGGTGGGCGTGAAGGGGTTCGGCTCGGCTTTCAGCGGCGCGGACTTCACCGCCTCCACCTTCACGCCGATCTGGCCCATGAGGCCGGTGAGGTCGGGATACTGGAAGAGCACGCCGATGGAGCCGACGATCGCGGTCTCGCGCGCCACGATGTAGTCGGTGGCCAGGGCCGTGATGTAGCCGCCGGAGGCCGCCGTGCCGTCCACGAAGGTGACGACCGGCTTCTTCTCGGCGAGACGGCGGATGTTGCGGAAGAGCTCTTCCGATCCCGTCGTGGTGCCGCCGGGGCTGTTGATGGAGATCACCACGCCGGAGACGGTGCTCGATTCGCCCACTCGCCGCATCAGATCCGCCAGACGCTGGTTGCCGGTGATGACCCCGTCGATGGAGATGCGGGCGATCTGGTTCTGAATGGCCCCATAACCGGCCCGGTCGGCGGCGGCATAGCCGATGGCCGCGACGGCGGCGATCAGCCCGGAGAAACCCGCCACCCGCCAGAAGGAGAGCTTGCGGCGCAGGCGGCGGCGGTCGGCAATGGCTTCGGCATCGATGGACATCGTCTGGTCTCTCGAAATCGGATCGTGCTGGGTTCGCACCGGGTGCGAGGGGGAGCACCCTATTGCGAAGCCAGATAGGGCGGCAAGACAGGGGGCCAACAAAAAACCCGCACGATCGCTCGCGCGGGTCTGCTCAAAGAAAATCCCCGGGCTTTCGGCCCGGGGATCCCATCCAAGCTCTTGTCGAGCCTGATTACTTCTTGCCGGCCTTGTTCAGGGCGGCGCCGAGGATGTCGCCGAGCGACGCACCCGAATCGGCCGAGCCGTACTGAGCCATGGCTTCCTTCTCCTCAGCGACCTCGAGGGCCTTAATGGAGACGGTCACGCGGCGGGCCTTGCGGTCGAACTGCGTGACGCGGGCATCGAGCTTCTCGCCGGCGGCGAAGCGCTCGGGGCGCTGGTCGGCACGGTCACGAGCGAGCTCGTTGCGCTTGATGAAGGTGGTGAGGTCGGTGTCGACGATCTTCACCTCCAGGCCGCCGTCCTTCACCTCGAGAACCTCGCAGGTGACGATCTGGCCCTTCTTCAGCTCGCCGGCCTCGGCGAAGGGATCGCCGGCCAGCTGCTTGATGCCGAGCGAGATGCGCTCCTTCTCGACGTCCACGTCGAGAACCTGAGCGCGCACGACGTCGCCCTTCTTGAAGTCGTCGATGACCTGCTCGCCCGGACGGTTCCAGTCGAGGTCCGAGAGGTGGACCATGCCGTCGACGTCGTTCTCGAGACCGATGAACAGACCGAACTCGGTCTTGTTCTTGACCTCGCCCTCGACCTCGGTGCCGACAGGGTGCTTCTCGGCGAAGGCCTCCCACGGGTTCTGGAGCGTCTGCTTCAGGCCCAGCGAGATGCGGCGCTTCACCTGATCGACCTCGAGGATCACGACCTCAACCTCCTGCGAGGTGGAGATGATCTTGCCCGGGTGGACGTTCTTCTTCGTCCAAGACATCTCGGAGACGTGGATCAGGCCTTCGATGCCGGGCTCGAGCTCAACGAATGCACCGTAATCGGTGATGTTCGTGACGCGGCCCTTCAGCTTTGCCTGGACCGGGTAGCGGGCGGCGATGCCCTCCCACGGATCGGCCAGAAGCTGCTTGATGCCCAGCGAGATGCGGTGCGTCTCGTGGTTGATCTTGATGATCTTCACCTTCACCGTCTGGCCGATGGTTACGACCTCGGACGGATGGTTGACGCGGCGCCATGCCATGTCGGTGACGTGCAGCAGGCCGTCGATGCCGCCGAGATCAACGAACGCACCGTACTCGGTGATGTTCTTGACCACGCCGTCGATGACCTGACCCTCTTCGAGGTTCGCCACGAGCTCGGAACGCTGCTCGGCGCGGCTCTCTTCGAGGACCGTGCGGCGCGACACGACGATGTTGCCGCGGCGGCGATCCATCTTGAGGATCTGGAACGGCTGAGCCACGCCCATGAGCGGGGTGACGTCGCGCACCGGGCGGATGTCGACCTGGGAGCGCGGCAGGAACGCCACTGCGCCGTCGAGGTCGACGGTGTAGCCGCCCTTCACCTGGTTGAAGATGGTGCCGTTGACGCGCTCCTGGGCCTCGAAGGCCTTCTCGAGCTTCACCCACGACTCTTCGCGGCGGGCCTTGTCACGGGAGATGACGGCCTCGCCCAGGGCATTCTCGATGCGCTCGACATAGACCTCGACCTCGTCGCCGACGACCACGGTCTGGTCGCGGTTCGGGCCGGCAAATTCTTTCAGGGCGACGCGACCTTCGGTCTTGGCGCCGATATCGATGACCGCGACGTCTTTCTCGATCGCGACCACCTTGCCCTTCACGACCGAGCCTTCGCTGATCTCGTTCGTGCGGAAGGATTCTTCGAGCAGGGCCGCGAAATCTTCACGGCTCGGCTGTTGCAAAGCTGCAGACATAGGTTCTCCTGAATGGCCCTCGTTCAAGGGGCAACGCCGGCGGCTCGTGTTAACGGGCCGTTCCCCTCCGCCGCTGCCTGAGACGCCCCTTCAGGGCCATGTCCCGGGCATGCCGCTCTGTCGAGCGGGCCGGCGCATCATCAGCGGATGGAAACGCTTTATCCGACAGGGTTTTTCCGGAACGCCGCGAGGGCGCGGAACACGCACCCTGACAATCGAAACCGTCACTGTCCTGTCGGATGGGGGTTGTCTTAACCCAATTGGCCCCGGATCACAAGGCTTTCAAGGCTCTCGCCTCCTTGGCCCGCCTCAGGCCGGCGCCTGCCCGCGCCGCGCCTGGGCGACGGCCCAATCCAGCGCCTGTTCGAGCCGGTCGTTGCCCCAGAACATCTCCCCGTCCTCGGCAAAGAACGTGGGCGCGCCGAAGAGGCCGCGCGACTGCACCTCCTCGTTCATCCGGCGCAGGCGCATCTTGTTCGTCTCGGCCCCCGCCTCTGTTAGGACAGATTCCGCATCGAGGCCCAGGGCGGTCAGGATATCCGTGACGGTCTGCGGGCTGGCGATGTCGCGCCCTTGCGCGAACTGCGCGGTATAGACGGCCCGGGTGAAGGCGGGCGTCCAGCCCCGGTCGGAGCCGAGCAGGGCCACCCGCGCGGCTATGAGCCCGTTCTGCGGGAAGGCTTCGGGCCGGTAGAAGGGGAGCCCGAGGCGCGCCGCCTCCCGCTCCATGTCGCGCCACATGTAACGCCCCTTGGCCGGGTAGAGGCTGAAAGGCGTGGTCTCCCACCCCTGCGCCTTGAAGATCGGCCCCAGCAGAAACGGCCGCCAGACGAGCTCGACCCCGGCCGCTTCCGCCGCCGCCTCGATGCGCATGGCCGTGAGATAGGAATAGGTCGAGGCGAACTCGTACCAGAATTCGAGAACCGGCTGACGGTGCATGGGCGTCCTTTGCAACCAAAAACCCGGAGGAACCAGGCCAACTCCCAAAGTTGGCCTTCCGCTCCACCAGAGACCTAGTCCATTCCGCTGGGTTACGGCAGGCTTCGGCCTTCCGGGCAGGATTGCAGGGCAAGCATGCCGGTTCGCGAATTGCCCGTTGCGCGACAAGGCCTTCCCCGCTAAGCCGCTGCCAGTCTTTCTCTCTGGAACCTTTGCCATGGCCGACAAGCGCGTGAACAAGGTCGTGCTCGCCTATTCGGGCGGCCTCGACACCTCCATCATCCTCAAGTGGCTGCAGACCACCTATGGCTGCGAGGTGGTGACGTTCACCGCCGATCTCGGCCAGGGCGAGGAGCTGGAGCCCGCCCGCAAGAAGGCCGAGCTTCTGGGCATCAAGCCCGAAAACATCTTCATCGAGGACCTGCGCGACGAGTTCGTGCGCGATTACGTGTTCCCGATGTTCCGCGCCAACGCCCAGTACGAGGGCCTCTACCTGCTCGGCACCTCCATCGCCCGGCCGCTCATCGCCAAGAAGCAGATCGAGATCGCCGAGAAGGTGGGGGCCGACGCGGTCTCCCACGGGGCCACCGGCAAGGGCAACGACCAGGTGCGTTTCGAGCTCGGCTACTATGCCCTCAAGCCCGACGTGACCGTGATCGCCCCCTGGCGCGAATGGGACCTGCGCTCCCGCGAGCAGCTCATCGCTTTTGCCGAGCAGCATCAGATCCCGATCGCCAAGGACAAGCGCGGCGAAGCGCCCTTCTCCGTCGACGCCAACCTCCTGCACGCCTCCTCCGAGGGCAAGGTGCTGGAGGATCCGGCCATGGAAGTGCCGGACTACGTCTATTCGCGCACCGACGGGCCTGAATCCGCACCCGACAAGCCGACGGTCATCCGCATCGAATTCCAGAAAGGCGATCCGGTCGCCATCGACGGCAAAAAGATGAGCCCGGCCGACCTGCTGGCGAAGCTCAACGAGCTGGGCCGGATCAACGGCATCGGCCGCCTCGATCTCGTGGAGAACCGTTTTGTGGGCATGAAGAGCCGCGGCATGTACGAGACCCCCGGCGGCACGATCCTGCATCTCGCCCATCGCGGCATCGAGTCGATCACCCTCGACCGCGGCGCGGCCCACCTGAAGGACGAGCTCATGCCGAAATACGCCGAGCTCATCTACAACGGCTTCTGGTTCTCGCCGGAGCGCGAGATGCTGCAGGCGATGATCGACAAGTCTCAAGAATTCGTCACCGGCGAGGTGACGCTCAAGCTCTACAAGGGCGGCGTCCACCTCATTGGCCGCCAGAGCCCCTACACCCTCTACGACCAGGACCTCGTCACCTTCGAGGAAGGCGCCGTCGCCTACGACCACCGCGACGCCGCCGGCTTCATCAAACTCAACGCGCTCCGGCTGCGCACGCTCGCCCAGCGGAAGAAGAAGCTGGGACTGTAAGAGAAAGCAGCGAATGCATCATGGCCGGGCTCGTCCCGGCCATTTTCATGTGCATTGCAATTTTCCCCTGGGGAGGCTCACCGGGGCCTTCCGCTTAGCGGTGCGTATGATGCTCCAGCATCCCGCCCTCATCGCTCAGTGGAATATCCATCACACACACCACCCCGGCAGGCTCGTAGGTCAGCCGGACGTTGCCGCCCACGTCGGTGGCCAGGCTCCGCTCAATCAGCCGCGTGCCGAAGCCCCGGCGGGTCGGGGGTGAAACCGGCGGACCATCCCGCTCCTGCCAGCGCAGCTCCAGGTGCGGAGCGTTGTGCGACGTGACCGTCCAGGTGATGAAGACGCATCCGGACGGGACGGAGAGCGCGCCGTATTTCGCGGCGTTCGTGGCCAGTTCGTGGATCGCCATGGCGATGGCCAGAGCGATCCTCGGGATGAGGCGAAGGCGCGGCCCTTCGATCTCGATGTGCTTCGTCTTCTGCCGGAGATAGGGCTCGACCACCTCGTTGATGATCTCGCGCAGCTCCGCTCCTTCCCAGTTCTCCCGGGTGAGAACGTCGTGCGCCCGCGCCAGGGCGAAGAGGCGGTCTTCGAAGGCCTGGACCTTGGGACGGTTCTCCTCGCTCATCTGCTTCAGGCTCTGCGACGCCATGGACTGAACGATGGTGAGCGTGTTCTTCACCCGGTGGTTCAGCTCGTTGATGAGAAGCTCGCGGTGCTCCTCGATCTGCTTGCGGTCGGTGATGTCGAGCACCGAGCCCACATGGCCCAGGTAAGTGCCGTCTTCGCCGAAGCGGGGTGCCGCGGCATCGATGGCCCAGCGATAGGTGCCGTCGGCCCGGCGCAGCCGGTATTCCACGCGGATCGGCTCTTGCTTGGCATAGCCGGTCCGGAACATCTCGCCCGACCAGCTCCTGTCGTCCGGGTGGACGGCATCGAGCCAGCCAAAGCCGAGGCCGGTTTCGGGCGTTTGGCCGGTGAACTCGTACCAGGAGCGGGACAGGTAGGTGCAGGTGCCGTCCGGCTCCGTCACCCAGACCATGACGGGAGCGTGATCGGCAAGATTGCGGAACCGCGCCTCGCTCTCGCGCAGGCTTTCCTCGGCCTGCACGCGCTCGGTGACGTCGTAGCCTTCCGCGAAGATGCCGGTGGTCCTCCCCTCTCGGTCGGTGATCGGCTGATAGATCACATCGACGAAACGTTCTTCGACCGGGCTCTCCGGTTTTCGCTGCAACCCGACTCGCACGCTTCGTCCGACGAACGGCTGACCTGTGGCATAAACGTTGTCGAGCAGCTCAAAGAAGCCCTGACCTTCGATCTCGGGCAAGGCCTCGCGCGCGGACTTCCCAATGATGTCGCGACGATGCCCCACGAGCTGAAGATAGGCATCGTTCGCCAGCTCGAAGACATGCTCCCGGCCGCGCAGCATCGCCATGAAGCCTGGAGCCTGCTGGAAGAGCTCGCGGAGCCGATCCTGCTCTTCCCTCAAGGCCGCGCGGGATTTGACCTCATGCGTGGTCTCCGTGCAGGCGCAGAACATGCCGGCGATCCCGCCCGTCTCATCGCGGACGGGTGAGTAGGAGAAGGTGTACCAGGTATCTTCCGGGTAGCCGTTGCGCTCCATCACGAGGTGCAGGTCCTCATGATAGGTCGCCTCTCCGGCCAGCGCTTTGGTCACCAGCGGCTCGATGTCATGCCAGATCTCGGACCAGACCTCGTGGAACGGCAGGCCAAGGGCATGCGGGTGCTTGGCACCGAAGATCGGCCGATAGCCGTCGTTGTACAAAAACGCGAGTTGCGGCCCCCAGGCGATGAACATGGGGAACTTCGACGTGAGCATCAGGCTCACCACGGCTCGGAGGCTCTGCGGCCAGTGTTCCGGCAGGCCGAGAGGCGAGGAGGACCAGTCATGGGCGCGCATGAGCGCACCCATTTCACCGCCTCCGGTGAGGAAATCCAGGCTGGGAACGAGCCTATCGTGCATGAAGCCTGCGCCTCCCGTCGGGAGGCTGGTGCGGGGGGCGCCCGATTTCACCGGCACTGCGACAGGTATCAGCTTCCCTCGAGGCTGCCGCGAGAGCTTCAGGCCCGGGCATGCAAGGAGCGTTCAAGGTTTTCCTGGTGACCATGCAGAGCTTCGGAGTGGCGAGGGATGTCCACCATCTAGGCTCTCGTCCCATGACTTCAATCGTTGTGTAGATCATATCGCAGCAAGCGATGGCCTTCTGTCGCGGAGGAAAGCGCAAGGGGCGCGCGTTCATCATCGTCATCCCGGACGGCGCAAGCCGATCCGGGATCGCGTGCAGAATGTAGCACTAAGCTCCCTCTCCCCGAGGGATTGGGCTGGGGTGAGGGGTTACAGGTCTCCCCGGAGAGGACGCTACTCCCTCACCTGTGCCTGAAGGCACAACCTCACCCATCGGGAGTTAAAGAGGAGCCATTCTCGTCCGACGATCCCGGATCTGCGCTGCGCTTCGTGGTTGACGCTGGTCGGCAGGGCGCGTGTTCTCACTTTGTTCTTGACTGTTGCGTTAAGCTCGGCTATATCGTTGTGTAGACCTGCCTCTGTTGAGGGGCGCGCTCGCGAGGCGTCGCAGTGTGGAGGCAGGC